>CAXVWQ010000253.1:0-10550 GCA_964263755.1 Roseomonas sp. | reverse complement strand
TGGAGGTCTGGAGGAAGGCAGCGCCTTCCTCCAGGGCCACAAGCGCCACCCCCGGGAAGGTCAGGACGAAGGCGGGCCGGCATGACACCTCTCGATGGCGCCGCGCGCGTCGGCCCTGCGGCGGCGCGGCCGGGGGTGGCCCGGCGGTTCGTCGCCTTCCTCGAATCCCTCGTGGGTTGGCGCGCCCTCCTCGCGGCCTTCGTCCTCGGGGCGCTGACCGCGCTGGCGATGGCGCCGGTCCACGCGATCCCGGTCCTGCTCCTGTCCCTCCCTGGACTGCTCGTCCTCCTCGGGCGGGCGACGACGTGGCGGCGGGCGGCGCTGATCGGCTGGGCCTTCGGCTGGGGGTCGCAGGTCACCGGCCTCTACTGGATCACCCATTCCATCCTGACGGAGGTGGAGCGTTACTGGTGGCTCGTGCCGCTCGCGGTGCCGCTGCTGGCGCTGTGGATGGGCGGCTACACGATCGTCGCGACGGTGCTGGCGTGGCGGGCGGCGCCGGGGTGGCCGCGGGTTCTCGTCCTCGCGGGCGGCTGGGTCGCAGCGGAGTTCCTCCGGGGGTGGGTGGCCTCGGGGTTCCCGTGGAATCTCCTCGGCACCGTCTGGGCCTTCGATGCGCTGCCGATCCAGGCGGCGGCCTGGATCGGGGTGCACGGGCTGTCCCTCGTCACCGTCATCCTCGCCTGCACGCCGCTGCTCGGGCGGCGGGCGACGGCGGGCGGGGCGGCGGCGGTCGCCGCCTTCGCGGCGTTCGGGGTGGCCCGGCTGGCGCCGGCGGAGGCCCCTCCCCTCCCCGTCACCCTCGTCCTCGTCCAGGGCAACGTGGGGCAGGAGGCGAAGTGGCGGGAGGAATCGCGGATGCCGATCTTCCGCCGCTACCTCGACCTGACGCGCGAGGGGCTGGCGGCGGCGGCGCGGGACGCCCCGGGGACGCGGGCCGTGGTGGTGTGGCCGGAGACGGCCTCCCCCTACCTTCTCGCGAACGATCCGGAGGCCCGGCGGATCGCCGTGGGGGTGCTGCCGGCGGACGGGCTGCTGCTGGCCGGCACGGTGCGGGCGGTGTTCGGGCCGGACAACCGGGCGACGCAGGTGTTCAACTCCCTCGCGGCGGTGACGCCTGACGGGGGCCTCGCCGCGTCCTTCGACAAGTTCCACCTCGTTCCCTTCGGCGAGTACATGCCCTTCGCCGGGCTGATCCCCGTGCGGATCATCCGCGGCGCGCTCGACTTCACGCCGGGGCCGGGACCGCTCTCGGTGGCGCTGCCGGGGTTGCCGGCGGCCTCCCCCCTCATCTGCTACGAGGTCATCTTCTCGGGAGCGGTGGTGGGGGTGGAGCGGCCCGGGTGGCTCCTGAACGTGACGAACGACGCGTGGTTCGGCGTCTCGGCGGGGCCGCACCAGCACCTCGCGACGGCGCGCCTGCGCGCGGTGGAGGAGGGACTGCCGATGGTGCGGGCCGCGCAGACGGGGATCTCCGCCGTGTTCGACGCGTGGGGGGTGGAGCGGACACGAATTCCCCTGGGCGAGGGTGGCATCGCGCTTGCTCCGCTCCCCGCGGCCGGGGCGCCGACCCCGTTCTCCCGGGGAGGCCCCTGGATCCCCGCCACGCTGATGGCGGCGTCGCTTTTCCTGGGCCTGAGCACCGGAGGATGGCGCCGGCGCGCGAGCTGATCCCGGTCATCGCGCTCAAAAAGTTGTCTATTTACTTAGAATTCTACAAAGAGTTGACAAACCTTGAGCGGTGGACCAGCGTTTGGACCCATCAGAAGAGGTCGCACCGGCAGGACGCCGCGTGGCCTCGCTGATCTGCGGGGCTTGCCTTGCCGCCCGCATCCGCGATGGAGGTCTAGAGGGCGATGGGGGATACGAACGGGACGGGTGAGGAACCCGCGGCCGAGGCGATAGTCACCGAGGCGGCGGCGACCGAAGCGCCCGCCGAACGCGAATCGCGGCCGAGCCCGATCGACGTCCATGTCGGCACGCGGGTCCGGCTGCGACGGACCCTCCTCGGCCTCAGCCAGGAGCGGCTAGGGGAGGCGTTGGGCCTCACCTTCCAGCAGATCCAGAAGTATGAGCGGGGCGTGAACCGCATCGGCGCGTCGCGGCTCTTCGATCTGGCGCGCGTGCTGGACGTGCCCATCGGGTTCTTCTTCGACGACATGCCCGGCGGGCCGAACGGCAACCTCTCCGCCCACCGTTCCCGCATCGCCGGTTTCTCCGAGACGCAGGACGCGTTCGAGAATGACACGCTGAACAAGCGGGAAACGCTCGAACTGGTCCGCGCCTACTATCGGATCACGGAGCCGGCGGTTCGCAAGCGGGTGTTCGAGTTGATCAAGAGCCTCGCGCCGGCCGACGCGGCGGGGTGACCATTACGACGTCAGACGCAACTTTGGGTTGTCGAAGGCCGGGGCCCGCAGCTCGTGCAACGCGGCCGCGAGGGCGTCCGCCAACCGGTGCTTCTCCACCTCCGGCAGGAAGCGTCCGACCTCGACGGACCGGCCGCGGCTGACGAGGCGGAGTTCGCTGATGCGGCCGGGGCGCGGGCTCAGCGCCACCCGGGCCCAGTAGGCATCGAGGGAGGCGACCTCCCGTCGTCCGCGCCCGTCCTCACGCTCCACGCGCAGCGCGTCGTCGCGAAGGGTGATGCGTTCCCGGGCGCGGCCGGACCAGCGGCGGTGGGCGAGAAGGAGGGCGATGACGCCCGCGACCTCCAACCCCATGAAGCCCGCGACGGGCCACGCGCCCATGGCCAGGAACAGGACTGTGGTGGCGAGGGAGCCGAGAAGGAGAAGGCCGATGACGACCCGGAACCCGCCGGGGCGGCCCGACTGGGTCGGGCCGGTCTCGGCCTGGAAGCGGATGGGGGGGTCACCGTCCTGGGACATCGTGGGGAGAGGGTAGGGTTGCCGTGAGCGGCCGTCTGCCCCCATGTCGCGGGGACGTGACGAAAAATCCCGACTCTCCCTCACGCCGCGGCTCCCGCCCCTTGCACGGGACGGCGGACAACCCCCGCCGGGCCCGGCGAATGTCCGCGATGGGGGCGGAGGCGTTCATCCGTGGGCTGGCCGCGGCCAACCCGGCGCCGCGGCCGGAACTGGACTTCGAGAGCCCCTTCACGCTGCTCGTCGCCGTCGTGCTGTCGGCGCAGACGACGGACGCGGCGGTGAACAAGGCGACGGAGACCTTGTTCAGGGCGGCGCCGGACGCGGCGTCCCTCGCGGCACTCGGGGCGGAGGGGATCGCGCCGCACATCCGGCGGCTGGGGCTGTGGCAGGGGAAGGCGAAGAACCTCGCGTCCCTCGGGGCGCTGCTCGTGGAGCGGCACGGGGGAGAGGTGCCGATGACGCGGGAGGCACTGGAGGCGCTGCCGGGGGTGGGACGCAAGACCGCCAACGTGGTGCTGAACGTCGCCTTCGCGCAGGAGACGATGGCGGTGGACACCCACATCTTCCGCATCGGCAACCGCACCGGGCTGGCGCCGGGGAAGACGCCGCGGGCGGTGGAGGACGGTCTGGTGCGCCGCTGCCCGCCGGAGCTGCTGCGCGACGCTCACCACTGGCTCATCCTGCACGGGCGCTACGTGTGCAAGGCGCGGCTGCCGGAGTGCTGGCGCTGCCCGGTGGTGGGGGCGTGCAACTACCGGGACAAGGTGCCGGCCCCACCGGGGGTGGATGGGTTGCCCGTGGCCCGGACATGAATAACCCGGCCGGGGTCGCCCCCGGCCGGGTCGGTCGTCGCGTCGGGGCGGATCAGCCCGTCTGCTGGATCGCGGAGAGCATCCAGGCGCCGCCGGTCGGGCGGACGAAGGTCTAGTACTCCGTCGTGGTCTGGCGGGCACCGGCATCGCCCTCCACGACCTTGCCGGTCGCGTCGGTGGTCACGTCCACGAGGGAGAAGCGCATCGCGACGGTGGCGTAGTCCAGGCCGTTCTCGTTCCAGGCCTCGGACAGGTCACCCGCCTCCAGCTTCAGGTCGCGGGTCTCGTTGCGCCAGCCGCGGGCGTCGAGGTCGCGCATGTCGCTCGTGAAGTAGCGGACCATCTCCGGCGTCGAGAGACGGTTGAGGGCGGGCATGTCGCGGCGCGTCCAGGCGGCGTTCACCTCGACGAGGGTGCGCTCGAACTCGGCGAAGTCGGAGGCGCCGACGTTCACCGGGCGGGAGGCGGGGGCGCCCGAGGGGGCGGAGCCGCCGCCGTAGCCGCGCATCGGGGGCTCCTCCGTCATCGTGCGCGCGTAGCCGCCGGCGCCGGCACCCGCGAGGGCCGGGCCGCCGGCCACGGCCGGGCGGCGCGCGCCGCGGACGAGGCGGACGACGAGGTAGACGAGGCCGGCGATCAGCGCGACCTGCAGGAGGAAGCCGAACATGCCGGCCAGCCCCGCGATGCCGCCCATGAAGCCGGAGCCCGACAGCAGGCCGAACAGGCCGGCGCCGAGGAGGCCGCCGGCGAGGCCCGCCATGAGGCCGGTGCCGAAGCGGTTGCCCGTCGGGGCGGGGCTGTAGGTCGGGCGCGACGCCGCGGCGGGGGCACCGGCGGCCGGCGTCGTCACGGACGGGGTGCGCGGGGCCTCCGTGCGGTCGAAGCGGGTCGCGCCGCCGGGGGCCGTGTTCGTGGCCGGGGGCGCGGCGGAGGAGCGGGAGCCGCGGGAGCCGGAGGACGAGCCGCCACCGGGGCGGGCGTCGGCGACCATCGGCGCGAGGACGAGGCCGAAGGCGGCGATGGCGGTGAGGAGACGTGCGCGGGTGCGCATGGACGGTGTTTCCCCGGAGTTGGGTCAGGGATGATTCCTGACAGGGATGTAATATAGGGGAAAGGTCGGGGAATGCACCACCCCCTTGCGGGGTCTGGATCAGCCTCGCTTGGCGGATAGGGCGGGCTTCGTCGGCGCCGGTGGCGACGATGCGGATGCCGCGCGACGAGGGGGCGGAAGGCCGGCCCGCGTTTCGCGGCGTTCCGCCGACCCGGAGGTGCCCGCGGGACCGACGCGGCGGCAGGATGAGGTGCCCGCGTTGGGATCGGACGGTCGCGCCGCGTGCCGGTTGGCGCCCGCCGCGGCGGCGCGCAGGATGGGCGGCGGAGGGACCGAACGATGGACGCCGTCACGCAGCCGCCCGTGATCCGACTGCATCGGGTGGAGGGGGTGGGGTTCGCCGGGGTGGCGCTGCCGCCCGGGACGCCGGTGGGGGGCGGGGCGCGGGCGCTGCGGCGGGTTCCCGCGGGGCACAAGGTGGCGCTGCGGCCGATCGCGGCGGGCGAGCCGGTGCGGCGCTACGGGCAGGTGATCGGGTTCGCGACGCGGGACCTGGCGCCGGGGGAGTGGGTCCATGTCGCGGAATGCTCGATGGGCGAACTGGCGCTGGACTACGCCTACGGGGTGGAGTCGCGGCCGACGGAATACGTGCCGGTGCCGCGGACTTTCGCGGGTATCCGCCGCGCGGCCGCTCCTGGACAGATGGGGCGGGTGGCGACGCGGAACTACGTCGGGCTGCTGACCTCGGTGAACTGCTCGGCGCACGTGGCGGAACTCATCGCCATGGCGTTCCGGCGGAACCCGATCACGGGGGAGGACCCGCTGGCGGCGTGGCCGAACGTGGACGGGGTGGTGGCGCTGACCCACAAGACGGGCTGCGGCATGACGAACGGGGAGCCGCTGCGGCTGCTGCGCCGGACGCTCGCGGGCTACGCGCGCCACGCCAACTTCTCCCACGTCGTCGCCATCGGGCTGGGGTGCGAGGTCAATGAACTCGCGCCGATGCTGGCGGAGGGGCGGCTGGCCGGGCGGGTGCGGTCCATGGACATCCAGGAGATGGGCGGGACGCGGAAGACCGTCGAGGCCGGGATCGCCTTCGTGCGGGGGGTGCTGGACGAGGCGAACCGGGTGGCGCGGGAGCCGGTTCCGGCGTCCGAACTCGTCGTCGCGCTGCAATGCGGGGGGTCGGACGGGTATTCGGGGATCACGGCGAACCCGGCGCTGGGCGTCGCGTCCGACCTGCTGGTGCGGAACGGGGGGACCGTCATCCTCTCCGAGACGCCGGAGACCTACGGGGCGGAACACCTGCTGACGCGGCGGGCGGCGTCCCGCGAAGTGGGGGAGCGGCTCGTCGGGCTGATGCGGTGGTGGGAGGAGTATACGGCGCGGGAGGGGGCGGAGATGAACGCCAACCCGTCGCCCGGGAACAAGGCGGGGGGGCTGACGACGATCCTGGAGAAGTCGCTCGGCGCGATGGCGAAGGCGGGGACGACCGACCTGATGGCGGTTTACGGCTACGCCGAGCCGGTGACCGCCAAGGGGTTCGTGTTCATGGACACGCCGGGGTACGACCCCGTGGCGGCGACGGGGCAGGTGGCGGGGGGCGCCAACCTCGTCTGCTTCACGACGGGGCGGGGGAGCGTGTTCGGGTGCAAGCCGGCGCCGAGCATCAAGCTGGCGACGAATTCGGCGATGTTCGTGCGGATGGAGGGGGATATGGACGTGGATTGCGGGACGGTGCTGAGCGGGGAGGAATCGGTGGAGGTTTGTGGGGGGCGGGTGTTCGAGACGATGCTGAGCGTGGCGAGTGGGGGGCGGACGAAGAGCGAGGGGTTTGATTTCGGGGGGGCGGAGTTTGCGCCTTGGGTGATTGGTGCGACGATGTAATTTCATGATCCTTCGTTCGAAAAGGTGTCGAAAACATCATGGCACGCAGTCGGGTTAGGAAGCCACAGGCACTTACACACTCAGCTCTGTCGAGTGATAAGATCAAATTAGCAGCCGCGGGAACAATTGTCGTTGGGCTTCTATTAATTATACTCGGAAACGCCTTTAAACAGAAGTTCGTAGGTGTAGATTTAGAAACTGCAGTATCCAATATCGGTGCCTTAATGCTTATTATAGGCACTACGCAGGTTTTGTATGATGCATTCGTGCGTCATCAGTTATTTGCTGATCTCAGATCAACGATCTTAGGTTTACAATCTGTCGAAAACTCTGGCATAGTATCTTTCGAATCTGATTCGAAAGATGCTGATTTGACTGACCTCTTCCTCAAGTCTGCAAAAATTGCGATTGGCACAAATTACTCCTCGAAGGTTCTGGAGCATTGGACTTCTCAGATCAAGCAGAGATCTACCAGGACATGCTCAATAAGGATTATGTACGTTAAGGAAGGTAGCGAAACTCAAACCTATATCTCGAAGCTATACGGGCCAATTGACGGCATGAAGAGCAGTATCACGAAGATTGAGGAGATCACGAATTCGCTCAGAAACGAAAAAACAATAATCACAACTCACGAGATAGACCGATTTTTGGCTTACTCTTTTATAGAGTTTGATAACGCCATCTGGATTGTTCCTGGAACTAATGGCCCGGGAAGACGGCCGGTTCCAGGGTTCCTAGTTGAGGAGGGCAGTCCATGGTATGAGCACTATACTAGTGATATTGCTGCTATGTTCGGAGTTGGTGTGTTAAGACAGGGGCCAAGCATATGAGTAGTATCCTCGACGAGCAGCTCAACGGCCTGATTACCCAGTTCGGCACAGATGAGATAGGAAAGGCACTTCGTCGTCTCGAACGACTTCGGCCCAGCCAGAACTCCGCAACGATCATAGTGAATGAGGGCGTTCACAAAATACCCGACGCGCTACTTCGAGGAGAGGTCTATACGGTCTATCGAGGATCACTTGATCTAACCAATGAAACAGGGCTTATCGATCAGCTTAGTGATTCACTGAGTGATTTAGCGGATTTTCTTTTATCGAAGAAATGGTCCCATATTGCGGTTGTGATATCAGGGCACGCTATTGTGAACATGCAAGTCAAACTCTTGATTTATCGGATTACCCATCTATACACACTCGACTGGGTTTTTGACGGGAAAGGTTCGTACTTAGCGATGGAAATTGATTTACGGTCTTTGATATTGAATCGTAGAAGGCGAGTTTAGCGCTGATCCTGTCGACTAATTTTCTCTAACAACGCCCTTTTCTCCTTAGTACGCCGACGTCCGCTATTCGCCAGCACCCCGGGCGACGGCCGCCGATGACCAGCGGCTAGCTTCGCCGCGATCTGAGCCGCCCGCTCATCCAGGCTCGTCCGCTTCGTCGCCAAGGGATCGAAACTCCATCAACCCAAGCTCCCCGGCCGTCTCCTGCCGGATGCGCGCGTCAAGATAGCCCTCGTCGGGATCATCCGCGAGGGCGAACAGCACCCGCGCCTGCGCCAGCACCTCCCCGTCCCGTCGCCGCGACGAGACCCACTGCCCCAGGCGATCCGCGATGGGGTTCTCCGTCGGCGCCACGAACACCTCCCCGTCGGGCACCGAGACGACGCGCACCCGCGCCGGGTTCGCCTGCCCGTCGAAGGTTCCGCCCGACACCATCTCGACCCCGATCGGCAGGTCGGGGTGATAGGACCCGCCCCGATTCCACCGCGGCCGGTCCTCCCGCAGGAACCCGACCACCAGGGGCGCCCCCGCCACCGCCTCGTCCGCGCTGCTGACGAGGTCGAAGCCGCCGGAGATCAGCGTCCCCGCCATGTCGAACTCCACCACCGCCCCGCCGACGAGGATCGGCGCCGGCTACCCGTGGTCCAGCACGATCCGACAGGCCCGCGCCAAGGGGTTCAGCGCCGCGACGTATTCCGGCCGGTAGCCCACCCGCTCCGGCGGCGCCTCCGTCAGGCGCCCGCCTCCGGCCACCACGACCCGAGCACCCGCGCCTCGTCCCACCCCTCCGCCTCGCCCGCCTCCGGCACCGCCTCGCCCCGCGACCGCAGCGCCTCGACCGCGTCGGCGCTCCCCGCCCGCGCCGCGCGTGGCAGCATGTCCGGCAGCCGTGACCGGAGGCTCGGGCTCTCCTCCAGCAGGTCCGCCACGGCGCGACGCTCCCGCCGCACCGTCGTCATCCATCTCTCCCGCGGGTCCGGCGCGGGGGAGTGCCGCAGCGTCAGCAGGTGTTCCACGATCGTCGCCAGGCGGTTCCGCAGTTCCCGGGCGGTGGACTTCCCCAGGTCCTCGATCTCCTCCGCGACGTTCTCCCAATCCACGTCGGCGTTCACGCGTGCTGCGGCAGCGGCGCGCAGCCGTCCGGCCTGAACCTCCGTCCAGGCGATGAAATCGCGGTCGTAAAGGCTGACGAGGCCGTCCATCCCTCCAGCCTAGCGTGCCGACCGCCCCCTCGCCACGTCCACGCCGGCACGAGGCGAGGGTCCACGGCCTGGGCGGTGGAAGCGCTCTCGCCGGACTCGCGCACCCGTGAACCCCCTCCACCCCATCGCCGCACCGCCGCCCCGAACCCGCCCCACTCCGGCGCTTCCATGCTCCCCGTCGAGAACCCCTCCCGCAACGGGGGCATCCCCACCGCCCTCCGCGCGTTACCCCACCGCACACGCCCAAGCCGCCAATCGTCCAACAGGTCTGCCAACGGACCACGTCACACGAAGGGAGCCCCCCAAGAATGTCCCGCCTCACCCTCACCGCCTTCACCGCCACCCTCGCCCTCATCGCCGCCGCCCCGGCCTCCGCCGCGCCGGGCTTCGCGACGGGGGACGTAAACCTCCGCGCCGGGCCCGGCGTCGAGTATCCGCAGGTCGTCGTCGTGCCGCGCAACGCGGGGGTCGAGATCTTCGGCTGCCTCGAAGGCTACGGCTGGTGCGACGTCGGGTTCGAGGACGTGCGGGGCTGGGTGTCGTCGGGCTACCTCCAGGTGCTCTACCAGGGGCGGCGCTTCACCGGGCCGCAGTATGCGCCGCGCGTCGGCGTCCCCATCGTGACCTTCCGGTTCGACGATTACTGGGAGCGCAACTACCGCCAGCGCGAATGGTACGGGGATCGCGGGCGCTGGGCGTCCCTGCCCCCGCCGGCCTACAACGCGCCGCGCTGGTATGCCGGGCCGCCGCCGGTCGCCTACATCCCGCCCCCGTCCCCGCAGGGCTGGAACCGCGGCTGGGACGCGTGGCGCGCCGAGGCGTGGCGGGGCGAGCGTGACCGCCGCCGCGAGCGCATCGAGGACGTGCGCGAGCGCCGCGAGGACCGCCAGGAGCGGATCGAGGACGGCCGGGAGCGCCGGGAGGATCGCCAGGATCGCGTGGAGGACGCCCGCTACGAGGCGCGCATCCGCGACCTGGAGGAGCGCCTCCGGCGCGAACGCGCCGATGATCGCCGGGACGACGCCCAGGCCGCCGCCCGCGCCGCGCAGCTGGATCGCGAACTCGGCCAGGCCCGGCGGGAGCGGGAGGAGCGGGGCCGTGATGCGCAGCGCGACGCCCAGCGCGATCGGACCCAGGATCGGGCGCAGGATCGCCGGGAGGACCGGCTGGAGGACCGTCAGCGGGAGGGCGCCGAGCGGCAGCGGGAAGCGGGGGACCGTCAGCGCGAGGCCGCGGAGGCGGCGCGGCGCCGGGAGCAGGCGGATCGGGCCGGTGACGGGCGGGAGGCCGCGGAGCGCCAGCGCGCGGCGGCCGAACGGCAGCGCGAGGCGGCCGAGCGCCAGCGTGACGCGGGCGAGGCCCGCCAGCGCCAGGAGGGTGCGGAGGCGCGTCAGCGGGAGCAGGCCGAGCGCGCCCAGCGGC
>CAXVWQ010000252.1:0-13049 GCA_964263755.1 Roseomonas sp. | reverse complement strand
GGCGGGGGAGGCCGCGCGGCGCCGCCGGGGCGAGCACCCCTGCCAGGGGCCGGCGCCGGCCGAGGCGGCCGCGGCGGGGCGGAAGGGCGACGGGACGCGGGCCGATCGGATCGGTCATCCGTCCTCCAGGTGCAGCAGGAGCGAGAGGGCGAGCATCATCCCCGCGGTGGCCGGGGCCCAGGCCGCGAGGATGACGGGGAGGGTGCCCGTCTCCCCGAACTCGCCCGTCAAGCGGTCGAGGAGGAAGAGGGCGAAGCCGCAGGCGACGCCGGCGCCGAGCATCCTCGCGACGCCGCCCTTGCGGGATTCGCGCATGGAGAAGCAGGCGGCCAGCAGCGCCATGGCGGCGGCGAGGAGCGGGAGGGCGAGGAGCGACTGGTAGTGCAGCCGGTGGCGCACGGCGGAGAAGCCGGCGCCTTCGAGCACGCCGATGAACTCCGGCAGCGACCAGAAGGAGAGGGTGTCCGGGGAGGCGAAGGATTCGGCGATGCGGTCGGGCGTCAGGTCCGTTGGCAGGCGCAGGGCGCCGGCGGGCTGGGGCTGTCGGTCGCGGCCGTAGGTGGTGGCGCCCTCCAGCACCCAGGCGCCGGCGGAGAGGGTGGCGCGAGGGGCCTCGACGCGGGCGAGGAAGCGGTCGTCGGCGGAGAGTCGCCAGAGGGAGACCTCCTCCAGGCGGAAGGCGGCGGGGGCGAGGGGGGTGGGGGCGCCCTGCGCCACCGGGCGGCCGGCGAGGATGGCGACGCCGGTGGGGTCGAGTTCGCGGTCGGCCTGCCGCAGCCACAGCCGGCCGCCGGAGAGGGTGGAGACGCCGGAGACGTTGCGGAGGTAGGTGCCGTCCAGCCGTTCCGCCCGCGCGAGCATGACGGAGGAGAGGGGGGAGACGCCCGTGGTGCCGACGGCGCCGAGGAGGGAGGCGACGAGGACGGGGCCGATGAGGAAGCCCCAGGCGGAGATCCCGGCGGAGCGGGCGACGACGAGTTCGGAGGCCCGCGCCATGCGCCAGAAGGCGAGGATGCCGCCGAGGAGGATGGCGAAGGGCATGACCTGGAGGGCGATGAAGGGCACCCGCAGCCCGGCGATGGCGGAGACGATGGCGAAGCCCGCGTCCTGCCGGGTGGCGGCGCGGCGCAGGAGTTCGATGAAGTCGAACAGGGCGACGAGGCCGGTCAGCGCCGCAAGCATGAGCAGCGCCATGCCGAGGAAGCGGCGGGAGATGTAGGCCCCGAAGGTGAGGGGGATGCTCATCCGGGCGCGCCCCCGGCGAGGCGGGCGGCGGGGGCTGCGTCGGGCAGGGCGTCGCCGCGCGGGGGGGCGCGGCGTGGCCAGCCCGGGGCGCCGGACAGCACCCAGGCCGCGAGGAGGCCGGGGCCGATGGCGTGGAGCCAGATCAGCGGGATGAAGCGGTTGTCCCGCGCCGCGAGGTTGCCGACGGCGAGGCCGATGGCGAGGAGGGTGACGACGACGAGGACGGCCCCCCCCGCCGTGGCGCCGCCGCCGTGGCGCCGGAAGGTGGAGGCGAGCGCCGCGGCCATGCCGACGAGGGCGAAGGAGAGGGTGGTGAGGGGGGAGGCCAAGCGGCCATGGCCCTCCGCCCGGAACTTGCGGACGTCGCGCTCCGGCAGGTTCTCCGCGGGGTCGGGGTCGAGGAGTTCGTGGACGAAGCGCTCGCGGCTGTCGCGGTTGCGGGCCTCCTCGGCGCGGCCGGTGCGGGCGAGGTCCACCGAGTTCTCCTCGAAGGCGAGGACGGAGAGGCGCGGCGGGGCGCCGCCGCGGGAGCGCTCCACCTGCTGGCGCTGGCCGTCGAAGAGGGTGACGCGGGGGCCGTTCGGGGTGTTCGTGATGATCCCGCGCTCCGCCAGGATCGTCACGGGGGCGCCGGGGTCGCGGCTGTCGTGGACGACGATGCCGCGCATCGTGCCGTCCCGCTCCCGCACGCGGGCATAGACGGTGAGGTCGTTGCCGACGGAGGAGAAGACGCCTTCCTGGAGGAGGATGGCGGCCATCTGGTTGCGGATCTCGAACTGCCATTCCCGGAAGGCGGCGTGGGAGACCGGGACGAGGTAGAGCTGGAGCGCGACGCAGGCGGCCGTCGAGACGGCGGCGACGAGGAGGGCCGGGCGGGCGAGGCGCCAGTCCGACAGGCCGGCGGAGCGCATCACCACGAGTTCGCGGTCGGAGGCGAGGCGGACGTAGGTGAAGAGGGTCACGATGAAGGTCGTGATCGGGAGGATGACCGCGAAGAACGAGGGGAGGAGGAGGCCCGTCAGTTCGAGGAAGACGGAGAGGGGGAGGCCGCGGTCCAGCACCAGCTCGATGAAGCGGAGGGACTGGGTGAGCCAGATGAGCGCGGCCAGCCCCACCGTGACGGCGAGGAGGGCGAGCGCCACCTGTCGGGCGATGTAGCGGGTGACGCGGCTCATGGGCGGGCAGACCCTACCCGGGGTGGGGGGTGGGGGGCAAACCCCGGGCGTGGGCGGGGGGCGCCCGTTCCGCGGCGGCGTGTCCCGCTCCCGTCGTCATCGGCCGGGTGCCCAGGCGCCCGGGACGCCGCCCCTGGTCCAGTCCGGGGTCGTCGGCCCCTCCACCACGGGCACCGGGCGGGAGAGGCCGCGTTCCTCCCCCCGCAGCCCCGCACGGTCCCGGGCACCGAGCCACCACGCGACCGCCGCGGCCGTGACGACGGGGCCGGGGGCATACATCACGGAATAGACGGCGGAGCAGAGGATCTCGAACAGCACGTAGTCGGCGAGCGCGCGGCGGAACGGGTCGGCGCCGCGGACGGCGCGGGCGGCGGCGAGGGCGCGCCAGTGGACTGCGACGATGAGGGCGGTGCCGATGAGGCCGTACTCGAACAGCACGCCGAGCCAGCCGACGTCGGTGAGCCAGAAGTCGGCGGCGCGGAGGAATTCGGCGAGGGTGGTCTCGGAGGAGGAGGCGATGGAGCCGGAGCCGAGGAGAAGGCGCCAGGGGTCGGCCACCGTCCACTCCCAGGCGAGGCCGGCGGAGCGGAGGCGGATGAAGAGGGATTCGTCGAAGGTGCGGTCGAGGAAGGCGGGGATCGCCGGGCCGAGGACGAGGGCGGCGGCGGCGACGGGGAGGGCGGCGAGGGCGCCGAGGCCGAGGCGCGACCGGAGGCCGAGGCGGGCGAAGGCGGCGAGGGCGAGGATCAGCACCGCGACGCCGGTGGGGAGGCGCGCCTTGTAGATGAGCACGAGGCCCGCGACGCCCGCGGCGACGGCGGCGAACTGCCACGCGCGGCGCTCCGCGGCGAGGCGATGGCCGAGCCAGAAGAGGGTGAGGATGCCGAGCATCATCGGCATGCGAATGAAGTTCCCGCGGCCCTCGTCCCAGGAGAAGAGGTTCGAGCCGAGGGTGGGCTGGTACCAGGCGACGGGGACGACGAGCCAGAGGGCGAAGAGGAGCGCGAAGGTCAGCGCGCCACCGAGGATCGCGGCGCGGGTCACGTCGCGTTCGGAGGGGCGGAGGAGGACGAGGGCGGAGGCGGCGGAGAGGAAGAAGGTGAGGGGCCACGCCTTCACGGTGGCCATCACCGCGTCCGCCACGTCGTTGGGCAGGTGGACCATGGAGAGGATCGGCGTGAGGCCGAGGGTGTAGGCGAGGAGGACGAGATAGAGGGGCGTGTCGGGCAGGCGCAGCACGGCGCCGTGCAGGACGAGGGGCGCGAGGAGGAGCGGCCACGCCTTCGAGAGGAGGTAGAACGGCCCCGCCTCCGGCTTGTAGTGCGCGACCTGGAAGAACATCGCGAGGAGGGCGAGCCAGAGGAGGATGCGCCACGCGGTCCCGGGGGGCAGGTGGGCGGGGGCGATCCCCCGGGTCAGGAGGCGCACGGCGCGTCCGCCCGCGTCACTCCGCCGCGGCGCGCAGCGGGCGGTCGTGCAGGGCGTAGGGGGTGAAGGTGCGGTTGAGGGCGGGGAGGGGGGCGACCTCCATCAGGCCGTCGGCCGGGCGCATGAGGATCATGGCGACGGTGGCGGAGATGTTGCCGTTGAAGTTGGGGCGGGGCGGGCGGCAGACGGACCAGGGGGCTTGCCAGTCGTCGAACAGGGCGTCGCGGAGGTCGTCGAGGGTGAGGCGGCCGTGCTTCGGGGTGAGGAGGTCGCGGACGCGGGTGTCGCGGTAGAGCGAGCAGGGGGTGTTGGCGAGGCCGGTGTCGCGCAGCTTCGCCAGCGCCACGGGGGAGCGCCAGTGGTTGGAATGGGCGATCATCCCGCCTTCCGGTGCGATGGCGAAGGCCTCGTCGGGGGCGCATTCGAAGTTCACGGCGTAGCCGGAGGCGTGGGAGAGCATGAGGTTGTTGGAGGCGGATTTCGGCGTCGCGTGGATGGCCCGCGCCGCGAGGGCGACGTGCTCCTGTTCCAGCACCTTGCGGCGGATGAGGGAGAGGGGGACGCCCTCCGTCCGGTAGTCGCGGTCGGATTCGAGGTAGTTCGCGGTGACGGCGATGCCCGCGGCGTTGAGGCCGGCGCGGGCGAGGCCGCCGGCCTCCACGAAGGTGAGGATGTCCGGCCCGTCGTCGCGGCGGATGCGGAGGACGACGCCCGTTTCCGCGCACTCCTCCTTCCAGTCCCAGTTCTGGGCGTGGAGGACGGCGCCGTCGGCGGTGGCCTCGGGCAGGAGGATGGCGCCGGTGCAGCCGTCGGGATCGGCGCGGGTGGCCCTGGCGGCGGCTTCCGCGCGCTTGGCCAATTGCAGCACCTCGGTGCGGCAGTTCATCATCACCACGTCCTCGAAGGCGCAGTCGGCGCCGGCGGCGATGCCGCGCATCTCCGCGACGTAGGCGGGGTCGAAGGCCTCGATGCGCGGGACGAAGGCGCGGGCCATGGCGTGGACGCGGGAGGGGTCGATCCCCTGCCCCGAGAGCTGCGCGCCGTAGTGGGACAGGCCGCGGTGCACCCGGGCCTTGGCGGCGCGGCCGTAGGCGCGGCCGCGGACCTCCGGGGCGCCGGAGAGTTCGATCAGCGGGAAGGGTTCGATCGTCGTCACGGCGTCCTCCTCGGCGGCGGACGTGTGTCGCACGGGGCGGTGCCGGGCGCCAACGGCGCGCCGCCGGTTGACCCGACGCGGGCGGCGAAAATACCCTCGGTGGCGGCGGGGTGCCGCATGTGCCGCCGGGAAGGAAACGACGTGACCGAGGCGCCGCTGCTGGTGGAACCGCGGCCGGGGTATCGGTCGCTCGTCCTCAACCGTCCGACGAAACTCAACGCCTTCGACGCCTCGCTGCACGCGGCGCTGCTGGGGGCGCTGGAGGATGCTGGGCGGGATCCGTCGTGCCGCGCGGTGCTGCTCTCCGGCGCGGGGCGGGGGTTCTGCGCCGGGCAGGATCTGGCGGAAGCCGGGCTGACGGGGCCGGACGCCGACCTGGCCGGCGTGATCGAGCGCGGGTGGAACCGGCTGGTGCGGGCGATGCGGGATTTGCCGAAGCCGGTCGTCTGCGCGGTGCACGGCGTGGCGGCGGGGGCGGGGGCGTCGCTGCCGATGGCGTCGGACATCGCCATCTGCGCGGAGGATGCGCGCCTCTCCCTCGCCTTCATCCGGATCGGGCTGATCCCGGACACCGGGGCGACGTGGTTCCTGCCGCGCCTCGTCGGCCCGGCGAGGGCGCGGGCGCTGGCGATGCTGGGCGACACGGTGACGGGCGCGGAGGCGGCGGCGATGGGGCTGGCGTGGCGCGCCGTACCCGCCGCGTCGCTCATGGAGGAGGCGCACGCGCTGGCGGCGCGTCTGGCGCGGCTGCCGGCGCGCGGGCTGGCGGAGACGAAGCGGGCGTTGCAGGCGTCCGAGACGAACGGGCTGGACGCGCAACTGGATCACGAGCGCGACGTCCAGGCGGCGCTCGGCCGGTCGCACGACTACGCGGAGGGCGTCGCGGCGTTCGCGGCGAAGCGGCCGGCGCGGTTCGAGGGCGCGCCGGCGTGACCGATGGGGAACTGGCGGAGGCCTGCGCGGCGGCGATGTGGGCGGAGGACTGGGCATCGCAGGGCCTGGGCATGGCCATCGCATCGGTCGGGCCGGGAACGGCGACGCTGACGATGACGGTGCGGCCCGACATGGCGAACGGGCACGGGATCTGCCACGGCGGGTTCCTCTTCGCGCTGGCCGACTCCGCCTTCGCCTTCGCGTGCAACGGCGCGAACCGGCGCGCGGTGGCGCAGTCCAACGCCATCACCTACCTGCGGCCGGCGAAGGTGGGGGACGCGCTGACGGCGGTGGCGACGCGGGTGGCCGAGGCGGGGCGGAGCGGGATCTACGACGTGATCGTGCGCGACGCGTCGGGGCGCGACATCGCCGCCTTCCGCGGGCAGTCGCGCGTGATCGAGGGAACGGTGCTGCCATGAGCGACGCGCCGCACGACGCCGCGGAACGCATGACGCTGGAGGAACTGCGCGCCGTGCAGCGACGCCGCCTCGGCTGGACGCTGCGGCACGCCTACGACAACGTGCCGCACTACAAGCGCGCCTTCGACGCGGCGGGCGTGACGCCGGACGACCTGCGCGACCTGTCCGACCTCTCGAAGTTCCCGTTCACGACGAAGGCGGACCTGCGGGACAACTACCCGTTCGGCATGTTCGCCGTGCCGTCCGACAAGGTGGCGCGCATCCACGCCTCCTCCGGCACCACGGGGAAGCCGACGGTGGTGGGCTACACCGCGGACGACCTCTCCACCTGGGCCGACCTCGTCGCCCGCTCCATCCGCGCGTCCGGCGGACGGCCGGGGATGAAGGTCCACGTGGCCTACGGCTACGGGTTGTTCACCGGCGGCCTCGGCGCGCACTACGGCGCGGAGGCGCTCGGCCTCACCGTCATCCCCGTCTCCGGCGGCATGACGGAACGCCAGGTCCAGCTCATCGAGGATTTCCGGCCCGAGATCATCATGGTCACGCCCTCCTACCTCCTCGCGATCCTCGACGAGTTCCGGCGGCAGGGACGCGACCCGCGGGGGACGTCGCTCAGGATCGGCATCCTCGGCGCCGAACCCTGGACGGAGGCGATGCGCGCGACCATCGAGGCGGCGTTCGGCATCCACGCCGTGGACATCTACGGCCTGTCGGAGGTGATGGGCCCGGGCGTCGCGAGCGAGTGCGTCGAGACGAAGGACGGGCCGCACATCTGGGAGGACCACTTCCTCCCGGAGATCGTTCACCCGGAGACCGGCGCGGTGCTGCCGGACGGGGAGGAGGGCGAACTCGTCTTCACCTCCCTCACGAAGGGGGCGATGCCGGTGATCCGCTACCGCACGCGCGACCTGACGCGGCTGCTGCCCGGCACGGCGCGGCCCGCCTTCCGGCGCATGGCGCGGATCACCGGGCGGTCCGACGACATGATCATTCTCCGCGGCGTCAACGTGTTCCCCTCGCAGATCGAGGAGCAGCTGCTCCGCGTGCCCGGGCTCGCGCCGCATTACCAGATCGTGCTGACGCGTCAGGGGCCGCTGGACTGCATGACGGTGGAGGTGGAGGCGGAACCGGGCATCGTCGGCGCCGGGCGGGACGCGGCGGCGCGGGCGCTGACGCACCACGTGAAGGAGGTCGTCGGCGTCTCGGTGGAGGTGACGGTGCGCGACCCCGGGGCGGTGGAACGGTCCCTCGGCAAGGCGAAGCGGGTGGTGGACCGGCGATCCCGATAGGGAATCCTTGTCGGCGCGGCTCACGCGACCCTATATCGAAAGGTCAGGTGATCCGGAGCGTGCCATGTATCCCGTCGCCGTCGCGAAGGTGGCCGATGCCCTCGGGGGCCGCCGCGCCCTCGGCGTCCGCATCGAGACGATGGGCGACCTCCTCGCGGCCGTCGCGGGCGGGCTTCCCCGCGCCGTCGTCGGTGCGGTCGCGGTGCGGGCAGCACCCGCCACCCCGGAAGGGCGGGGCCGGATCGCCGCCCTCGTCGCCTCGCCCGCCACCCTCAAGCGCTCCCCCCGTCTCTCACCCGCCGCGAGCGAGCGGGCCGAGCGCCTCGCCCGCGTCACCGCCCTCGCCGCCGTGGCCCTCGGCGACGAGGAGACGGCGCGGGACTGGCTCAACGCGCCGCACCCGATGCTCGGGGATGGCCCGCCGATCGCCCTCGCCGCAACGGATCTCGGCGCCCGCCTCGTCGAACGGGTGTTGCTGAACGCGGAGCACGGTCTCCCGGCCTGACGGGATGCGCCTCGTCCGGCTCGCCACCGCGGCACACCCCGTCTGGGACGCGACCGGCGCTGCGCTCGTCGGCGGCCGATGGAATCCTGTCGGCATGCCGGTGATCTACGCGGCCTCGACGCTCTCCCTCGCGATGCTCGAACGCCTCGTCCAGCGCCGGTCCCTCGGCGGCACGCTGCTCGTCATCGCGGACGCGCCGGACGACCTGCCCTTCGACGACCTGCTGGCGGACCCGCCGACCGGATGGCGCGCACTCAACGCCCCGGAGGCGGCGGAGGCGGGACGCCGCTGGGCCGCCGCGGGACGAACCGCCCTCCTCCGCGTGCCGTCGGCGCTCGTGCCCTCGGAAGCGAACTGGGTGGTAAATCCCCGGCATCCCGACGCGGCACGCATCTCGGTCGGCGCACCTGCGCCGCTGGAGTGGGATCCCCGGCTGTTCGGCATCCCTCCACCGGGCGGGGGCTGACGGGGATCATCACCGGGCCACCGCCAGGGTGTGAAGCCGCCCGGCAATCTGCCAAGATGCGGCCCAAGACCGCGTTCGGTCCGACCATCCGATCCCGACGACCAGCCCGCAAGGACCCCGACCGACCCATGCGCCCCGCGGCGACCGACGCCCTGCAACTGCCCAAGGCCGCCACCGGCATCGAGGGCTTCGACGGCATCACCCTCGGCGGCCTTCCCGCCGGCCGCCCCACCCTCGTCTGCGGCGGGGCGGGGTGCGGCAAGACCCTCTTCGCCTCCACCTTCCTCGTCAACGGCGCGACGCGCTACGACGAGCCCGGCGTGTTCATGTCCTTCGAGGAACGGGCGGAGGACCTGTCGGCCAACGTCGCCTCCCTCGGCTACGACCTCGACGGGCTGGTGGCCGCGGGGAAGATTGCGGTGGACCACGTGCGCGTGGAACGCTCGGAGATCGAGGAGAGCGGGGAATACGACCTGGAAGGGCTGTTCGTCCGCCTGGCCTTCGCGGTGGATTCCGTCGGCGCCAAGCGCGTCGTCCTCGACACGGTCGAGACCCTGTTCTCCGGTTTCGCCGACCCCACCGTGCTGCGCGCCGAACTGCGCCGCCTGTTCGGCTGGCTGAAGGATCGCGGCCTCACCGCCGTCATCACCGGGGAGCGGGGCGACGGGCAGCTGACGCGCCACGGGCTGGAGGAATACGTCTCGGACTGCGTCATCCTCCTCGACAACCGGGTGGAGGACGGGATCACCACGCGGCGGCTGCGGGTGGTGAAGTACCGCGGCTCGGCGCACGGCACGAACGAATACCCGTTCCTCATCGACCACGACGGCATCTCCGTGCTGCCCGTCACCTCTTCCGGCCTCGACCGGGCGGCGGACGAGGCCATCGTCTCCACGGGCATCGCGGGGCTGGATGCGATGCTGCGGCGGGGCGGGCTGTTCCGGGGCTCCTCCACGCTCGTCTCCGGCGTCGCGGGCACGGGCAAGACGACGATCGCGAGCCACATGGCCGACGCGGCCTGCAGGCGCGGGGAGCGCGTGCTGTTCTTCGTGCTGGAGGAGAGCGCGCAGGAGATCGTGCGCAACGCCCGTTCCAGCGGCCTCGACCTCGACGTCCACGTGGAGAGCGGGCTGCTGCGGTTCGAGGCGGCGCGGCCCGCGCTCCACGGGCTGGAGATGCACCTCGCCCGGATGCACCGCGACCTCGGGCGGTTCAGGCCGGACTTCGTGATCGTGGACCCCATCTCCGCCTTTCGCGGGCCGGAGAACGAGGTTCACGCGACGCTGCTGCGGATGGTGGACCTGCTGAAGGCGCGCGGCATCACCGCGCTGATCACGTCCCTGCGCACCGACGGGATGGTGATGGAGGGAACGGACATCGGGCTGTCCTCGCTCATGGACGTCTGGGTCAAGCTCACCGATGTGGAGGCGAACGGGGAGCGCAACCGGGCGCTCTACGTCATCAAGGCCCGCGGCATGAGCCATTCCAACCAGGTGCGGGAATACCGGATCGCCGATGACGGCATCCACCTGATCCCGCCCTACGTGGGGCCGGAGGGCGTGCTGACCGGGTCCGCCCGCGTCACCCAGGCGGCGCGGGAGGCGGCGGTGCTGGCGCGGCGCAAGGAGGAGGTGGAGCGGCGGCGCCGCGACCTCGTCCGCCGCCGCGAGGCGTTGGAGCGGAGCGTGGCGGAGCAGCTGGCCACGCTGAAGGCGGAGGAGGAGGAGGCGAACCTGTTGCTGACGCAGGAGCATGCGCACGAGGCGGCGCTGCTGTCGGACGAGGCGGCGATCGCCACGCGCCGGGACGCCGCGGAGTGAGCGAGGCGGCCGAACCCGGAAGCGAGGGTGATCGCGGACCCTACCACCTGCGCCTCTACGTCGCGGGGCAGACGGCGAAGTCGCTCAAGGCGCTGACCAACCTGCGGCGCTTCTGCGAGGAGCACCTCGCGGGGCGCTACGACATCGAGGTGATCGACCTCGTCCAGAACCCGAAGCTTGCGGCGGGGGACCAGATCCTCGCCATCCCCACCCTTGTCCGCAAGCTGCCGGAGCCGCTGAAGCGGATCATCGGCGACCTGTCGGATACGGAGAAGGTTCTCGTCGGCCTCGACATCCGGCCTCGGGACGCCGCGGCTTGAGTGACGGGGAGGGCACCGCGTATCGTCTCCGCCTGTTCGTGGCGGGAAGCACGGAGCGGTCCCGCCGCGCCATCGCGAACCTGCGCCGCATCTGCGCGGAGAACGTGGCGGGGCCGATCGACCTGGAGGTGGTGGACATCTACCAGCAGCCCGGACTGGCGAAGGACAACCAGGTGATCGCGGCGCCGACGCTGCTGAAGATGCTGCCGCTGCCGGCGCGGCGCATCGTCGGCGACCTGTCGGAGAAGGAGCGGGTGCTGCGCGGCCTCGACATCGCACCCGGATCGGATCGCGATGGCGACTGAGGCGGAGCTGCGGGCGCGGATCCGGGAACTGGAAGCGCGGCTGGAGGAGAGCGAGGAAACGCTCGACGCCATCCGCCGGGGCGAGGTGGATGCCCTCGTCGTCGCGGGGCCAGCGGACGAACACCAGGTCTATACGCTGGAGAGCGCGGACCGGCCCTACCGCATCCTCATCGAGCAGATCGGGGAGGGGGCGGTCACGCTGTCGGACGATGGCATCGTCCTCTACTGCAACCGCCGCCTCGCGGGGATGGTGGGAGAGGCGCAGGAGCGCGTGATCGGCCGCCCGCTCGCGCAGTTCGTCGCGGCGGAGGATCGGGACCCCTTCGCCCGGATGATGCAGGCGGCGAAGGATGACGGCGCGCGCGGCGACCTGACGCTGCGCGCCGTGGACGGGACGATGGTGCCGATCTACGTCTCCCTCAACCTGCTGCGGACGGAGGACGGCGCGACGCTGCTGTGCGGCGTCCTGACCGACCTGACGGAGCAGAAGGCGCACGTGCGGGAGCTGGCGGACGCCAATGCCCGGCTGCTGGAGGGCATCGCGGAGCGCGAGCGCATCGAGGACGCGCTGCGGCAGAGCCAGAAGATGGAGGCGATCGGGCAGCTGACGGGCGGCGTCGCGCACGACTTCAACAACCTGCTGACGATCATCCGCTCCTCCGCCCACCTGCTGCGCCGGCCGGACCTGCCGGAGGACCGCCGCAGCCGCTACGTCGCGGCCATCGCGGACACGGTGGACCGGGCGTCGAAGCTGACGAGCCAGCTCCTCGCCTTCGCGCGGAAGCAGACGCTGCGCCCGGAGGTGTTCGACGTCCCGGCGCGGCTGCGGGGCGTGGTGGACATGCTGCGGACCATCGTGGGATCGCGCATCGCCATCGGGATCGAGGTGCCGGACGGCGATGCGTGCCGCGTGCGCGCGGACCTCAGCCAGTTCGACACGGCGCTCGTGAACCTCGTGGTGAACGCGCGGGACGCGATGGACGGCGCGGGCACGCTGACGCTCCGCGTGGAGGATGGGGGCGGGGCGGCGGCGGGGCCCTACGTCACCGTCTCCGTCACAGACACGGGATCGGGCATCGCCGCGGACGACCTGCCGCGCATCTTCGACCCGTTCTACACGACGAAGGAGGTGGGCAAGGGCACGGGCCTCGGGCTGAGCCAGGTGTTCGGCTTCACGAAGCAGAGCGGCGGCGAGGTGGCGGTGGACAGCGTGGTCGGGCGGGGCACGACCTTCACGCTTCACCTGCCCCGCGTCGCCGGGGCGCTGAGCGACGTGTCCGCCCTCGCCCTCGCCCCGGCGCGCGCGAACGAGGGCGGGGGGCGGCGCGTCCTCGTCGTGGAGGACAACGTGGAGGTCGGGACCTTCTCGACGCAGATCCTCCAGGACCTGGGGTATCGCACCGCCTGGGCGGCGAACGCGACGGAGGCGCTGCTGCTGCTGGAGACGAGCGGCGAGCCGTTCGACGCGGTGTTCTCCGACGTGGTGATGCCGGGGATGAGCGGACTGGAACTCGGGGCGGAGCTGCGGCGGCGGTATCCCGGGCTGCCGGTGCTGCTGACCTCCGGCTACAGCCACGTGCTGGCGTCGGAGGGGCGGCACGGGTTCGAGGTGCTGCAGAAGCCCTACGCGGTGGACGCGCTGGCGGAGGCGCTGCGCCGCGCGCTCGACGGCGCGCGGGTGGCCACGCCGGTCGCGGGCGGTCAGGCCGCGTCGTAGTCCACGGCGACGCGGTCGCCGCCAGGGCCGCCGAGGGGGCGCGCCTGGCAGGTCAGCACGAAGCCCGCCGCCATCTCCCAGGGCTGGAGCGAGTAGTTCAGGGCCATCGTCGCCGCGCCCTCCGTCACCTTCGCCCGGCAGGTGCAGCACATGCCGCCGCGGCAGGACCAGGGGAGGTCGAGGCCGGCGCGCAGGCCGGCCTCCAGGATCGTCTCGCCCGCGGCCATCGGGACGGCGCGGGTGACACCTACCGCCGTGATATCGAGCGTCG
>CAXVWQ010000251.1:0-6850 GCA_964263755.1 Roseomonas sp. | reverse complement strand
CACCGGATCGCCGGCCCGCCGCGGCGGCGGCAGCATGGCGCGGTGCGCGGCGAGCAAGGCGGGGTCGGTCGCCAACCGCGCCACCGCCTCCCCCGCCGGGACGAGGACCGCCCACTCGCGCCGCAGGTCGGCGGCCCGGCGCAGCACGGGCGGCGGCGCGGCCTCCACCGGCGTCACCCGCCGCCCGACCCGTCGGAGGGCGCTCCCCCGGTCCGCCCGCGCCCTCCCGGAGGCGAGCGGGATCGCGAGGGCAAGGCCCAGCACCACCGGCGACATCCACGCCGCCAGCCAGGGCGAGACGAGGAGCGCCCCCACCCCCAGCACGATCCCGACGACGGTGTGCCGCCCGAACAGCCGCGCCGCGGCCCGCAGCGGCAGCGTCCCGTCGTCCCGCGACTGCGCGGACCACCCGGCGTCGCGGCCCCGCAGGATGGACACCACGTCACGCGACTGCGTCACCATCGTCACCGGCGCCAGCAGCCCCGCCACCACCGTCTCGAACAGCACGCCGAGGAGGGTGCGGACACCCCCCGCGGCGCGGCGCGCCGGTGCATCAAGGAGGAAAGCCGCCCAGGCCAGCAGCTTCGGCACGAGCAGCAGCCCCATCGTGCCGACGAACACCCACATGGCGCGCACCGGGTCCGCCACCGGCCAGTCCGGGAAGAGGGTCGGCCCGGCGGGGAAGTAGACCGGCCGCACGAACCGCGCCTGCAACGCCAGCAGCATCCCCAGCAGGATGAAGCCGAACCACATCGGCGCCGTCACGTAGGCCCCGATGCCGACGAGGAGATGGCTCCGCGACACTGGGTGCAGCCCCCGCGCCGGCAGCACCGCGAGGTGCTGGAGGTTCCCCTGGCACCAGCGCCGGTCCCGCAGCGCCACGTCGTGCAGCCCCGGCGGCGATTCCTCGTAGGACCCGGCGAGGGAGGGCACGAAATGGATCGCCCACCCCCGGCGCCGCAGCAGCGCCGCCTCGACGAAGTCATGGCTCATCACGTGCCCGCCGAAGGGTTTGCGGCCCCGCAGGTGCGGCAGCCCCGCCGATTCCGCGAAGGCCGCCGTGCGGATGATGGCGTTGTGGCCCCAGTAGTTGGACTCCGCCCCGTGCCACGCCGCGATCCCGTGGGCGATCATCGGCCCGTAGATCCGCCCCGCGAAGGCCTGCATCCGCGCGAACACCGACCGCCCGTTCACCACCACCGGCAACGTCTGGATCAGGCCGATCCCCGGGTTCGCCTCCATCGCCGCGCCGAGGCGGAGGAGGCCGTCGCCCGACATCACGCTGTCCGCGTCGAGGATGAGGAAATGCGGGTAGGCGGCCCCCCACCGCGTCACCCAGTCCGCGATGTTCCCCGCCTTGCGGTCCAGGTTCCGCCGTCGCCGCCGGTAGAACGCCGGCGCGCCCGGCGGCAGACGGTCCCGCAGCGCGAGGAACGCCGCCTCCTCCCGCACCCAGGCGTCGGGATCCGTGGTGTCGGACAGGATGAAGGCGTGGAACGCGTCGGCCGCGCCCGCGTCCCGCAGTTCCCCGAGGATCGCTTCCAGCGCCGCCATCACCCGCGTCGGATCCTCGTTGTACACGGGCATCAGGAGGGCGGTGCGCGCCGCGGGGACCGGCGCCGACCCTGCGGGAATCAGCCCCGGCGGCCGTCGCGCCACGAGCGACCAGAACCCGAGGACGTTCGAGGCGAAGGACATCGCGATCCAGGCGAAGAGCGGCAGGAACAACGCGAGCACCACGCCTTCGAGGGAGAGCGGCGTCGCGTAGTCCAGGGCCAGCGCCATCTCCGTCGCGCCGAACGCGGTGAGGCCGACCGTCGCCGCCACCACGAAGCCGCGCCGCCACGCGATCCCGGACGGCGAGGTCGCCGGGGGCGCGCCCGGCGCCACCGGGCCGCGCAGGTCCTGCACCGGCATGTCCAGCGGCGCCTCGGGCGGCAGGAAGGGCGTCCGGGCGTCGCCGAAGTCGAGGGGTTCCGTCACGGGCGCGGCGGCTAGCCGCGGATTGCGGCGGTCCCGCGGCGCCATGCGGTCCACCTCCCCCTCAGGGCGCCCAGCGGAACAGCCACGTCTCCGTCAGCGGCCCGTCCGGCCCCTTCAGCAGGGCCCGCACCTCCGACAGCGGCGCGTTGCCGGGAACCAGGTCGAAGAACAGCCGCACCGCGTTGGTCTCGGGATTGCGGACCACGCCGACGTTGGCGATCCGGCCGGCGCTCGCCGTCACCTCCGCCTCCGGGATCGCGGCGGCCGGCAGCGCGTCGAGGCGCGTGCCCGTCGCCTCCAGCACGAAGTGCCGCACGCCCGCCGCGTAGGGCCGCGCCCCCTGGCGCGAATCCACGAACTGCGCGGGCGGCGCCCCACCCGGCCGCGTCGGCGCCGCGAAGCCGCCGACCCAGTGGAGCCGGTAGGTGTAGGACCATTCCGTCCCCGCCCGCAGCGGCTCCTTCGGGCGCCAGAAGGCGACGACGTTGTCGTGGATCTCCCCCTGGGTCGGGATCTCGATGAGGTGGACCGCCCCCTCTCCCCAATCCCCGATCGGCTCCACCCACACCCCAGGCCGGCGGTGGTAGTTCGCCTCCAGGTCGTTGTAGGTCGCGAAGTCCCGGCGCCGCTGCATCAGCCCGAACCCCCGCGGCGACGCCTCGGCGAAGGCGCTGACCTGGAGGTCGCGCGGGTTCTGCAGGGGACGCCACAGCACCTCGCCCCGCGCGGTGGAGACGAGCAGCCCGTCCGAATCATGCACCGCCCCGCGATGGTCGTCCGCGCCGGACCGGTCGAGGGGCGAGAAGTAGAACATGCTCGTCAGCGGCGCGATGCCGGCGGTGGTGAGGTCGGAGCGCGGGTTGATCCGCGCCTCCACGTCGAACACCGTCGCGTCGCCCGGGCGGATCGTCATGCGGAACGCGCCGGTGCAGGACGGGCTGTCGAGCAGCGCGTGGACCACGACCCCGTCCGCGCCCGCCCGGGGCCGCTCGATCCAGAACGCCCGGAACACCGGGAACTCCTCGCCCCGCGGCCCCGCCGTGTTCAGCGCCAGCCCGCGCGCCGAGAGCCCGTAGGTGTGGCCCTTGCCGAGCGCCCGGAAGTAGGAGGCGCCGAGGAAGGACGCGATCTCGTCGTGATGGTCCGCGCGGTTCAGCGGGTTCGTCAGCCGGAACCCCGCGAAGCCCAGGTCGGCCGGCGCGGTGCCGCCGACATGCGTCAGGTCGAAGGCCGCGGGGTCGTAGGAGATCGGGCGGGCGCGGCCCTCCGCCACCTCGAACAACTCGATCCGTTGCTTGTAGAGGAAGCCGCGGTGGAAGGGCTGCAACTGGAAGGGCAGGTTGTCCGACCGCCACAGGGCGCGGTTCCGGTCGAAGGTGATGCTGCGGTACTGGTCGTATCCCGCGTTGCCGATGGCTGCGGGCAGCCGTTCGTCCGGCGCCGCGTAAGGCTTGGTCGCCAGGTCGCGCGCGATCGCCCGCACCGTCCCCGCGTCGAACGGACGGGACGGCTCGTCCGCCGCCTCGGCGATGTCCGGCCACAGGCCGGTCTGGCGGGGCAGCAGGCCCGCGAGGGCGAGTCCGCCGATGAGGTCGCGGCGCTTCAACGGGGTGGCTTCCAGGTTCAGGTAGGGCTTGAACGGCGGAAGCGACGGGCGGTTCCGTTGCGACGCAACATTCCGGGACGGCGTGGCGCGCCTGCCGATCCGGCCGCAGAGTGCCGGGGCCGATGACCACCCTCCTCCAGGCCGCACCGCTCGTCCTCCTCCTGGGCCTGCTGGCGTCGGGCCGGGCGGGGCCGGTCGTTGCCTGCCTTCTCGCCCTCCTCGCGACCATCCCCGCCGTGGCGGTCTCCCTCCCCGGCGGCGCGGGGGGCGTCGCGCGCTTCCTGCTGGACGAGACGCCGAGGGCGCTGTTCCTCGGCCTCCAGCCCGTGGCGGTGCTGGCCGGGGGGCTGCTGTTCTCCCTCGCCGCCGCACCCGCGGGCGCCGCGACCGCCGAGGCGACGCCGCGCCGCATCTTCGTCATGGCCCTCCTCGCGGGCTCCTTCGTGGAGAGCGTGACGGGCTTCGCGGTGGGCGCGGTCTTCGCGCTGTCGGCGCTGCGGGGCATGGGGCTGGCCGGCGCGCCCGCCGCCGCCGCGGCCCTGCTGTCGCTCAACCTCGTTCCCTGGGGCGGGCTCGGGCCGGGCACGATGCTCGCGGCGGCGCTGACCGGCATTCCCCTGGCCGACCTGTCCTGGGCGACGGCGCTGCCCCAGGCCGCCTGGCTCATGGGCCTTCCCCCGCTTCTCTGGTTCATCCTCGGGAAGGCCGGCGTCGCGGTTCCCCGGCGGGACCGCGCGGCGCAGGTCGGCCTGATGACGGCCGTGGCCGCGCTCCTCCTCCTCGCGGCCCGGTTCCTGCCGATGGAGGTGGTCGGGATCGCCGCGAGCGGACCGGTCCTCCTCTATGCCCTCTGGCGTCTCGATCCACCCCGCGACCCGGCGGCGTGGCGCCGGGCGACGGCGGCGATCGGACCCTGGGCCTTCCTCACCCTCTGCCTCCTGCTCGCGCGGTCCTGGGGCGGGGCGCCGGCGTGGCGGCCCTACCCGGACCTGCCGCCCGTGCCCGCCACCCACGTCGCCATCGTCCTCTGGTCCGTGTCGCTTCTCCTGCTGGCGCGCCGGGCGGACGGCTTCGAACGGCTGCGCGCGGCGATGCTCCGGCTCCGCCGCCCCGCCGCCGCCCTCCTCCTCTACGTCCTGCTCGGCCGCTGGCTGGCGGGCGCCGGGGCCGCGGCGGCGCTGGCCGCCACCCTCGCCGACGCCCTCGGCCCGGCGGCGCCCTACGCCATCCCGCCGCTCGCCGTCGCGGCGGGGGTGGTGACGGGAAGCAACGTCGGCTCGGTCGCGGCCCTCATGGCGGTGCAGGCCGGGCTGGGCGCGGCGGCCGGGCTGCCGGCGGTCCTCGCCCCCGCCCTGCACAACTTCGCGGGCAGCAGCGGGATGGTCATGTCCTTCGGCAACACCGCCCTCGTCTGCGGACTGCTGGCGGACGGCACCCGGCCGCCCGACCTGTGGCGCCTCCTCTGGCCTGCCCTCGCGCTCGCCGCACTCGTCGGCTGGGCCGCGATCGCGATCAGCGGGTAGGCCGGTTGCCGGCGGCGGGGCGCGGTGGTCAGGTCCGCCCGATGGACGCCCCCCCGCCCCCCGCGACCGGCCGCCGCGCCGCCCGCGCCCACCTCGCGGCCGACCCCGTGCTGGGCCGCGTCGTCGCCCAGGTCGGCGCGTGCCGCCTGACCCACGTCCGGGACCGCGAACCCTACGAGGCGCTCGTCCGCGCCATCGCCCACCAGCAGGTCCACGGCAAGGCGGCGGAGGCGGTGCTGAACCGCCTCATCGCCCTCGCGCCGGGGCACCCGTTCCCGCCTGCCGAGGCGGTGCTGGCGCTGCCCGAGGGCGCGGTGCGCTCCTGCGGCTTCTCGGGCGCCAAGTGCGCCGCCATCCTCGACATCGCGCACAAGTCGGCGGCGGGCTGGGTACCCACCCGGCGCGCCGCCGCCCGCATGACCGACGCCGCCCTCATCGAACGCCTCGTCGCCCTCCGCGGCGTCGGCCGCTGGACCGTGGAGATGCTCCTCATCTTCACCCTCGGCCGCTGGGACATCCTGCCGGTGGACGATTTCGGCGTGCGGGAGGGCTACCGTGTCGCCGCCGGCCTGGACGCCCAGCCGAAGCCGAAGGATCTCGCGCGGATCGGCGAGGCCTGGGCGCCGTTCCGCTCCGCCGCCGCCTGGTATCTCTGGCGCGCGGCGGATTTGTCGAAGGTCGGCGGGTTCCGGCTGCCGGCGGCGCTGTGATCCGGCGCCGGACGCTGCTGCGGGCCGGGGTCGGCGGCGCCGCCCTCGGCGTCTCCGGCGCGGCCTACGCCCTGGCGATCGAACCGGGCTTCCGGCTGCGCGTGCAGGAATGGCGCCTTCCCGTCCCCGGCTGGGGCGGGCGCCCGCCGCTGACGGTCGCCGCCCTCGCCGACCTCCACGCCGGCGACCCCCATATGCCGCTGGCCCGCGTCGAACGCATCGTCGCCGCGACGAACGCGCTGCGTCCCGACCTCGCGGTCATCCTCGGCGACCTGCCGGCGCACCACCACTTCGTCACGCGGCCCGTGCCGATGCCCGAGGTCGCCCGCGCCCTCGCCGCGCTGCGCGCCCCCCTCGGCGTCCACGCCATCCTCGGCAACCACGACTGGTGGGACGACCCGGCGGCGGAACGCGCCCGCCGCGGCCCGCCCGCCATCCGCCGGGCGCTGGAGGCGGCGGGCGTGCCCGTCCTGGCGAACCACGCCGTCCGACTGGCGCACGGCGAGGGCGTCTGGCTCGCCGGCCTCGACAGCCAGTGGGCGTTCCGGCTCCACGGCGGCGGCGTCGCCGGGATGCACGACCTGTCCGCCGCCACGGCCGCGATCACCGACGACGCCCCGGCCATCCTCCTCGCCCACGAGCCCGACATCTTCCCGGACGTCCCGGGCCGCTTCGCCGTCACGCTCTCGGGCCACACCCACGGAGGACAGGTGCGCCTGTTCGGGTGGTCGCCCCTCGTGCCGTCCATCCACCACGACCGCTACGCCTACGGCGTGATCGCGGAAGAGGGCCACCACCTCGTCGTCTCCGGCGGCCTCGGCTGCTCCATCCTCCCCGTGCGGTTCGGGGTGCCGCCGGAGATCACCCTCGTCCGGCTCGGGGGATGAGGCGGGCCGTCAGGTCGGGGATGTTCTCCCGGAACTTGAAGTAGCCCTTCCGCGCGTGCGGCCAGCACGCCGTGTCCCACGCGCGCCGCACCCGGTGCAGCGCGATCCCGCGCGCGGCCAGCGCCTCCCGCGCCGCCTCCA
>CAXVWQ010000250.1:0-4069 GCA_964263755.1 Roseomonas sp. | reverse complement strand
CCCGGCAGCAGCGCCGCGGCGGCGAGCGCGGCCGTCAATGCGAGCCACGGCGCCCGCCGCCAGCCTCGCGCCTCCGCCGCCCGCACCACCGCGAGGCCGGCCGCGGCGGCGATGGCGAGCCCCGCCAGCTGGTATTGCACGCGCGCGAGATCCGGACTGGCCCCGACGATGCCGCCGAGGACGACCTCGCCCTCCGCGAGGCCGCGTGCCACGGCCGCCCCGACGAAGACCCCGATCGCCAGCGTCGCCGCCGCCAGCGCCCGCCGCGCCGCCGGGTCCGCCCCCACCGCCACCCCCGCGGCGAGCATGGCCGGCCCGAGCACCACCACCTCCGGCAGCTTCGCCGACAGCACGGCGCGCGACGGCGTCCACAGCCCCGCCACGACGAGCCAGAGCCAGAGGCCGGCGCAGCACGCGAGCGGCAGCGCCAGTCCCGGGTCCAGCCGCCAGTCCCGGCCGCAGAGCACCGGCGGCAGCAGCCCCACCAGCGCCGCGGCGGCGACGAGCGTCAGGTCGAAGGGCAGGGCGGCGAGCGGCGGCGCCGACTTCAGCGCACCGGCGAGGTGCATCGCCGCCGCCGCCGCACCGGCGAGGGCCGCGAGGACGTCGGCGGTCGGCCGAGGGACGCGGATCACACCCGTTCCCATTCCTCGGGTGTCCGGGCGGGAGCGGCGGGGGGCACGGCGCGGCGGGGCAGCGGCGGCATCCAGGGCTCCGCCGGCGCGCGCAGCAGCACCGCGCAGGTCGCGGCGACGAGGGTGGCGAGCGGCGCCACCACCGCCAGGAGCAGCAGCAGCAGGGGACGGTTCGGCAGCGCCGGCGCGATCCCGACCGCGGGCGGGGAGACGAGCCGCGCCGCCACCGCGTCCTCCACCGAGGCGATGGCGGCGGCCCGCTGGTGCTGGGCCAGCAACTCGAAGATCGGCGTGCGGACGAAGACGTCGCGCTCCGCGGCGAGTTGCGCCTCCAGCGCCGCCACCCGGCGGCGCGCGAGGTCCGCGAGGCTCTGCCGCACCCGCTCCTCCGCGTGGGCGTGCAGCCGGGTGAGGATGGCCAGCGCCTCCGCCCGGTCGGGGTGGGGGATGGAGAGCGTCGTCGTCACCGTCTGGAGGGACTGGGTGATGGACAGGTTCCGCTCCAGCCACAGCCGCGCGTCGTCCAGGTCCGCCGCGGGCGGCGCGCCGAGCAGGGCGCGGAGGCGGCCCGTGACGCCGTCCCGCCGCCGCTCCGTCAGGTGGTGCAGCAGCCCGGTCTCCGCGGCGAGCATCTCCGCCGCCCCCGGCGCGCGGAGGAGGGAGAGGTAGATGGCGAAGTTCCCCGAGGCCCGGGTGTCCAGCAGCGCCCCGGGGATGGCGAGGCCGTTCTGGATGAAGGTGGAGGTGGCGAGGCCGGTGGTCTCAGCCGGCGCCACCACCGCCTCCGCCACGTATTGCCGGGGCCAGAGGAGGATCGCCGACGCGCCCGCGAGAAGCAGGGCGAAGGTGCCGCCGATCACGCGCCAGCGGAGCGACCAGATGCCCCGCAGGAGGAGATCGAGCGGCATGAATCCGGACCTCCCCCTGTCGAGGACATGCTAGGCGCGAAGGACACCGTCGTTGCAATCCCCCGTTGCATCGTTGGTGACCACTCGCGTCAAGAGTGTTGCCGGTCCGCAACCCCCGCGCGCCACCAGCGACGGGATGGAGGAGGCCTCGCCATAGGCCCGGCTTTCCCAGGCCGACTCCAGCCCGAGCGCGAGGGGGACATCCCCGGTCACCGTCAGCCGCACCGATGCGCCCGACACCCCGTCCGCCCCGGCCACCCAGTCGCCGGGCGAGAGGTGCCAGCGGAGCGCGAAGGCGCGGAACGGCCCCGCGATCCGGTCCTCCACCACCCAGGCCCCACCCTCCCGCCGCACCCGGCGCTCGTGCCGGTTGCCGCGATGATCCGTGGTCGCCGCGCCGTCCGGCAGCGCCCCCGTCCGCGGCCATCGCGCCAGGAGGAACCGCCCCGCCCGCGGCATCGGCTCCGCGTCGTCGAAGGTGACGAGGTTGTGCGCCCGCGCCGCCGGGAAGTGGCCCGCCCACCATGCCCGGTCCGCCGGCGGGTTGTAGGCCCCGGTCCCCGCGTCCCGCAGGGGGTTCACCGGCCCGTCCCACAGGTCGAGGTGCAGGATGTCCGCATGCCCCGGCCGGAACCGCAGCGGCCCGGTCCGCAGCAGCACCCGCGCCCGTCCGTGCGACCACCCGCGGCTGCCGGTGGCGATCCAGGCGGCCGGGGCGGGCCCTCGTCCTCCGTCTCCGCCGGGCATTGCCTGTGGCCCTGGGAAGGCTTTGCCTTCCCAGACCCATCCACCGGGGACGCAACGGCGCCCCCGGACCCCCGCGATCTGTTTCTCCTTGATGTCCTCGGTCGGAAGGACCCACAACTGGGGCCTTCCGACCGAGGACGTTGAAACCGAACGCGGGTCCAGGGCCCCGTCGGGCCCCCGTGGGTGGAGGTCTGGAGGCGGGCAAAGCCCTTCTCCAGGGCCACCGGCACCAGTCGGAGAGAGGCCGAGCCACGCGCCGCCCGGGTCGTCCGGGTGGCCGGCGGTGGTGTCGAGGAACAAGCGGGCGGCGCGTTCGACGCTGCCGCGGGCGTCGTCCGGACCGCGGAGGGACAGGTCCGCGAGGCGGGAGCCGTCCTGGTGGCCGAGGCGGGGGGTGGCTCCGGTTTCGGGGCAGGTGAGGCGGTGGAGCCAGAGGGTGGCGGCGGCGGCGCGGTCCGGGACGGGCGGGGGGACGCGAGGGACGGCGCGGCGACGGCGGAGCCCTTCGGTGACGGAGAGGGTGTCGAGGAGGAGGCGGTGGTAGCCGGTGGAGACGACGGCGAAGCCGCCGTCCGGGGCGACGAGGCGGGTGACGGCGCGGGTGAGGTCGCGCGATGCGGCCCGGGCGAGGGTGGGGTCGCCAAGGAGGAGGGACGCGGCGAGGAGGCCGGCGGGTTCGCTGACCGAATGGTTGTTGTCCTGCGCGCGGGCGTAGTCGCGGGTGGCGGCGATGCGTCGGGCGTGGAGGCGGAGGAGGCCGGCCATCCCCGGGGTGACCGCCCCGCCGAGGAGTTCGACGGAGAGGGAGAGGTGGAGCACCCGGAAGGCGGCCTCCTGCCCGCAGGCCCAGTTCGGGCCGCGCCAGGGCGGGTTTCCCGCGACCCAGGCCGCGAGCCGCCCTTCGGCCCGCGCGAGGTGGCCGCCGGCCGGGTCCAGGCGGTGCGCCTGGACCAGGAGGGGAAGCCAGGCGAGGCGGTTCGCCTCCCAGATCGGCCGCACGTCGCCCGACGCGAAGAGGTCCAGGGTCAGGGCGGGGGCATGCGGGTCGAAGGGGCCGTGGTGGACCGCCGGGCGAAGGTCTCGCGCCGCGGCGAGGATCGCCCCGCGGTGCCCCGGATCGTGCGGGGGAAGGCCGGTGGGCCCGGTCGCCGGACCCGTTGCGGGCCGGTGCGGGTCCGCGGCGTCGAGGAACGGCCCCCTCGCCACGTCGGCCCGACCGAGGCGATGCCTCACGCGGCCGGTGGCGCGTGCGATCCTGTGGCGAGCAAGACGCAGGAGGGGGCCAACCCCCAGCCGCGCCGCCGCGTCCATTCGTAAATGGAAGGTTGAGTCTAGGAACGGCATTTCGCCTCATGGTAGCAAGATCACGGGTTCGTCAACTTTGGGGGGGGTGGCGGGCGTTCATGATCAGGGAAGCGACGGGGCAGGCGTGGCGCCGGGGCGCGCGGATCGCGTCGTTCCTCCTGGCGCTGACCACCCTCGCCCAACCCGCCCCGGCCCAGGCTCCGTCGCGCGGCGACCCGGTCCTCGCGCCGCCGAGCCTGCCCTCTCTCCTTCCGGGCGGCGGGGCGATCCCCGGGCTCCCGGCGGCGGGCGGCAACGAGATGCTCCAGCGCCTCCTCGACGCCGCGGGGGGACGGTCGGCGCTGCCGCCGGGGGTGTCGCCCGCGGCGCTGCCCGCCATCCCCCTTCCGCCCCCGGCGCCCACGGCCCCCGCCATGCCCGCGCAGCGCGCCGAAACCGGCGAACCGCTCTCGGGCACCGAGGCCTTCTTCGCCG
>CAXVWQ010000249.1:0-8879 GCA_964263755.1 Roseomonas sp. | reverse complement strand
CGTCGCCCTCCGCGTCGCCCCCGACGCCCTCCCCGGTGACGAGGTTCACCTGCACCGCATCGATCGAGTTCGCGTAGGAGGCGACGTCGTAGCCGTCCCCTCCGAGCAGCAGGTCCGCGCCCGCGCCGCCCTCCAGCAGGTCGTCGCCGTCGTCGCCCTCCAGTTGGTTGGCCTCCGCATCGCCGGTCAGCGTATCGTCGTCGGAGGAACCGACGAGGTTCTCGATCCCGACGAGGGTGTCGCCCTCCGCGTCGCCCCCGACCGCCGCACCGGCCGCGAGCGAGACCGAGACGCCCGCCGACGACAGGACGTAGGACGCCGTGTCCACGTCCGCGCCGCCGTCGATCCGGTCCGCCCCGTCGCCGCCTTCCAGCGTGTCGTCCCCGTCGCCGCCGGACAGGGTGTCGTTCCCGAAGAGGGTGAAGACGACATCGTCGCCGCCGAGCGCCTCCACCGCGTTGGCGCCGCCGTCGTCGGGGTCGGCGGTGACGAGGTTCGCCAGGTCGTTGCCCGGGAAGGCACCGCCCGTGAGGAGGAACGCGCCCTCCACGTTCGCCGAGAGGGTCCAGCCGTCCACCGAGACCTCGACGAAGTCCTCGCCGTCGTCCGTCGCCTCGACCACGAGGTCGCCGACATCGTCCACGGCGTAGAAGTCGCCGTCCGCGCCGCCGTCCATCGTGTCGGCGCCGGTCCCGCCGTCGAGCGAATCGTCGCCCGCGCCGGCGAGGAGGCTGTCATTCCCCGCGTCGCCGGACAGGTCGTCGTCGCCGAGGCCGCCGTCGAGCGTGTCGTCCGCCGCGCCGCCCGCCAGCGTGTCCGCGTGATCCGTCCCGATGACGCCCTCGATGGCGAGGAACGCGTCGTCCGCCGCCTCGCCCGCCGTGCCCACGCCGTCGAGGAGGGAGACCGCCACGCCCTCCGCCGCGCCCGCGTAGGAGACGGTGTCCGCATCCGCGCCGACGAAGGTGTCCGCCCCGCCGCCGCCGACGAGGGTGTCGTCCCCCGCGCCGCCGTCCAGCCGGTTGGCGCCCGAATCGCCCTCCAGCGCGTCCGCGCGGGAGGAGCCTTCGAGGTTCTCGATGCCGGAGAACGTGTCGCCCGCGGCGTCGGACCCGGAGGCCACGCCGGTCGCGAGGCTCACCGTCACGCCCGCGGCGGACAAGTCGTAGGAGGCGGTGTCGAGGCCGTCGCCGCCGACGAGGGCGTCGGCGCCCGCGAGGCCCTCCAGCGTGTCCGCGCCCGCGCCGCCGTCCAGCCGGTTCGCCCCGCCATCGCCCCGCAGCCGGTCGCCATACGCGGAGCCGACGACGTTCTCGAACCCGGAGAGGAGATCCTCCCCGGAGGTCGGGAAGCTGTAGTCCCCGAAGTATCCGAACCCTCCCGCGAGGTCCACCGCCGCGCCCTCCGCCGCGCCCGCGTAGGTGACGGTGTCGAGGCCGTCGCCGCCGCGGAGGGTGTTGTAGCCCACGCCGCCTTCCAGCAGGTCGTTCCCGTCGCCGCCGTCGAGCGTATCGAAGCCCTCGCCGCCGAGGAGCGTGTCGGCGCCCCCGAGGCCGGAGAGCGAATCGGCCCCGGCACTGCCCGTGATCCGGTTGGCGAGGCCGTTGCCGGTGCCGGAGAGGCCCGCACCGACGAGGGTGAGGTTCTCGACCGCGGCCCCGAGGGTGCGGGACGCGCTCGCGATCACGAGGTCCGTCCCGCCGCCCGCGGCCTCCGTCACCACGTCGCCGGCGGCGTCCACGCGGTAGGTGTCGTCCCCCGCGCCGCCCGCCATGGTGTCGTTCCCCGCGCCGCCGTCGAGCGTATCCGCGCCGCCGCTGCCGAGGAGGCTGTCCGCCCCCGCGCCGCCGAGGAGGGAGTCGTTCCCGAGGCCGCCGGCGAGGGTGTCGTTCCCGTCCCGCCCTTCGAGGATATCGGCGCCCACGCCGCCGGTGAGGCGATCCGCGAAGTCGCCGCCGACGATCCGGCCGCCACCCGGCCCCGCCGTGCGGAACACCGCCGAGGTCGCTTCCCCGAACACGACGTAGGTGGAGCCGGCGAGGTTCCGCCCGCCCGGGTCCGCCTGGGGCGCGCCGACGAGGAGGTCGTCGTAGCCGTCGCCGTTCACGTCGCCCGCGGACGCGACGGATTCGCCGGCGTTGTCGATCGCCGCCGCGCCGTCGAGGCGGAAGCCCTGCGCGGCGGTGAGGGTGCCGAGGTTCAGGTCGCCGGGCCCCGTCGCGCTCCCGAACACGACGTAGGTGGAGCCGGCGAGGTTGCGCCCGCCCGGGTCGGCCCCGAAGGCGCCGATGATGAGGTCGTCGAACCCGTCCCCGTTCACGTCGCCGGCCGAGGCGACGGAGCGGCCGACGCCGTCGCCCGCCGCCGCGCCGTCGAGGCGGAAGCCCTGCGCCGCGGTGAGGGTGCCGAGGTTCAGGTCGCCGGGCCCCGCCGCGCTCCCGAACACGACGAAGGCGCTGCCGGACGAGGACCCGTTCGGGTCGGCCCCGTTGGCCCCGATCACGAGGTCGTCGAACCCGTCGCCGTTCACGTCGCCCGCCGAGGCGACGGAGAGGCCGGCCTGGTCCTCCCCGTCGAAGCCGTCGAGGCGGAAGCCCTGCGCGAGGGTGAGCGCGCCGAGGTCGGGCGTCCCCGGCCCCGTCGCGCTCCCGAACACGACGTAGGCGCTGCCGGACGAGGACCCGTTCGGGTCGGCGAACAGGGCCCCGATGACGAGGTCGTCGAACCCGTCCCCGTTCACGTCGCCCGCCGAGGCGACGGAGCGGCCGCTCTGGTCGAGGGCCGCCGCACCGTCGAGGCGGAAGCCCATCGCCGGGGCGAGCGCGTCGAGGTCGAGGTCGCCGGGCGCCGCCGCGCTTCCGAACACGACCGTGGTGCTGCCGGCCAGGTACTGCCCGCCCGGGCCGGCCTGGGGAGCACCGACCATGAGGTCGTCGAGGCCGTCGCCGTTCACGTCGCCCGCCGAGGCGACGGAGCGGCCGGCGTTGTCGAACGCCGCCGCGCCGTCGAGGCGGAAGCCCTGCGCCGCGGTGAGCGCGCCGAGGTCCAGCGTCCCCGGCCGCGTCGCGCCGCCGAGGATGACGTAGGCGCCGCCCGCGTTGGTCCGGCCGTCCGGGTCGGTGCCCGCGGCGCCGATGACGAGGTCGTCGAATCCGTCCCCGTTCACGTCGCCCGCCGAGGCGACGGGCCCGCCGCTGAGGTCGCCCGCCGCCGCGCCGTCGATGCGGAAGCCCTGGTCCGGGGTGAGCGCGCCGAGGTCGAGGTCGCCGGGGCCCGTCGCGCTGCCGTACACGACGTAGGCGCTGCCGGCGTTGACCCGCCCGCCCGGGGCCGCGAACCGGGCGCCGACGACGAGGTCGGCGTAGCCGTCGCCGTTCACGTCGCCCGCCGAGGCGACGGAGAGGCCGCTGTAGTCGTTCGCCGCCGCCCCATCGAGGCGGAACAGGACCGTGTCCGCCGTCGGCGCGCCGAGGTTGATGACGCTGGGAATACCGGCCACGGCATGGTCCTCGGGAGGGGGGCGGTTGCGCGAGGGGTCGCGGCACGGTGCCCGCCACCCCACGGGCCGCGCGCCGCGCACCAAGTCGTGATGCAGGCTTCATTACGGGCGCGCGCCGTCCGACGCAATCAATCCCGGGTTGAATGCGCCGCCGTGCCGCCCACCCGCCCGGAAGGGCCCGGGTGGCGCCGGCCCCGCGACCCCCGGGACCGTCGCCGGGATCGGCCGTGCGGGGACCGTCGTGCGATGCTCCCGGGCGATCGTCGGCGCCCGCCGCATCTCCCGCTCCGCCACCGGCCCGGAGGGCGTCCCGGCCCCGCGCCGCCGCTAGAGCAGGAAGTCGGACGCCGCGAGGGAGGTGACGCCGAGCAGCCCCACCTGCAGGTCCACCGTCCCGTCGCCGTCCGCGTCGAGCCGCACCACCACGTCGCCGCGCCCGTTCGCGGCCCAGCCGACCGACGCCTCGCCGCCCCGGAGGAAGGCCCCGGTCCCGACATAGGTCGCCCCGAAGGCCGAGAGGTCGAGCCGGTCGCCCGCCGCCCCATCGAAATCCGTCACGCGGTCGGCCGCCCCGCGCACGCTGTCGGCGACGAGGGCCCAGACGAAGGTGTCCGCCCCCGCGCCGCCGCCGAGGAGGTCCGCCCCGCCCCCGCCCTCCAGCCGGTCCGCCCCGTTGCCGCCGTCGTGACGCTCCGCGCCCGCGCCGCCGCGGAGCGCGTCGTCGTGCCGCGATCCCACCACGCGCTCCACCCCGGCGAGGGTGTCGCCCGCCGCGTCGCCCCCGGCGCCGAGCCCGGTGCCGAGGTCCACCGTCACGCCCGCCCGGCTCGCCCGGTAGTCCACGAGGTCGTACCCCGCGCCGCCGTCGAGCACGTCCGCGCCGGAGAGGCCCGCGAGCCGGTCCGCGCCGTCGCCGCCCCGGAGCACGTTCGCCCCCGCGCCGCCGGTGAGCCCGTCGTCGAGGCGCGAGCCCACGAGGTTCTCGATCCCCTCGAGGACGTCCCCCTCCGCATCGCCGAGGCGCCCGATCCCCGTGCGGAGCGACACCTCCACCCCCGCGGCCGACCCGGCGTAGGACACCGTGTCCACCCCCGCGCGGCCGAGGAGGACGTCCTCCCCGGCCCCGCCCTCCAGCAGGTTCGCGCCGCCATCCCCCACGAGCACGTCGTCGAAGGCCGATCCCGCGAGGTTCTCGATCCCCGACAGCCTGTCGCCCGCGGCGTCGCCCGCCGTGCCGCGCCCGGAGTCCAGCCGCACCGACACGCCCGACGCCGCATCGGCGTAGGACGCGGTGTCCGACCCCTCGCCGCCGGTCAGCGTGTCGGCGCCCGCGCCGCCCCAGAGGCCGTCGTCCCCCGCGTTCCCGACGAGGCGGTCGTCCCCCAGCCGGCCGACGAGGCGGTCATCCCCGCCGAGCCCGGTCAGCGCGTCCCCGAAGTCGCCGCCGAACAGCGCGCCGCCCCCCGGCGCGGTGGACCGGACGACCGCCGCCGTCGCCTCGCCGAGGACGACGTAGGAGCTGCCGGAGAGGACGTCGTTCGGGTCGGCCCCGTAGGCGCCGACGATGAGGTCGGCGTAGCCGTCCCCGTTCACGTCGCCCGCCGAGGCGACGGAGATCCCGCTGAGGTCGCCCTCCACCGCGCCGTCTAGGCGGAAGCCCTGCGCCGCCGTGAGGCTCCCGAGGTTCAGGTTGCCGGGGTTCGTCGCCCCGCCGAAGACGACGTAGCTGCTGCCGGAGGAGAAGCCGTTCGGGTCGGCCGTGTAGGCGCCGATGATCACGTCGTCGAAGCCATCCCCGTTCACGTCGCCCGCCGAGGCGACGGACCGGCCGGAGTTGTCGCCCGGCGCCGCGCCGTCGAGGCGGAAGCCCTGCGCCGCCGTGAGGCTCCCGAGGTTCAGGGAGCCCGGATTCGTCGTCCCGCCGAGGACGACGTAGGAGCTACCGGAGGTGAAGCCGTTCGGGTCGGCGCTGGACGCCCCGATGATCAGGTCGTCGTAGCCGTCGCCGTTCACGTCCCCCGCCGAGGCGACGGAAATGCCGCCAGCGTCGCCCGCCGCCGCGCCATCGAGGCGGAAGCCCTGGGCCGCCGTGAGCGTCCCGAGGTTGATCGTCCCCGTCCCCGCCGCGCCGCGCCGCCGAAGACGACGTAGGTCCTGCCGGAGTTGCCTCCGTTCGCGTCGGCCCCGGGGCCGCCGAAGATGAGGTCGTCGTAGCCGTCGCCGTTCACGTCGCCCGCCGAAGCGACGGAGAAGCCGCTGTGGTCGTCCACCGCCGCGCCGTCGAGGCGGAAGCCCTGCGCCGGCGTGAGGCTCCCGAGGTTCAGGGTCGCGGAGGGCGTCGCGCCGCCGAAGACGACGTAACTGCTGCCGGAGCCTGGGCCGTTGGGGCCGGCCGTGTAGGCGCCGACGATCACGTCGCCGTAGCGGTCGCCGTTCACGTCGCCCGCCGAGGCGACGGCGAAGCCGCTGCCATCGAACGCCCCCGCGCCGTCGATTCGGAAGCCCTGGGCCGCCGTGAGGGCGCCGAGGTTGACGTTCCCCGGCCCCGTCGCGCCGCCGAACACGACGTAGGTGCTGCCCGCGAAGGACCGGCCGCCCGGGGCGGCCTCGGGGGTTCCGATGACGAGGTCGTCGAAGCCGTCCCCGTTCACGTCGCCCGCCGAGGCCACGGAGTAGCCGCTGACGTCGCCCTCCGCCGCGCCGTCGAGGCGGAAGCCCTGCGCCGCCGTCAGGTCCCCGAGGTTCAGGGTGCCGGGGTTCGTCGCCCCGCCGAAGACGACGTAGGAACTGCCGGAGGCGCTGCCGTTCGGGTCGGCCGTGTAGTCACCGATGATCACGTCGTCGAAGCCGTCCCCGTTCACGTCGCCCGCCGAGGCGACGGAGTAGCCGCTGCTGTCGCCCTCCGCCGCGCCGTCGAGGCGAAAGCTCACCGTGTCGACGGTGACGTTGCCGAGGTTGATGACGCCCGGGATGCCGGCCATGGATCGTTCCTAGGATGCGCCGCCGTTCCCATCGGGCGCGCCCGGCCCCGCCGGTCGCACTCCTCCCGCCACGGAACGTCGGACCACGGGGTCGAGAGAGCGGCGTTCCTAGCGCGGGTCCGTTCGGGTCGCCACACGTTTCGCGCGACCATCCGCCGCGATCACGCCGCCCGCCGCCGCGCCACCAGCCCCCACAGGAACGGCCCCAGGAGCGCCAGCACCGCGATCGCCAGGATCGTCGCCGAGATCGGCCGCGTCAGGAACGTCGTCCAATCCCCTTGGCTGATCGTCAGCGCCCGCCGCATCTCCTGTTCCGCCATCGGCCCGAGGATCATCCCGATCACCACCGGCGCCGTCGGGAAGTCGAAGCGCCGCATGAACATCGCCACCACCCCGATCCCGTAGAGCAGCACGAGGTCGGTGACCGAGTTGGATATCCCGTAGGTCCCGATCGTCGCGAAGACGAGGATGCCCGCGTACAGCTGTGGCTGCGGGATCGCGAGGATGCGCGCCCAGAGCCCGACGAGCGGCAGGTTCAGTACGACGAGCATGACGTTCGCGACGTAGAGCGAGGCGATGAGCGTCCACACGAGCGCCGCCTGCTGCGTGAACAGCAGCGGGCCGGGCTGGATGCCGTAGGACTGGAAGGCGGAGAGCATGATCGCCGCGGTGGCGGAGGTCGGCAGGCCGAGGGTGAGCATCGGCACGAGGATGCCGGCGGCGGCGGCGTTGTTCGCGGCCTCCGGTCCCGCCACGCCCTCGATGGCGCCGGTGGTGCCGAACTCCTGCACCGCCTCGCCCTTCGCGAGGCGCTTCTCGGCGTAGTAGGACAGCATCGTCGGCATCTCGGTGCCGCCCGCCGGCAGCACGCCGAAGGGGAAGCCGAGGAAGGAGCCGCGGAGCCACGGGCCGATGGACCGTTTCCAGTCGCGCCCGCTCATCGCCAGCCGCCCGATCGGCCGGATCACCGGCCCGCCCTCCGCGTGGCGCCACGCCAGGTAGAGGGTTTCTCCTACCGCGAAGAGGGCGACGGCGACGAGGACGACGTTCACCCCGTCCAGCAGTTCGGGAATGCCAAAGGTCAGGCGGGGTTGCCCCGTCTGCAGATCGATCCCCACCAACCCGAGCATCAACCCGAAGCCGAGCGAGGCCAGCCCCCGCAGCGCCGAGCCGCCGAGCACCGCGGAGACGGTGACGAAGCACAGCATCATCAACGCGAAGTATTCCGCCGGCCCGAGCGCCAGCGCGTATTCCACCACCACCGGCCCGACGAAGGAGACGCCGAGGGTGCCGATGGTCCCCGCGACGAACGACCCGACGGCGGCGGTGATGAGCGCCGGTCCCGCGCGGCCGTGGCGGGCCATCTTGGCGCCCTCGAGCGCCGTGATGATGGAGCCGGACTCCCCCGGCGTGTTCAGGAGGATGGAGGTGGTGGAGCCGCCGTACATCGCCCCGTAGAACACGCCGCAGAACAGGATGAAGGCGCCGGTCGCCTCCACCTGGAAGGTGATGGGCAGCAGGAGGGCGATGGTGAGCGCCGGGCCGAGGCCCGGCAGCACGCCGATGGCGGTGCCGAGGAAGCACCCGAGCAAGGCCCAGCCGAGGTTGATCGGCGTCAGCGCGTTGCCGAAGCCCCCGGCGAGGTTGGCGAGCGTTTCCAACTCAGAGAATCCCTTCCAGCACGCCCGCGCCGATGTTCACGCCGAGCAGCTTGGCGAAGCCGAGGTAGGCCAGCACCGTCACCGCCGCGCCGATGAGGAAATCCCGCAGCGGCCGGCGCGAGCCGAAGGCGGCGCAGACGAGGACGAACTGCGCGGTGGCCGCGATGATGAAGCCGAGGAACTCGATGAGCGCGAGCTGCACGAGCAGCCCGGCGAAGAGCAGCCCGAGGGCGCGGAGGTTGACCGGCGCCGCGCCGCGCATCTCCTCCAGCCCGCCGCTCCACCCCCCGCGCAGCGCGGCGAGGACGAGCCCCGCCCCGACCGCGAAGAGGAAGGCCGCGACGATGAACGGCACCGCCTTCGGCCCGACCTGCGCGCCGATGGGGGACGGGGGGATGACGAAGGCCGAATACAGCGTGACGAGCCCGAGGAAGACGACGAAGGCCCCCACGCCGAGGTCCGCCCGCGGCGTCGGCACGGCGATCCCCGGCGCGTCCGGCAGCACGCCGTCCGCGCGCACGATGTCCGGCGTCACGATTCGCCCCCTCCCCACCTTCTCGGCCCATCGTAGGCACGCCGGGGCGCCCCGCGCCACGGGGGCGCGGTGGCCTTTCCGGGGGGGCGCCTGTGGGCCGGAGGGGGGCTTTGCCCTCCTCCGGACCTCCTCCCACCAGGAGCCTGAGGCCCCTGGACCCGCCTTCGTAAGAAAGAGGGACGCCGTCGTCGGAGGGTGGGTTC
>CAXVWQ010000248.1:0-4299 GCA_964263755.1 Roseomonas sp. | reverse complement strand
TTCCTCCAGACCTCCATCCGCCAGGCGCGAAGCACTGCTTCGCGGGGGCCCCTGGACCCCCTTCGTAAAACGTCCCCGTTCGGAGGTTGGTCTCCGCACGCGCTTGCGCCGTGCGGAGACCAACCTCCGAACGGGGACATCGCTTTTACAGAACGCGGGTCCAGGGCCCCGTGGGGTCCTGGTGGGTGGGAGGTCCGGAGGGAGGGCAAAGCCCTCCCTCCGGCCCACAGGCGCACCCTCCGAGAAGGTCGGGAGAACCGCACGCCGGTATCACGTGTCAGGCCGCGCCGTAGCCGCCGCCGGTGGGGGTGACGATGGTCACGGCCTCTCCGGCCGCGAGCGCGGTGCGGGCGCAGCCGGGCAGCGTCTCCTCCGTGCCGTCGAGGCGGCGGACGAGGTTCTGGCCGCGCTCGCCGGATTCGCCGCCGAGGAGGCCGGGGGGCGGGACCTCGCGGTGGCCGGCGAGGATCGCGACCTCCATCGCCTCGCGGAAGCGGATGGTGCGGCGGGTGCCGTCGCCGGCGTTCCAGCGACCGCGGCCGCCGGAGTTCCGGCGGATGGAGAAGGCCTCAAGCACCACGGGGAAGCGGGTTTCGAGGATCTCGGGATCGGTGAGGCGGGAGTTGGTCATGTGGGTCTGCACGCCGGCCACGCCGTCGAAGCCTTCGCCCGCCGGGGCGCCGGAGCAGATCGTCTCGTAATACTGGTGGGTCGCGTTGCCGAAGGTGAGGTTGTTCATCGTGGATTGCGCGGGGGCGAGCGCGCCCATCGCGGCGAGGAGGGCGGAGGTGACGGCCTGCGAGACCTCCACGTTGCCCGCGACCACGGCGGCGGGGTGGCGGGGGGAAAGCATGGAGCGTTCGGGCACGACGATGGTGATGGGGCGGAGGCAGCCGGCGTTCATCGGGATGTCGGAATCCACGAGCACGCGGAAGGCGTAGAGCACGGCGGCGCGGGTGACGGGCGTCGGCGCGTTGAAGTTGTCGGGCTGCTGGGGGGAGGTGCCGGTGAAGTCCACCGTGGCGGTGCGCCCCGCGTGGTCGACGGTGACGCGGACGCGGACGCGGCGGCCGGAATCCATCGCGTAGTCGAAGGACGCTTCGGGCGGCAGGCGGTCGAGGACGCGGCGGACGGATTCCGCGGCGTTGTCCTGGACGTGGCGCATGTAGGCGGCGACGACTTCGGCGCCGAAGTTGTCCACGGCGCGGATCAGTTCGGCGGCGCCGCGGGCGTTGGCGGCGACCTGGGCCTTCAGGTCCGCGACGTTCTGCGCGGGGTTGCGGGCGGGGTAGGCGGCGGTGGTCAGGGCGTGCAGCACCGCGTCCTCCTGAAAGCGGCCGGCGTCCACGAGGTGGAGGTTGTCGAGGTAGACGCCCTCCTGCTCGATGGTGGTCGCGTCCGGCGACATGGAGCCGGGGGCGGTGCCGCCGATGTCGGCGTGGTGGCCGCGGGAGGCCACCCAGAAGGCGACGCGGCCGTCGTGGAACACCGGCGTGCAGACGGTGATGTCCGGCAGGTGGGTGCCGCCGTTGTAGGGCGCGTTCAGCGCCCAGACGTCGCCGGGGCGGGGGTACGGGTTGGCGCGGATCACCGATTCCACGGAGCCGTCCATGGAGCCGAGGTGGACGGGGATGTGCGGGGCGTTGGCGACGAGCGCGCCGGTCGCGTCGAACACCGCGCAGGAGAAGTCGAGGCGTTCCTTGATGTTCACCGACGAGGCGGTGTTCTGCAGGGCGACGCCCATCTGCTCGGCAATGGAGCGGAAGAGGTTGTTGAAGATCTCCAGCATCACCGGGTCGGCCTGGGTGCCGAGGGCGGTGCCGCGGGGCAGGGGCTCGACGCGGTCCAGCACGACGTGGTCGCGGGGGGTGAGGGCGGCGGACCAGCCGGACTCGATCACGACGGTCTGGTTCGCTTCGATCAGCAGGGCGGGGCCGCGGAGGGTGGCGCCGGGGCGGAGGGATTCGCGGCGGAAAACGGCGGCGTCGTGCCACGCGCCGTTCGAGAAGAAGCGGGCGCGGGATGCGGGTGCCGGCGGCGTGGCGTCGGTGTCGGCGGGCGCCGCGTCAGGCGCGTCGGCGCCGCCGCCGGCCGCCTCGGCGAGGGCGGCTTCGACCACCACGGCGCGCGATGGGTCTGTGAAGCCGAAGCGGGCGAGGTGCGCGGCCTCGAAGGCGGCGCGGAGGGTCGCGGCGTCGAGCGTCGCCGCGTCCACCGCGGCCTCCGCGGTCAGGTCGAGCGCGGTCACGTCCAGCGGCACGTCGGTGCCGGCGTAGCGGAGTTGCAGGACGATCCGGGTCGTCAGCCCGTCGGCGGCGACACCCTGCCTCAGCACCTCGGCCCGTGCGGCGGCGGCGAGGGCCGCGAGGGCGGGACCGGCGTCGTGCAGGGCATCGTCGGTCAGCGGGACGTCGAGGGTGCGCTGCCGCACCGCGCGGATGTCGGCCAGCCCCATGCCGTAGGCGGATAGAAGGCCCGAGAACGGGTGAATCAGCACCCGCGTCATCGCCAGCGCGTCGGCGACGAGGCAGGCGTGCTGGCCGGAGGCGCCGCCGAAGGCGTTGAGGACGTAGCGCGTCACGTCGTAGCCGCGCTGCACGGAGATGGTCTTGATCGCCTCCGCCATGTTGGCGACCGCGATCCGGAGGGCGCCGTCCGCCACCGCTTCCGGCGCGCGGCCATCGCCCAGGTCGGCCGCGAGGGCCGCGAACCCGACGCGGACCGCATCCGCGTCCAGCGGCCGGTCCTGCGCGGGGCCGAAGATCGCCGGGAACAGGTCCGGGACGAGTTTCCCGACCATCACGTTGCAGTCGGTGACGGTCAGCGGCCCGCCGCGGCGGTAGGCGGCGGGGCCAGGGTTGGCGCCGGCCGAATCCGGACCGACGCGAAGGCGTCCGTCGCGGAACGACACGATGGAACCGCCGCCCGCCGCGACCGTGTGCACCAGCATCATCGGCGCGCGCATCCGCACGCCCGCGATCTCCGTCTCCAGGGCGCGCTCGTATTCCCCGGCGAAATGCGCCACGTCCGTGGAGGTGCCGCCCATGTCGAAGCCGATGACGCGGTCGAATCCCGCCTCCGCCCCCGTGCGGGCGAGCGCGACGACGCCGCCGGCGGGGCCGGAGAGGATCGCGTCGCGCCCCTGGAACAGCGAGGCCGCGGTGAGGCCGCCGGCGGAGGTCATGAACATCACGCGCGCGCCGGTGCGCGGCACGTCGAGGTCGTCCTCCACCCCCGCGACGTAGCGGCGCAGCACGGGGGAGAGGTAGGCGTCCACCACCGTCGTGTCGCCGCGCCCGACGAGCTTTATCAGTGGCCCGACCTCGTGCGAGGCGGACACCTGGGGGAAGCCCATGTCGCGCGCGATGGCCGCGACTCGCGCCTCGTGCGCCGGGTGCTTCCAGGCGTGCAGCAGCACGATCGCGACGGAGCGGAACCCGTCCTCCGCGATGGCGCGCAGGGTGGCGCGCACCGCGTCCTCGTCCAGCGGCACCTCCACCGTGCCGTCGGCCAGCACCCGCTCCGCCACCTCCTCCACGCGGGCGTAGAGGAGTTCCGGTTTCACGATGCGCTTCGCGAAGATGTCGCGGCGGGCCTGGTAGCCGATCTCCAGCGCGTCGCCGAAGCCGCGGGTGATGAGGAGGGCGGTGCGCTCGCCCTTGCGCTCCAGCAGGGCGTTGGTGGCGACGGTGGTGCCCATCCGCACCTCACGCACCGTGCCCGCCGGGATCGGCGCGCCGGCGGGGAGGCCGAGGTGGAGGCGGATGCCGTGGACCGCGGCGTCGCGGTAGGCGCCGGGGTTTTCCGACAGCACTTTTCTCGCGTGCAGGGTGCCGTCGGGCGCGCGGCCGATCACGTCGGTGAAGGTGCCGCCGCGGTCCACCCAGAAGTCCCAGGCCGTCATGTCAGGCGATCACCGGGAGGATCTCGACGGCGTATTCGTGGCGCAGGGTGCGGTTCAGCACGGGGTCGTGGAGTTCCATCGCGAAATGCGTCGAGGGGCGGATGCCGCCGATGGCGCCGAGGGTGCCACAGAACATCACGCTCCTCAGCGTCAGGGTGGGGCCGCGGGCGATGAGGTCGGCGGGGGTCCGCATGGCGGACAGCGGGCCGTGCTGGTAGCGGGCGCCGTCGGCGGTGCTCGTCAGGAGGAGAGAGTCCCAGTGCGGCGCCACCTCGTCCAGCCGCCAGAGTTCGGTGCCGACCGGCTTGGGACAGAGTTGCTTCGAGAGGGCGATGCCCGCCGCTTCCGCGCGCCGGTCCGTGTGGTCGGAGCCGAGGGTCAGCCACGCCCCGTCC
>CAXVWQ010000247.1:0-2745 GCA_964263755.1 Roseomonas sp. | reverse complement strand
CGACCTCATGGCGGGCAACGTGGACGCGAAGATCACCTCGCTCGCGGAGGCCGGGCGCAACGAGCGCGTCCGACTCCTCGCCATCAACTCGGAGAACCGCACCACTGGATGCGACGCGCTCCCCACCTTCGCCGAACTCGGCTACCACCGCATGACCGGGCCCACCTGGTTCGGCCTGTCCGGCCCCCCGAACCTGCCGGACGCCATCGCCGACCGCATGAACGCCGCCGCCCTCGAAGCCCTCGCCACGGAGGACGTCCGCTCCCGGCTCGCGGATTTCGGCGCCGTCCCCCCGCCCCGCAGCCGTGCCTGGTACACGGCACACGTCGTCGCGGAACTCGACCGCTGGGGACAGGCGGTGCGGGCCGCGAACGTCCGGGCGGAGTAGCGCGGGTTGCCCTGGGAAGGCTTTGCCTCCCCAGACCCCACCACCGGGGACCCAACGGGACCCCCGGACCCCCGCGATCTGTTTTTCTCGATGTCCTCGGTTCAGGAGACCCCGCTTCGGGGGCCTCCTGAACCGAGGACGTTAAAACCGAACGCGGGTCCAGGGCCCCGTTGGGCCCCCGTGGGTGGAGGTCCGGAGGAGGGCAAAGCCCTTCTCCGGGGCCACAGGCGCCACCCCCCCGGTCAGTCGCGGATCGTGACGCCGGACTCGCGGACGAGGGTGCCCCAGCGGGGGATCTCCGCGGTGAGGAAGGCCTGGAAGGCGTCCGGGGGCATCGTCTCCACGCCGAAGCCGGCGGCGGTGAGGCGGGGGCGGATGGTGGGGTCGGCGAGGGCGGACTCGGTCGCGGCGTGGAGGGTCTGGCGGATGGGGAGGGGGGTGCCGCCGGGGGCGAACAGGCCGAACCAAGCGTCGGCGGAGAGGTAGTCGTAGCCCTGTTCGCGGAGGGTCGGGACGTCCGGCAACTCCGAAAAGCGGCGGGTGCCGCCGACGCCGAGGGCGCGGAGGCGGCCGTCGGCGACGAGGGTGGCGACGCTCGCCCAGGTGGCCATGGAGAAAGCGACGACGCCCGCGACGAGGTCGGCCACGGCCGGCGCGGCGCCGCGGTAGGGGACATGGACGGCGTTCAGGCCGGCGCGGCGGGAGAAGGTCTCGGCCATCAGGTGGGCGGCGGAGCCGACGGAGGAGGAGGCGTAGGAGAGGCCCGCGCCCCCGCGCGCGAGTGCCACCAGCCCCGCCACGTCCCGTGCGGGGGAACCGGCGGGGACGACGAGGGCGTGCGGCACCCGTGCCAGAAGCGTCACGCCCGCGAAGGCCGCGGGGTCGTAGGGCAGGTTCGGGATGAGGGCGACGTTCGTCGCGTGCGTCTGGTTGTTGCCGAGGGCGAGGGTGTGGCCGTCCGGCGCGGCGCGGGCCACCGCCTCCGTCCCGATGGCGCCGCCGGCGCCGGGGCGGTTGTCCACGACGACCTGGGCGAGGAGCGGCGCCTCCGCCCACTTCGCCGCCAGCGCCCGGGCCAGCACGTCGGTCGTGCCGCCGGGCGGGAAGGGCACGATGATGCGGATCGGGCGTTCCGGGAAACGGGGCTGCGCCCGCGCCGCCGCGGGGACCCCCAACGGGAGGGCCAGCGCGGCGCGACGGGTCGGTGTCATCGGCGGTCTCCGAGGATGTCGGCGAGCGGCGTGGCGGGCGGGGCGCCGAGGATCGCCTCCGCCAGCCGCCCGGCCGCGGCGCCGAGATGTGGCGCGGCGTAGTCGGTGAACTTGGCCCGCACCTCCGCCTCCGTCATCGGCCGCCCGGCATCGCCCGGCACGAGGTCGGCCACCGCCTCCGTCTCCCCGTCGCCCCGCGTCACGACCAGCCGCGCCCCCCGCCGCCCGGATGCGTCGCGCGCCGGATCGGCGGTGAGCGTGACGAGCCGCTCCAGCCGCCGCGTCTCCGGGTCGGCCAGCGCCGCGGCGCGGAACGCCTCCGCCCCCAGCCCGCCGGTCCGCAGCGCGTGCGCCGCGGCCCAGGAGAGCGAGAACTGCGCGGCGATCGACGCCATCGGTCCCTCGTCCGGCGCGCGGTTCCCGGCGTAGGTCAGCGCCTCGGAATAGGTCTCGACGCGGAGCGCCGTGATGCCCTCGGTCCCCCCGTGCCGCGCCCGCCATGCGATCGCCGCCGCCGCCGGGTAGTGCGCGTGCCGCACGCCGGCGTAGGGCTTGAGGTAGCCCTGCGACAGGAACGACTCCCCGAGCGGCGCGAGCGTCATCGCCGCGGGGTCCAGTCCCAGCAGCACGCGCGCGCACTCCTCCAGCGCGTCCCCCGGGACGCCGATGCCGGCGCGCACGGTCGCCACCGCCTCCAGCGCCCGCACCGCCGCGTGCCCGACGTAGAGGTTGCGGTTCATCACCCCCCGCCGGATCGGCAGGTAGAGCGAGGCCGGCACCCCGCATGCCGCGTGCGACACCGCCGCCATCGCCTCCGCCGCGGAACACCCCGCCGCGCGCGCCGCGCCGACGGCCGCGCCGAACCCGCCCCAGGTGCCGTCCACGTGCATTCCCGGCCGGATCCGGAAGACCTCGCCCAGACGCCCGCCGACCTCATAGCCCGCCACGATGGCGTCGAGCGCCGCGCCGAGCGTCGCTCCCTCCCGCAACCCCATCGCGAGCACCGCGGGTATGGCGTGCAGCCCCGGCCGGCCGTGCGCCCGCGCCAGCCCCTCGCACGCCTCGTCCCAGCACGCCGCCGGCCCGAGCAGCAGCGCGACCGCCGGCGGGTCGAGCGGCACCGCGAACCCCGGCACGCGATGGGCG
>CAXVWQ010000246.1:0-4679 GCA_964263755.1 Roseomonas sp. | reverse complement strand
CCAAGGCCGCCACCCAGTTCACGGTGGGCGACCCCGGCCGCCCGCCGGTCCCCGAGGACGAGGAGCCCGGGCTCGAGGGTCGCGACTTCTACAGCCCCGAGCGGGCGACGTTCGCCTCCGGCATGCACGCGGTGATCGTCGAGACCGACCCGCGCACCGCCGAGACGACCATCCTCAAGTACGCCGTCGTCCACGACTGCGGCACGGTCATCAACCCGATGATCCTCGAAGGCCAGATCCATGGCGGCGTCGCCCAGGGCATCGGCAACGCCTTCTACGAGCAACTCCACTACGATCCGGACGGCCAGCTGCTGAACGCGAGCCTCGCCGACTACCTCCTCCCCACCGCCCTCGACGTGCCGCGGATGACGGTGGAACACCTCGTCACCCCGTCGCCCCTCAACCCGCTCGGCGTGAAGGGCGCGGGGGAGGCCGGCGCCATCCCCGTCGGCCCCCTCTTCGCCCAGGCCATCGAGGATGCGCTGGACCTGCCGTCGCGCGGCATCGAGATCAACGAGATCCCGCTGAGCCCCTGCCGGCTGTGGGAGATCGCGGGCGGCGCCCCGACGCGGGGCTGATCCGGAAGGTCCGCGTCAGCCGCGCAGTCGCCCCGCGAGGTCCGCCGCCGCCATCCGGAACGCCTCGTCCGGGTCCGGATGCGCGAACACGCGCCCGCCGGACAGGCGGATGAACCCCTCCGTCATCCCGTTCTGCACCATGCCCTCGGAGTGGACGAGGATGCCGTCCGGGTCCTCCAGGTCGCCGGAGGTGCCGCCGGCGCCGGACGCCGCGCGTTGCCGCAGCGCCCCGCCCCAGCGATCCCGCACCAGCGCGGCCACCTTCTCCGGGTAGGTCCGCCCGTCCGACGTGTGCCCCGCCAGCGGCTTGCCCCCCGCGAACATGTAGCCGATCTCCACCGCCGTCCCCGGGTCCATGTCCGCCCCGCGCCGGAAGGGATCGAGGCAGAACAGCCCGGCATCGCAGGAATCCATCACGTCCCGGTCCGCCGCGACGATCGCCATGATCGTCGCCTCCCCCGGCGGCAGCCCCGCGAGGTCCGCCTGCCCGTCCACCGGCGCGACGCCGAGCAGCCCGAGACCCCGGCAGGTCGCCCGCATTCGCGCGAACGCCGCGTCCGCGTCCGGTCGGAACACGGTGTCGCCGGCGAGGTAGATGCGCCTCACGGCAGCAGCCGGAAGGCGTGCGGCAGCAACGCGTCGAGGCTGCGGTCCGGCACCCCCGCGGTGATCACGGGCATCCCGCCGCCGGCGAACTCCGCCATCACCTGCCGGCACGCGCCGCAGGGCGCCCGCTGGCCGGGATCGGCGTCGTCCGGCAGGTCCGGGAAGCTCATCGCCACCGCCTCCAGCCGGGTCCGTCCCGCCGCGACCGCCGCGACGATCGCCACCCGCTCCGCGCAGAGGGAGAGCGGGTAGGACGCGTTCTCCACGTTGCACCCCGCGAAGACCTCGCCCCCCGCCAGCACCGCCGCGCCGACCCGGAAGCGCGAGTACGGCGCATGGGCCCGCAGCGCCGCCGCGTCGGCCGCCCGCAGCAGGGTTCGTCGTGCGTCCGGCGAAAGGGTCATCCCACAGCTCCCACGGCGGCCCCAGCATAGGGCGGCCGGGCGCGCGGGTCAGCCGGCACGTCGGGCGACCTACCCCGCCAACGGCTCCACCCCCTCCTCCAGGGATGCCGCCTCCACCCGGTTCCGCCCCCCGGCCTTGGCGCGATACAACGCCGCGTCCGCCTCCTCCACCAGCCGGTCGGACCGGCCGTCCCCGGGCAGCGGCCGGGCCGTCGCCACGCCGAGCGACACGGTCACCCAGCCCCCGGGGTTGTCGGCATGGACGATCCCCGCGCCCTCCACCAGCCGCCGCAGCCGTTCCGCCACGTGGCGCGCGCCGGTCTCGTCGGTGTTCGGCAGCAGCAGCGCGAACTCCTCCCCGCCGTAGCGCGCGGGCTGGTCGTGCGGCCGCCGCGACACCGCCGCCATCGCCGCCCCCACGGCGCGGAGGCATGCATCCCCCGCCGGGTGGCCATAGCGGTCGTTGAACAGCTTGAACCGGTCCGCATCCAGCAGCACGACGGAGAGTGAGGAGCCGGCGCGTTGCGCCACCCGCCATTCGCGGGACAGCGCGCCATCGAAATGGCGGCGGTTGAACAGGCCCGTCAGCCCGTCCGTCGCCGCCAGCGCCTCCACGTGCGCGAGGGCCTCGGTCAGCCGCGCCTCCGTCGCCTGCCGCGCCGCCTCCGCGCCGACGAGGGCGCGGTGCAGGGCCCATACCTCCGGCGCCGCGCCGAGGTCCGGCGGCACCTCCGACACGCGGCGGCCGTCGCGCGCCGCCTCCGCCATCGCCCCGAGGCCGCGGAGCAGCACGGCCCGTCCGAACCACATCGCGAGCACCGCCGCGACGACCACCGCCAGCAGCAGGGCGCCGTAGCTGAGCGCGGCGGCCCGGCGCACCGGCGCCACCACCGCCGCCTCGTCGCGGCCGAGCACCACCGTCACGTCGGTGCCCGGCAGCCGGGCGAAGCCGATGACGCGACGCACGCCGTCCGGCATCTCGCCGCGGCCCGTTCCCGCCCCCCGCGACAGGATCGTCGCGACGAGCGGTGTGTCCGCCACCGTGCTGCCGACGAGGCCCGGCGGCGCCGGCACCGCGCCGAGGACGCGTCCCTCCCCATCGATCAGCATCGCCGCGTCGAAGCCGCCGTGCCCGGCCTCCTCGGCCGCGAGACGCCCTGTCCAATCGAGGTCCAGTCCCGCGACGAGGACGGCGACGACCCGGCCCCCCACCACCAGGGGGGACACGGCCGCGACGCCGAGGCGCTTCCCCTCCGCCGGTGCGGTGAGGTCGGAGACGACGAATCCCCCCGCGCGGATCGCCAGACGGAAGGAGGCCGTGCCGGAGAGGTCCCCCGCGTGCAGCCCCGGTTCGGAGGCGCAGACGACCCGCCCGTCCGGGCGCGCCACGGCGATGCCGCGCGACCACGCCGTCGCGGCGTCCACGCCCGCCAGGGCCATGTCGCAGCCGGGTTCGGCCCCGGCGATGGCCGGCATGGCGGCCAGCGCCTCCAGCGCGGCGCGGGCCCGTCCGGTCCGCATCGCCTCCGCCCGCCCGAAGGCGCGCGCGGCCTCCACCAGCCGTTCCTCCTGCGCCGCGATCCGGTCCGCGCCCTGCCGATCGAGCAGGAGGGAGACGACGGTGACGGGAAGGGCGAGGGCGAGGAGGACGAGGGCGAGGAGCCGGCTCCGCAGCCCGCCGAAGGACCGTCCGGGGTCGTCCCCGCCGGCGCCGCGCCCGGCCCGCGGCACGGCCCGGCCGCGCGTCGAGCCACCTTCCATCGTGCCGTACGGGGCGTCGTCCTGGCCCATGTCGTGTTCCCGTGGGGCGCCCGACCTGCCGGCGCGACCTCCGCGGCCCGACCCTGCCGCCCGCGCGCTTAACCCCCGGTTACCACCGGTCCCGCATCGCCCCGCGGCAGGTCCAGCAGGCGCCGGAACAGGGTGGGCAGCGCCGCCCGGGCGGCGTCCTCCGGCATCCAGGCCGCACCCTCCGGCGCGGGGGCGGGCGATTCGGCCACGAGCAGCCGCATCTCGACATCGAGGTGCGTGAAGCCGTGGCGGGCGGTGCCCGGCAAGGCGCGCCAGGCGAGCCCGGGCAGCGGGGCGTGGGCCAGGGCCTCCGATTCGCCCCAGGGTTCGGGCCGCCAGGGCGTGCCGGGCACCTCCAGCATGCCGCCGAGGAGGCCGCTCGGCGGCCGGGGCCGCAGCAGGAGCCGCCCCGCCGGGTCCCGGGCGAGGAAGTGGATGCCGTGCCGCAGCCCGCGCGCCGCCTTCGGGGACTTCGCGGGGAGGGTGTCCTGGATGCCCTCCCGCCGCGCCGCGCACGCCTCCCGCCACGGGCAGATGGCGCAGGCGGGGCGGCGGGGCGTGCAGATCGTCGCGCCGAGGTCGAACAGCGCCTGGGCGAAGTCCCCGGGGCGGGCGTGCGGGGCGGGCTGGTGCATGAACCCGGCCGCGGCGGGCGCGATGAGCCGCCGCGCCCCGGGCAGCGGATCGCGGATCGCCAGCACCCGGGCCACCACCCGCTCCACGTTGCCGTCCACCGGCACGGTGGGCCGCCCGAAGGCGATGGAGGCGACCGCCGCCGCGGTGTAGGCGCCGATCCCCGGCAGCGCCCGCAGCCCCGCCTCGGTGTCCGGGAAGCCGCCGCGCGCCGCCACCGCCCCCGCCGCCGCGTGCAGGTTGCGGGCGCGGGCGTAGTAGCCCAGCCCCGCCCATTCCGCCGCGACCGCCTCCCACGGCGCCGCCGCCAGCGCCGCGACCGTCGGGAAGCGCGCGAGGAACCGGGCGTAGCGCGGCGCCACCGCCGCGACGGTGGTCTGCTGCAGCATCACCTCCGACAGCCAGACCCGGTAGGGGTCCGGGCGGTGGGTGCCCGCATCCGCCCCGCCTTGAGGATTCGGGTCGCGCCATGGCATCGCCCGCTTGCCGCGGTCATACCAGGCGAGCAGCGCGTCGCCCGGCGGCAGCGGCGCGGCCACGGGTGCAATCGGGGACGCGACCGGGGGCGTGCGCGGGGGAAGGATGGGGTCGAGCATGGGAAAGGGAACAGAGGAGGGGCCGGCGGGCGGGCCCGCAACCCCCGCCGGACGCGCCGGCGCCGCGCCCC
>CAXVWQ010000245.1:0-4271 GCA_964263755.1 Roseomonas sp. | reverse complement strand
CATCGCCCTCGCCGCCGCCCTCGCCCCCGAACTCGTCCGCCTCGTCGCGGGCGACCGGGCCGGCGCCGTCGCCTCCACCGTCGCGAACACCGTGCGGGAGGTCACCGGCACCGCGGACCCCGTCGCCGCCCGCGCCGCGCTCGACGCCGACCCGGCCCTCGTCACCACCCTCCGCACCCGTCTCGCCGAGATCGCGCTGGATGCCGAGCGCGTGGCCGCCGCCGCCGAATCCGCCCGCGACGCGGCGCGCCTCGAGACCCTTCGCGCCTCCCTCGCCGACCTCGCCTCCGCCCGCACCGCCATGACCGACCTCGCCCGCACCGGCTCGCCCCTCTCCTGGGGCCCCGCGACCGTGTCCACCCTCGTCGTCATCGGCTTCTTCGCCGTGCTCATCCTCCTCGTCACCCTCGGCGGCGACGCGGCCTTCGACCCGCAGGTCGCCTCGGTGGTGAACGTCACCGTCGGCGCCCTCGGCGCGGCCTTCGCGGCGGTGGTGAACTTCTGGATCGGCTCCTCCCAGGGCTCGCGGGAGAAGGACGCGATCTTCGGCCGATTGCAGGAGGCCCGCCTCCCCGCCAACGATGCGGACCGGCCGCAGCCCCTCGCCGCGTCGGTGCCGCTCGCCCCGATGCCGGTGCCGGACCCCGCCAACACCTGCCGCGCCGCGGAGGACCGGTTCGACCGTTGCCTCGCCCCCGTCCTGGCGCACGAGGGCGGCTTCGTGGACCACCCCCGCGACCCCGGCGGCGCGACCAACCTCGGCATCACCCTCGCCACGCTGGCCGCCTTCCGGGATCGCGAGGTCACCGTGGACGAGATCCGCGGCCTCACCCACGCCGAGGCGCGCGAGATCTACCGCAGCTTCTACTGGATCCCCCTGCGCTGCGACGCCCTGCCGCCGGGCGTGGATCTCTCGGTCTTCGACGTCGGCGTGAACGCGGGCCCGGGGCGGGCGGCCCGCCTCCTGCAGAAGGCGGTCGGCGCGGCGCAGGACGGCTCGATCGGCCCCATCACCCTCGCCGCGGTCGCCGCGTGCCGGCCGGAGGCGGTGATCGCCGGCCTCGCGGAGGGCCGGATGGCCCACTACCGCTCGCTCCCCACCTTCGACACCTTCGGCCGCGGCTGGACCGCCCGCACCGAGGCGACGCGGCGCGCCTCCCTCGCCATGGCGGCGGCCCCCGGCATGGCCCGCGCGGCGTGAGGGGGTTTCCCTGATGACCATGAGGGGTTAAGGACAGGGTGACGGACCCGTAGCTCAGCTGGATAGAGCGTTGCCCTCCGAAGGCAAAGGTCGCACGTTCGAATCGTGTCGGGTCCGCCAGCCTTTTCAATGCCCTGGCAGGCGGCGGCCACGGTGGTTGGCTTGCCCCCCGGTCACAACCTCCACACCCTCGGCGCGCATGGTGAAGGTGGCGAGCCGCCTGCACCCGCCACCCCGCCCCAGTCACCGCGGTGGGCCAGCCCATCGAGGGTTCATCAGCAGGCGCGAGGCGTCGAAGGCCTCCGCCCCGGCGCGTGATCGCCGGGCGACGCCGCGCCCGCCCGGTCAGTCCGCGCGCACCCCGCCGGCGCGGACGACCTCGCCCCAGGTCGCAACCTCGGCGCGCACGAAGGCGGCGAAGTCGGCGGGGTCCGTCGCCTCCACCCGGAAGCCCTGGCGCGCGAAGGCGTCGCGGATCTCGGGATCGGCCATGGCGCGCGCGACCTCGGCGTGAAGGCGCGAGAGGATCGCGGGCGGGGTCCCGGGCGGCGCGAAGAGGCCCTGCCAGGATTCGGCCCGGAAGCCCGCGACGCCGCTCTCCGCGACCGTCGGCACCTCCGGCAGCAGCGGGTGCCGCTCCGCGCCCGTCACCGCGAGCGCGCGCACGGCGTCGCCACGGACATGGGGCAGCGCGACGAGAAGGTCGGCGAAGGCCGAGCGCACCTGCCCTCCGACGAGGTCGGTCATGGCCTGCGCCGAGCCGCGGTAGGGCACGTGCTGTAGCTCCGTCCCCGTCCGCAGCCCGAACATGACGCCGGTGAGGTGCATGGAGGTGCCGTTGCCCGGCGTGGCGTAGGTGACCGCGCCCGGCGTCGCGCGCGCGGCGGCGACGTAGCCCGCCACGTCCGTCACCCCCGTCCCGGGATGCGCGACGAGCACGAGCGGTGCAGAGACGAGCCGCGCGACGGGCGCGAAGCCCGCGACGGCATCGTAGGGCAGGTTGGGGAAGAGGCTCGCCGCGATGGCGTTGGAGCCGGTGACGCCCATGAGCAGCGCGTGCCCGTCCGGCGGCGACTTGGAGACGAGGTCGGCGCCGGCGGTGCCGCCCGCGCCGGGACGGTTCTCCACGACGACGGGAACGCCGAGGGTGAAGGACAGGCGGTCCGCGAGGCGGCGCGCGAGGAGGTCCGTGGAGCCGCCGGGCGGGAAGGGGACGATGATGCGGATCGGGCGGGTCGGCCAGGATTGCGCCTCCGCGGGGAGGGCCAGGACCGCCGGCGCGGCGAGCGCCGCGCGGCGCGTGATCGCGAACCTCATTCCGTCTCTCCCCCCGTTGGCGCGCCCCAGCCGCCGCCGCCCGCCGTCTCGATCACCAGCCGGTCGCCCGCGCGCCACGCGGCCCGCGCCTTCGACGGCAGGTGCAGCACCGTCCCGTCCGCCCGCTCGATCCGCGCCGCGGCGGTGGCGCCGTGGCCGCCGCCGCGTGCGCCGGGGGCGCCGGTGACGTGCCGCTCGCCACGATAGGAGATCTCGCCCTCCCCGGACAGGAGGCGGTAGGCGCGCCGCACGCCGTCGCCGCCGCGGTGCAGGCCGGTCCCGCCGGAGCCGCGGCGGCGCGCGATCTCCTCCACCCGCACGGGCGCCACCGCCTCCAGCGCCTCGGCGGGGAGGTTGCGGGCGTTCGACACGTCGGCTGAGAGGCCGGGGAGGCCGGAACCGTCGGGGCGCCCGCCCGCGCCCCCCGCGACGATCTCGGTGAACATCCACCGTTCGCCCGCGCCGTCGGTCCCCGCGGCGGAGAGGACGACGGCGACGCCGGCGTTGGAGGCGGGCGCCTCGCCCGGAGAGAGGTCCGCCAGCGCCGTGAGCATCGCGTTGCAGGCGAGTTTCACCGTCGCGGTGCGGGCGTTCACCGGCGCGGGGAAGCGCGGGTTCACCACGCTGCCCTCCGGCAACCGCAGGTCGAGGAGTTCGAGCATCCCGGCATTCGCCGGCGCCTCCGGGGCGAGGCGCCGCAGCACGGCGAAGGCGGCGGCGAGGAGGCCGGAGGGCGCGGCGTTCACCGGCCCCGCGGTCTGCGGCGCCGTTCCCGCGAAATCGGCGACAAGGCGCGGCCCGGGCGCGCGGCGGAGCGCGACGCGGATGAGGACGGGGGCGGGCGTGATGCCGTCGCCCTCCAGGGCGGCCTCGGCGTGCGCCTCGCCCGCCGGCAGGGCGTCGAGCGCGGCCGCGAGGCCGTCGCACCCGGCGGCGAGCAGCGCCTCGGCGTCCGCCGCGAAGGCCCCGCCGGCGATCGCGGCGAGGTCGCGGGCGCCGAGGGAGACGGCGGCCCACTGCGCTTCCAGGTCGCCCGCGAGGATGGCGGGGGCGCGCGAGTTGGCGCGGAGGATCGTCGCGAGGCCCGGCTCCTCCACGCCCCCGGCGCGCCAGCGCACCGGCGGCACGCGCAGGCCCTCCTGGAAGACGTCGCGCGAGTCCGGTGGCACCGAACCGGGCGCGAGGCCGCCGACATCGGCGTGGTGCAGGATCGTCGCGGCGATCGCGACGACGCGCCCATCCGCCAGCGCCGGGCGCAGGACGATGAAGTCGGGAAGGTGCGTCCCGCCGCTCCACGGATCGTTCATCAGGAACCCGTCGCCATCCCGCATCATCGCGGCGGGGAAGGCATCGAGGATGCCGCGCACGGCCGGGATCATCCCGCCGAGGAGGAGCGGGAGCGACCGCGCCTGCGCCAGCACCCGCCCGTCGGGAAGGAACAGGGCGGCGGCGCAGTCCATTCCCTCCCGCGCGACGGGGGAGAGGGCGGCGGCAAGGAGCGAGTCCTGCATCCGGTCGGCGAGGCCCTCCAGCATCGCGCGGAACCCCTCGCGCCGCGCGGCCTCGGCGAGGGGCGTCACGGCGTGGGCTCCAGGAGGAGGGCGCCGTCGTCGCGCGCCGTCGCGGCCCAGCCGGCGGGGATGCGCAGGGTCGCGTCGGGCGCATCGAGAAAGCCGTGGCCGCGGAGGGTGTCACCCGCCCGCACGGCGCCCGCCCCGGGACGGCGCCACGCCGCCGCGGGCGGCGACGGGGG
>CAXVWQ010000244.1:0-15921 GCA_964263755.1 Roseomonas sp. | reverse complement strand
CGTGAACGTCGCACCACCCGACTTCGCCAGCACCTTCGTGATCGCCGCCGTCAGCGACGTCTTGCCGTGATCCACGTGCCCGATCGTGCCGATGTTGCAGTGCGGCTTCGTCCGCTCGAACTTCGCCTTGCCCATGACCTGCGCCCCGAATTTCTGTCTGTTACCAGCGGTAGTGCGAGAAGGCCTTGTTGGCCTCTGCCATCCGATGGGTGTCCTCGCGCTTCTTCACGGCCGACCCACGATTGTTCGCCGCGTCCATCAGCTCGGCCGACAGGCGGTCTTCCATCGTGTGCTCGCCGCGCTTCCGCGCGCTCTCGATCAGCCACCGGATCGCCAGCGCCTGACGGCGTTCCGGCCGCACTTCCACCGGCACCTGGTAGGTCGCCCCACCGACGCGACGGGACCGGACCTCGACGGCCGGCTTTGCGTTCTCCATCGCCTCGTGGAAGGTCCGCAGCGGATCCGCGTTCGCGCCGCCACGGCGCTTGAGCGTATCCATCGCCCCGTAGACGATCCCCTCGGCCGTGCTCTTCTTCCCGTCGTACATCAGGACGTTCATGAAACGGCTGAGCACAACGTCCCCGAACTTCGGGTCCGGGAGGACTTCGCGCTTCTCCGCACGGTGACGACGCGACATCTCTCAGCCCCTCACTTCGGCCGCTTGGCGCCGTAGAGCGAGCGCCGCTTGCGCCGCTTCGGAAGGCCCTGTGTGTCCAGCACGCCGCGCAGGATATGGTAGCGCACGCCCGGCAGGTCCTTCACGCGCCCGCCGCGGATCAGCACCACGGAGTGCTCCTGCAGGTTGTGACCCTCGCCGGGGATGTAGGACACCACCTCGAACCCGTTGGTCAGTCGAACCTTCGCCACCTTGCGGAGCGCGGAGTTCGGCTTCTTCGGCGTCGTCGTGTAGACGCGCGTGCAAACCCCGCGCCGCTGCGGGCATTCCTGCAGGGCAGGCACCTTGTTCCGCGTGGGCTTCGGTGTGCGCCCTTGCGCGATGAGCTGGTTGATCGTCGGCATGACGCCCCTTCAGACTATCCAGCGGACCCCAGTTCCCAAGCGAAACCGCCCGCCTTGCCGCGTGATGCGGCCCGGCGGGCACCTCGTTTCATCCCCGGCCTGTGTCCTGCCAAGTGGCGGGCGGCGCAGGCGACGCGGTACTGTCGTCCAGACCCAGTGAACCGGCGCGATCGCCTGACCCATCCGGGAGGGGCGGACACCTATCCCCCTCCCCCCCTTGAGTCAAGCATTAACACGCCATCGGAACCGGCCGGCGCGAGCGGTTTCCCGCGCCCGCCGACCGTCGGCGCAAGCGGGGCTACTCCGCCGCTTCGGCTGGCGAGGCGAGAGCCGGCTGCGAAACCGGGAGACGCGTCTTGTCCCGGGCCGCCGCGACCGCGCGGAGGCGGTTCATCACCGCGCCGGACCCGGCGGGGATGAGACGCCCGACGATGACGTTCTCCTTCAGCCCCTCCAGCCGGTCCACCTTGCCCGCCACCGCGGCCTCCGTCAGCACCCGCGTCGTCTCCTGGAACGACGCGGCGGAGATGAAGGAGTTGGTCTGGAGCGACGCCTTGGTGATACCCTGGAGGACCGGCTCGGCGCGCGCAGGCCGTTCCTTCGCCTCAAGCCGCTTCTCATTCTCGATGTCGAACTCGATGCGGTCCACCTGCTCGCCGACGAGGTAGGTCGTGTCGCCGCCGTCCATGACCTCGACCTTCTGCAGCATCTGACGAACGATTACCTCAATATGCTTGTCGTTGATCTTCACGCCCTGCAGCCGATAGACGTCTTGGATCTCGTTGACGAGGTAATTGGCCAGTGCCTCCACGCCGAGCACCCGCAGGATGTCGTGCGGCACGCGGGGGCCGTCCACGAGGGGATCGCCCGCCCGCACATAGTCGCCTTCCTGCACCGACACGTGCTTGCCCTTCGGCACGAGGTATTCCCGCGCCGCAGGCTGCTCATCGCCCACCATCTCCGGCGTGACGACGATGCGACGCTTCGCCTTGTAGTCCTTCCCGAACTCCACGCGCCCATCCACGTCCGAGATGATCGCCGCATCCTTCGGACGCCGCGCCTCGAACAGCTCCGCCACGCGCGGCAGGCCGCCCGTGATGTCGCGGGTCTTGGACGACTCGCGGGGAAGACGCGCGATCACGTCGCCCGCATGCACCACCGCTCCGCGCTCCACGTTGAGGATGGTGGAGGGCTGGACGTTGATCCGCGCGATCTCCTTGCCCTTCTCCATCAGCACGATCGCCGGCCGCAGGTTGGCCGTCTTCCCGCGCTCCACCGGCTCCCGCACCACCTTGGAAGTCAGTCCCGTCACCGGGTCCGTCTCCTCGTAGAGCGTGATGCCCTCGTTCAGGTCGGCGTAGTCCACCATGCCCGCACGATCGACGATGATCGGCAAGGTGAAGGGGTCCCATTCCGCCAGCTTCTGCTGCCGGGCCACGGCCGCCCCGTCATCCGCGAGGATCTTCGCGCCGTAAGGCACGCGGTAGCGCGCGCGTTCCCGCCCCTGTGCATCGCTCAGCACGATCTCGCAGTTGCGCGACATGACGATCGTCGCGCCGTCGGAGTTGGTGACGACGTTGCGGTTCACCACCTTCACGGTGCCGTCCGCCGTCGCCTCCACCATGGACTGCTCGGCCGTCCGCTGTGCCGCGCCACCGATGTGGAACGTCCGCATCGTCAGCTGCGTGCCCGGCTCCCCGATGGACTGCGCGGCGATGACGCCCACCGCCTCGCCGGTGTTCACCGGCGTGCCGCGCGCGAGGTCGCGGCCGTAGCACATGCCGCAGACGCCGACCCGCGCGTCGCAGGTCAGCACGGATCGGATGTAGATCTCCTCGACGCCGGACTGCTCCACCGCCTCCGCCGCCACCTCGTCGACGAGGGTGCCGCGCGGCACGACCACCGCGCCGCCCTCGCCCGTCGTCACGTCACGCTGGATCGTGCGGCCGAGGATGCGCTCGGAGAGCGAGGAGACCACCTCGCCAGCGTCCACCACCGCCCGGACGGTGATGCCGCGCTCGGTTCCGCAGTCATCGTCCACGATGATGCAGTCCTGCGCCACGTCCACCAGACGACGCGTGAGATAGCCGGAGTTGGCGGTCTTCAGCGCCGTGTCCGCGAGGCCCTTCCGGGCGCCGTGGGTGGAGTTGAAGTATTCGAGGACCGTCAGCCCCTCCTTGAAGTTGGAGATGATCGGCTGCTCGATGATCTCGCCCGACGGCTTGGCCATGAGGCCGCGCATCCCCGCGAGCTGACGCATCTGCGCCGGCGATCCACGCGCGCCGGAGTGCGACATCATCCAGACCGAATTGGTCGGCTTGCCCGCCTCCTGCTTCGAGATCTCCTTCATCATGGCGCCCGCGACCTCCTCCGTCGCGCGCGACCAGGCGTCCACCACCTTGTTGTAGCGCTCGCCCGCGGAGATGAGGCCGTCGAGGTATTGCTGCTCGAACTCCTTCACCTCGTTCTTCGTGCGTGCGATCATCCCCTCCTTCTCGGCGGGGATCATCATGTCGTCCTTGCCGAACGAGATGCCGGCCTTCGCCGCGTTGCGGAAGCCGAGGCCCATGAGGCGGTCGGCGAAGATCACCGACTCCTTCTGGCCGTGGTGCCGGTATACGTTATCGATGACGTCCGACACGGATCGCTTCGTCAGCATGCGGTTGACGAGGGAGTAGGGCAGGTTCGGATGCAGGGGCAGCAGCGCCCCCATCATCATCCGCCCCGGCGTCGTCACCACGCGCTCCGTCACCGTCTTGCCGTCGGCCGTCATGGCGTTCCGACGCGCCCGGATCTTGGAGTGGACGGTGACCGTGCCGCGCGCGAGCGCCATCTCGATCTCACCCATGTCCGCGAAGGCCGGAGCCTTGTCATCCTCCGCCACCCGGAACTCCGGCGTCTCCAGCGACAGGTAGTAAAGACCGAGGACGATGTCCTGCGACGGCACGATGATCGGCTTGCCGTTCGCGGGGGACAGGATGTTGTTCGTGGACATCATCAGCACGCGGGCTTCCAGCTGCGCTTCGAGCGACAGCGGGACGTGGACGGCCATCTGGTCACCGTCGAAGTCCGCGTTGAAGGCAGTGGTGACGAGCGGGTGTAACTGGATCGCCTTGCCCTCGATCAGCACGGGCTCGAAGGCCTGGATGCCGAGGCGGTGGAGCGTCGGTGCGCGGTTCAGCAGGACGGGATGCTCCCGGATGACCTCCTCCAGGATGTCCCACACCTCCGGGCGCTCCTTCTCCACCATCCGCTTCGCGGCCTTGATGGTGGTGGCGTGGCCGTACTTCTCCAGCTTCGAGTAGATGAACGGCTTGAACAGCTCGAGCGCCATCTTCTTCGGCAGCCCGCACTGATGCAGCTTCAGTTCGGGTCCGACGACGATGACGGACCGTCCAGAGTAGTCCACGCGCTTGCCCAGCAGGTTCTGCCGGAAGCGCCCCTGCTTGCCCTTCAGCATATCCGACAGGGACTTCAAGGGGCGCTTGTTCGCTCCGGTGATCGCGCGACCGCGACGACCATTGTCGAACAGGGCGTCCACCGCCTCCTGCAACATGCGCTTCTCGTTGCGCACGATGATGTCGGGCGCGCGCAGTTCAATGAGGCGCTTCAACCGGTTGTTCCGGTTGATCACGCGGCGATAGAGGTCGTTCAGGTCGGATGTCGCGAAGCGGCCGCCATCCAGAGGCACGAGCGGGCGAAGTTCCGGCGGGATGACCGGCACGGTGTCGAGGATCATCCACTCCGGGCGAGCGCCGCCTTCCATGAAGCTCTCGATGAGCTTCAGGCGCTTGACGAGCTTCTTGCGCTTCGCCTCGGAGGTCGTCTCCTTCAGGTCGGCGCGCAGACGCACGCTTTCCTTGCCCAGCTCGATGCCGGTGAGCATCTGCTTCACCGCCTCGGCGCCGATGCCGACGGTGAACGCATCCTCCCCGAACTCATCCTGCTTCTGCTGATAGGCATCCTCGGTCAGCAGCTGGTGCAGCTTCAGGTCCGTCAGGCCGGGCTCCAGCACGACGTAGGACTCGAAGTAGAGGACCTTCTCCAGCTCCTTCAAGCTCATATCGACCATCAGCCCGACGCGCGACGGAAGCGACTTCATGAACCAGATGTGCGCGACGGGCGACGCCAGTTCGATGTGGCCCATGCGCTCGCGCCGCACCTTCGCCAGCGTCACCTCGACGCCGCACTTCTCGCAGATGATGCCGCGGAACTTCATCCGCTTGTACTTGCCGCAAAGGCACTCGTAGTCCTTGATGGGGCCGAAGATGCGGGCGCAGAACAGCCCGTCCCGCTCCGGCTTGAAGGTGCGGTAGTTGATCGTCTCCGGCTTCTTGATCTCGCCGTAGGACCAGGAGCGGATCTGCTCCGGGGAGGCGATGGTGATCTTGATCTGGTCGAAGGTGACCGCCTGGCCCGTCTGGCCAAGGATCTTCATCAGCTCGTTCATGGGCCTTCCTTCTGCGTCCAGCGTGCCGCGGCATGCCACGGCAACATCAGCGACCGGCCCCGCTGGCAAAGGGGCCGGCGCGATCCTCTAGGTCAATGCCTCAGGTGTTCGGTCGAATCTCGAGATCGACATTGAGGCCGAGCGACTTCAGTTCCTTCGTCAGCACGTTGAAGGATTCCGGGATGCCCGCCTCGAACGTGTCCTGATCGCGCACGATGGCCTCGTAGACCTTCGTGCGGCCCGACACGTCGTCCGACTTCACCGTCAGCATCTCCTGCAAGGTGTAGGCGGCGCCGTAGGCCTCGAGCGCCCACACCTCCATCTCGCCGAAACGCTGGCCGCCGAACTGCGCCTTGCCGCCCAGCGGCTGCTGGGTAACGAGGGAGTAGGGGCCGATGGAGCGCGCGTGGATCTTGTCGTCCACGAGGTGATGCAGCTTCAGCATGTAGATGTAGCCGACGGTGACCTTCCGCTCGAAGTTCTCCCCCGTGCGGCCGTCCACCAGCGTCACCTGCCCCGAACGGTCGAGCCCCGCGAGGTCGAGCATGTGCTCGATGTCCTGCGGTCGCGCGCCGTCGAAAACCGGCGTCGCGATCGGCACGCCCTTGCGGAGGTTCTCGCCGAGGTCGAGGAGTTCCTCCTCGCCGAGACTGCTGATCGCCGTCATCGTCTCGCCGTCGAACACCTCGCCGAGCTTGTCGATGAGGGGCTCGCGGGCGGCGCCGGCGCGCCGGTAATCCTCCACGAGCTCGCCGATCTGCTTGCCGAGGTTGGCGCAGGCCCAGCCGAGGTGCGTCTCCAGGATCTGCCCGACGTTCATCCGCGACGGCACGCCGAGCGGGTTGAGCACGAGATCGATCGGCGACCCGTCCTCGAGGAACGGCATGTCCTCGATCGGCACGACGCGGGAGACGACGCCCTTGTTGCCGTGGCGGCCGGCCATCTTGTCGCCGGGCTGGAGCTTGCGCTTCACCGCGACGAACACCTTCACCTGCTTCATCACGCCGGGCGGCAGCTCGTCGCCGCGCTGCAGCTTCTCGACCTTGTTCTCGAAGCGCTTCTGCAGGCGCTCGATCGCCGCATCGAACTCGCGCTTGAGGGACTCGATCTCCGCCTGGGTGGCGTCGTCCGAGACGCCGATCTGGCGCCACGTCATGCGGTTGAACTCGTCGAGCACCTCGTCGGTGATGACCGTGCCCTGCTTCACGCCCTTGAAGCCACCCGCCGCCTTGCGGTTCAGCAACTTCTCGCGCATCCGCCCGGTGAAGGACCGCTCCTGGATGGCCCGCTCGTCGTCACGGTCCTTCGCGAGCCGCTCGATCTCCGCGCGCTCGATCGCCATGGCGCGCTCGTCCTTGTCCACGCCGCGGCGGGAAAAGACGCGCACGTCGACGATCGTGCCGGACACGCCCGGCGGAAGGCGGAGCGACGTGTCGCGCACGTCCGACGCCTTCTCGCCGAAGATGGCGCGGAGGAGCTTCTCCTCCGGCGTCATGGGGCTCTCACCCTTCGGCGTGACCTTGCCGACGAGGATGTCGCCCGGCATCACCTCGGCGCCGATATAGACGATGCCAGCCTCGTCGAGGTTGCGCAGCGCCTCCTCGCCGACGTTCGGGATGTCGCGGGTGATCTCCTCCTGGCCGAGCTTCGTGTCGCGCGCGCTCACCTCGAACTCGTCGATATGGATCGAGGTGAAGACGTCGTCGCGCGCGATGCGCTCGGAGATGAGGATGGAGTCCTCGAAGTTATAACCGTTCCACGGCATGAACGCGCAGAGAACGTTCCGCCCGAGGGCAAGTTCGCCGAGTTCCGTGGACGGACCGTCGGCGATGATGTCGCCCGACCGCACCTCCTCGCCGACCTTCACGAGAGGCCGCTGGTTGATGCAGGTGGATTGGTTGGACCGTTGGAACTTGCGGAGGCGGTAGATGTCCACGCCCCGCGTCGTCCCGTCCTCGCCCGCCGCGCGCACCACGATGCGGGCGCCGTCGATGGAGTCCACGATTCCGTCGCGACGCGCGACGATGGAGGCGCCGGAGTCCCGCGCGACCGCAGCCTCCATCCCCGTGCCGACGAGCGGCGCGTCCGACTGCACGAGCGGCACGGCCTGGCGCTGCATGTTCGAGCCCATGAGCGCCCGGTTCGCGTCGTCGTTCTCGAGGAACGGGATGAGCGCCGCGGCGACGGACACCAGCTGCTTCGGCGAGACGTCGATCGCCGTCACCTCCTCCGGCCGCACCAGCCGGAAGTCGGAGCCCTGCCGAACCGACACGAGCTCGGACAGGAAGGAGCCGGTCTCCCGGTCTACCTCGGCATCCGCCTGGGCGACGACGAGCTTCTCCTCCTGCATGGCGGAGAGGTAGATCGGCTCGCCCGTGATCTTGCCGTCGCGCACCATCTGGTAGGGCGTCTCGATGAAGCCGTACTTGTTCACCTTCGCGAAGGTCGCGAGGGAGTTGATGAGGCCGATGTTCGGCCCTTCCGGCGTCTCGATGGGGCAGATGCGGCCGTAATGCGTCGGGTGCACGTCGCGAACCTCGAAGCCCGCGCGCTCCCGCGTCAGGCCCCCCGGGCCAAGCGCCGACAGGCGGCGCTTGTGCGTCACCTCGGACAGCGGGTTCGTCTGGTCCATGAACTGCGACAGCTGCGACGAGCCGAAGAACTCGCGCACCGCCGCCGCCGCCGGCTTCGCGTTGATGAGGTCGGTCGGCATGACGGTGTCGATGTCCACCGACCCCATGCGCTCCTTGATCGCGCGCTCCATCCGCAGCAGCCCGACGCGGTACTGGTTCTCCATCAGCTCGCCGACCGAGCGCACCCGGCGGTTGCCGAGGTTATCGATGTCGTCGATCTGCCCCTTGCCGTCCTTCAGCTCCAGCAGCGTGCGGACCGTCGCGACGATGTCTTCCTTGCGGAGCGTGCGCTGCGTGTCCGGCGCCTGCTCCATGGAGAAGCCGAGACGCATGTTCATCTTCACGCGGCCGACGGCCGAGAGGTCGTAGCGGTCGGGGTCGAAGAACAGGCCGCGGAACAGCGTCTCCGCCGTCTCCGGCGTCGGCGGCTCGCCGGGGCGCATGACGCGGTAGATGTCCATCAGCGCGTCGTCGCGGTTGGAATTCTTGTCCACCGCGAGCGTGTTGCGGATCCACGGCCCCACGCTCTGGTCGATGGCGAGCGTCGGAAGGTTGTCGTAACCGGCGGCCTCGACCGCCGCGAGCTTCGCCTCGGTCAGCTCGTCGCCGGCCTCGGCGTGGATCTCGCCCGTCTGCATGTCCACGAGATCTTCCGCGACGAAGCGGCCGATCAGGTCGAGGCGCCCGACGAGGACCTCCTTCGTGCCGTCCTCCGCGATCTTCTTCGCGGCGCGCGGGGTCATCTTCGTGTCCTTCGGCGCCACGACCTTGCCCGTCGCGGCGTCCACCAGGTCCTCGATCAGCTTGGCGCCTCGGAACCCGTCGGGGTTGTAGGGCCGCGACCACCCCTGCGGCCCGCGCGTGAACGCGACCTGCCCGTAGAAGGCGGAGAGGATCTCCGTCGAATCCATGCCGCGGACCTCGGAGGCCTCCAGCGGCGTCTCTCGCCCCACACGCGCCGCGGCCGTCTCCGCCCCGTCGAGCGCCAGGAGGAGGGTGGTGGCCGGCAGCTTCCGCTTCCGGTCGATGCGGACGTAGCAGATGTCCTTCGCGTCGAACTCGAAGTCGAGCCACGAGCCGCGATAGGGGATCACCCGCGCCGCGAAGAGATACTTGCCGGACGAGTGCGTCTTACCTTTGTCGTGGTCGAAGAACACCCCGGGCGAGCGGTGCATCTGCGACACGATGACACGCTCGGTGCCGTTCACGATGAACGTGCCGTTCTCCGTCATGAGGGGGATGTCCCCCATGTAGACGCCCTGCTCCTTGATATCGCGGATCGACTTGGCACCGGTGTCCTCGTCGATGTCCCAGACGATGAGGCGCAGGTGGGCCTTCAAGGGCGCCGCGAAGGTCAGCCCGCGCTGGATGCACTCCTCGACGTCGTACTTCGGCTCCTCGAACTCGTAGCGCACGAACTCAAGCGAGCCCCGGCCGGCGAAGTCGTTGATCGGGAAAACGCCGCGAAACACTTCCTGTAGCCCAGTCTGAGTCCGCTGGTCCGCCGGCACCTCCATCTGGAGGAACCCTTCGTAGGACGCGCGCTGGACATCGATCAGGTTGGGCATCGGCGCCACCTCGGGCAACCGCCCGAAGGACTTCCGCAGACGCTTGCGGGTGCCGAAACCCTTGCCGTCGAAACCCTTGCTGATCGCGTTCATGCAGTCCTGCTTCCCTCTGCCCGTCCGCCGCGCGCCCACGCAGCGAACCGCCCAATCCCGTGCGGGCCGATGTCCTGCCGGAGGTCGCCGATGGGGCGCCCATCCCAGCGAAAAACGGGCACGGGCGGCAACCCATAGGGTTCCCGCCCGGCCCGAACATCATGTCTGCACCCCGGCCATATAGGCGGCCCGGGCCGGGGTGTCACGCCCAAATCGAAGGTTACTTGACTTCGACCTTGGCGCCGTTCTCCTCGAGGACCTTGCGGATCTTCTCCGCTTCGTCCTTCGAGACCGCTTCCTTCACGGTCTTCGGCGCGCCCTCGACGAGATCCTTGGCCTCCTTCAGGCCCAGGCCGGTGATGGTGCGGATCTCCTTGATCACGTTGATCTTCTTGTCGCCGGCGGCGGCGAGGATCACCGTGAACTCGGTCTGCTCCTCGACCGGCGCGGCGGCGGCGCCGCCACCGGCCGGGGCGGCCGCGGCGGCGGCGACCGGGGCGGCGGCGGAGACGCCCCACTTCTCCTCGAGCAGCTTGGACAGCTCCGCGGCCTCGAGGACCGTGAGGGTGGACAGCTCGTCAACGAGCTTCGCGAGATCGGCCATGTCTCTATCTTTCCTGATCTGATGGCTTGGCTTGATGGTCTCGGTCCGGGCCGGCAACCGTGCCGGCCGGACATGGTCTCAGGCGGCTTCCGCCGTCTCCTCTCCGGCGTTCGCCTTGTCGGCGTATGCCTTCAGCAACCGCGCCACCTGCCCGGCCGGAGCCTGCAGGATGCCCGCGATGCGCGTCGCCGGGGTCTGGATCAGACCGACCAGCTGCGCCCGCAGGGTTTCGAGCGACGGCAGCTCGGACAGCGACTTCACCCCGGCGGGGTTGAGCAACTGCGTCCCGAGCGCGCCGCCGAGGACCACGAACTTCTCGTTGGTCCGGGCGAACTCCAGCGCCGTCTTCGACACCGCCACGGGATCCCGGGACCACGCGAGCGCGGTCGGGCCCTTCAGCAGGGGCGCGATGGCCTGGAAACGGGTGCCGTCGAGGGCGAGGGTGGCGAGCCGGTTCTTCGCGACCTTGTAGGTCGCCCCGGCCGCCCGCATGCGGCGCCGCAGGTCGTCCACCGCCGCGACCGTCAGCCCGTCATTCCGGGCCACGAGCACGAAGGAGGTCTCCGCGAACACCGCACCGAGGGTCGCGACGAACTCGCGCTTCTCCGTACGATCCAACGCACGTCTCCGACGATGGCGGATGGCTGGTGGAGGGCCGTCCGCCGGTTCACACGGGGATCGCTCCTTCAAAGGAGCAATCCCGGTTCGCCTGTCAGATCAAGCCGGTGGGCGAGCCAAGCCCGGCAGGATGTCCCCGCCGAATCAAGTCAGGCACCCCGTCTCCCCGTTGCGCGGCTGCCGCCGCTTCAAGGCCCGCACTGGGCCACACCGTGTCTCGGACAGGTTTCGGACGGGTCACCCCGCCCTGCCCGCGACGGCGCGAAAGCGCCGCCGCGAATTCTCTCAGGCGGACAGCGTCGCCGGATCCACCTTCACGCCGCGCCCCATGGAGGAGGACAGCGCCACCTTCTTCACGTAGGTGCCCTTCGCCCCGGTCGGGCGCGCCTTCTGGATGGCGTCGATGAACGCCTTGGCGTTCTCCAGCAGCTTCGCCTCGTCGAAGGAGGCCTTGCCGATGCCGGCATGGACGATCCCCGCCTTCTCGGCGCGGAACTCCACCTGACCGGCCTTCGCGGCGGAAACCGCACCCTTCACGTCCATCGTGACGGTGCCGAGCTTCGGATTCGGCATCAGCCCGCGCGGGCCGAGAACCTTACCCAGCCGGCCGACGAGACCCATCATGTCGGGCGTCGCGATGCAGCGGTCGAAGTCCATCGTGCCGCCCTGGACCGTCTCCATCAGGTCCTCGGCGCCGACCACGTCGGCCCCGGCGGCACGCGCTTCCTCCGCCTTCGGACCGCGGGCGAAGACCGCGACCCGGACGGTCTTGCCCGTGCCGTTCGGCAACCCGACGACGCCGCGCACCATCTGGTCGGCGTGGCGCGGGTCGATGCCGAGGTTCATCGAGATCTCGATCGTCTCGTCGAACTTCGCCGTCGCGCCCTTCTTTGCGAGACTCACCGCCTCGGTCAGGGCGTATACCTTCTCGGCGTCAACGCCCTCTGAGACGGCCTGGAGCCGCTTGGAAACCTTCGCCACGGCTCAGCCCTCCACCACGGTCATGCCCATGGACCGCGCGGAGCCGGCGAGCATGCGAACCGCCGCCTCCTCCGTCTCGCAGTTCATGTCCTTCATCTTCACCTTCGCGATCTCCACCAGCTGCGACTTCGTCACGCGGCCGACCGATCCGCCCTTGCCCGGGGTCTGCGACCCCTTCTCCAGCTTCGCGGCCTTCATGAGGAAGTAGGTGTTCGGCGGGGTCTTCGTGATGAAGGAGAAGGTGCGGTCGGTGAAGGCGGTGATGACCACCGGCGTCGGCGTCCCCGGCTCCATGCCCTGGGTCGCCGCGTTGAACTCCTTCACGAAGGCCATGATGTTCAGCCCGCGCTGGCCGAGCGCGGGGCCGACCGGCGGGGACGGGTTCGCCTTGCCCGCGGGGATCTGCAGCTTGATGTAGCCGGCGATCTTCTTCGCCATGAGCGTGAACCCTCCTAGGTCCGGAGGCCCGCGGTGCCTGCGACCCGGCCGACGGCCAGGTCTCCCGCGTTCCCGTGAAAGAACGCGCGGCCGGGGAAGCCCCGGCCGCGCTGCGGGCGGGCCCTTACGCCCCGTTGCCGACCCTGTCCAGCGAAAACCCGTGTCCACGCGGGCCGGCCGGCGAAACACCCCCGGGCGGCGCGACGTTGAGCGGCGCATGGGCCCGTGTCCCCCCGTGCCGGGTTCACCACCCCGCCCTTCCGGCGCCGCGCCGCCCGGCGGCCCGGGCGGTCGGGCATGAACCGCCGCGCGGTCCTCGCCCTCGCCGCGGCAACGGTCACCCGACCCGCGACGGCCCGGGCGCGCGGCCGGCCGACCGGCTACGTGACGGTCGCCGCGCCGGGCGGCCTTCTCTGGCAGGCGTGGCAACTCGGGGAGGCCGAGGACCGGTCCGTCCTCCTCACCGTCGTCGGCGACCGTCGCCCCCTCGGCGCCGACACGCCGCATCTCTCCTGGGAGGAGGCGTACGCGCCGCGCCTCCGCCCCCCGCGCGGCTGGACGCATGCCGGGCGGCCGGTCGTCGCGCTCACGGTGAGCCACGGCGCCGCCGCCGAGACGGTCGCGGTCGTCGCCCTCCATCCCTCGGGACGTCCCGAACGCCTCGTCGAGCGCCTCGCCAACGGCGTCGGGTGGCGGCGGGACGCGTCGGGTCGCGACCTGCTCGTGCTTCTCGAACGGCCCACCGCTGCCGTCGTGCCGGCCTGCCACGCCTGGGACCATCGCGGACTCCGGCAGGTGTCCTGCCCCGGAGCCGAGCGGAGCACGATCACCGACGGCGCCGGTCCGTCGGTCCGATCCCGCTGACGACCGGTTCCGCCGGGCGTTCCGGTCGTGGTGTCGGACTCTCGCGTGGCGTCCGGCCCCCCCCGCGCGCCGCATGTGTCGGGAGCCGCCGATCATCCGACCGCGTCTCGAACCTCCTTCACCGTCAGGCCCCATGAACGGGCATGGTGAGGGTCGTCTTTCCCCGGGATCGAGATTGCCCGGACTTCCCGGACGGGACGTTCGATGCCCCTACGGCCGCTTCAGCCAAGGGTCGAGGCCGCGCGGCCCGGTGGCCGAGACCTCCTCCTCCAGCATCCGCCGCGCCTCGGCCGCGCGCCGGTGACGGCCGACGAGTTCGGTGAAGGCCGGGCTCTTCATGCCGCGCGGCAGCGTGGCCGAGACGGTCACCACACGCCGCTCCCGGTCCAGCTTCGCACGCCCCCCGCCCTTCACCCGCCGGGGCCAGGGCGCGGCGGGAGCCAGCAGCAACGCCACGGTGGCGCCGCGCCCCTGCGCCACGATGTCCAGGCCGAGCACGTGCCGCCAGGCGATCGGCACGTCGAGGCCGGGGACCGCCACCTCGCCGGGCCGCAGGATGATGAAGGGCCGGTCGTGCCGGCGCAGCAGGACGACGCCCCAGGCGGCGAAGCCCGTCCCGAACAGAAGCCCGAATCCGATGAGGATCCAGGTCACCGTCGCCTCCCCGTCGGGCGTGTCGAAGGCGAGCAGCCCGAAGCCGAGAAGGGCGAAGACGGCACCCATGGCGATCATGAACAGGCCGCCGGAACGGAGGTTCTCGCGCAACACCACCTCGTCCGGCTCCACCTCCCGGGCCATCTCCTCCAGTCCCGCCCGGAAGGCCCGCCGGTCCTCCCGCAGCACCCCGAGGAAGTCCTCGGTGGCGGCGCGGCCGATCGCGGCGGGGTCGGCGAAGTAGCCATCCAGTCGCGCCAGGGCGTCCGGCGGGGGCGGCACCGCGGCCTCCGCCAGCAGCGCCGGCCCCGGCGGGCGGCCGAGCGCGAGGAGGCGGGCGCGGGTCGGCGGGTGGGTGTCGGTGGGGTGGGGCTCCTCCTCCTCCAGGTGGGCGGCGGGGTCGTCGGTCCCCTCCGCCACCACGTGGCCGAGGATGCCGGCGACGAGGTCCGGGCCCGCCGCGTCCGGCGCCCGGGCGGCGCGGTCGAGCGCCTCCTCGATCCGGGGGCGGAGGGCGGCGGTGCGGACGAGCGCCCGCGCGGCGGCGTCGGGGGAGGTGACGGCGGCGCCGGCGGCGTCGGCCTCCAGCTCGCGGCGACGGCTCCAGTGCTGCACGGCGTGGTCGAACCGCTCCATGACGAAGTCCCCGAGCATGAGCGCGGGGCGGAGCAGGACGGGGATGCCCTTGCCGCCCGCCCCGGCCGTGACGAGGGCGTGCAGCGAGCGATCCACGCCCACGTAGATCGGCAGGAAGCGCAGGCTGTATTCCGTGTCGTTCCCGGAGAAATGCGCCAGTTCGTGCCCGATGATCGTCGCCACCTCGTCCTCCCGCAGCAGGGCGAGGTAGGGGAGCGGCACGTAGAGGGTGCGTCCGGCGAGGGCCGCGCCGCCGGGCTGCAGGACCTTCGGGCCGGAGGAGACGAAGAACCCCCCGGTCAACCCGACCACGACGTCGTCCGGCCGCAGGGCGCCGAGGCGGGCGGCGAGGTCGTCCATGAGGCGCCACAGCCCCGGCGCCTCCTCCCGCGACACGCGGCGGCCCAGCACCGGCGCCGGCTCCGGCGAGAAGGCCGCGACGGCCCGGCGCAGCCCGAGGATGGCGCCGAACCCGATCCAGAGGAGGGCGACGATGCCCATCCCGGCGATGACGAGGACCTTGATGCCGCCGCTGGAGCCGAAGCCGCCCGAGAGGAGGGCGGAGGCCTCGAAGGCCAGGGCGGGAACGGCGGCGGCGGTGGCCAGCAGGACGGAGGCCGCGAGGACGAAGGGCAGCGCCCGGCGGGCGACGGAGAACCCGGCGACGAGGGAGTCGCGCGAGGCCCGGCCGCGCCGTCCCAGCGCCCAGGCGGCGAGCAGGACGAGAAGGGAGAGGGCGGCGGCCGACGCGGCGGCGGCGACGACCACGGGCGGGAGGTAGCGGCGCGACCACCCGATCGTCACGCCGACCTCCGCGTCGTCCAGCGCGGCCCGCGCCTGGGTGAGGGCGTAGGGGCCGCTGTAGTTCTGGCCGTCCCGCCGGAACTGCATCCCGAGATCCGGGCGCCCGTCCCGCGGCGCCCGCGCCGCCAGCACGGCCACGGCCTTCGCGGCACGCTCGCGCTCGATCTCCAGCTCCGCGAGGTGCGCGGCGCCGCGGCCGGACTGCCAGACGCCGATCAGAACGAAGGCCAGTGGCAGCAGGACCGTGACGGCGAGGCGGCGGAGGATGGTGCGGGCGCGTCCGGGCATGATGTCGCCGTGCAGGGGATGTCGTTCGCGGGAGCGGTCGGATCAGCCCCATCCGGCGACGCGGTGTCCGGTGGCCGATGCCCCGCCGCGCCCCGGGAAGGGGGCGCGGCGGCAGCCGTCTCAGTAGCGGTACTGTTCCGCCTTGAACGGCCCGGACTTCTCCACGCCGATGTAGGACGCCTGGGCGGCGGAGAGCTGCGTGAGCGTGGCGCCGACCTTCGCGAGGTGCAGCGACGCCACCTTCTCGTCGAGGTGCTTCGGCAGCGTGTA
>CAXVWQ010000243.1:0-2628 GCA_964263755.1 Roseomonas sp. | reverse complement strand
CGGCGGCGGTCGGCGCTCCGGCCCGGCGCCCTGCGCCGCGACATCGCCCGGCCCCATCATGCCGAGCCACGCGACCGCGACGGCCGCGGCCCGCGCCGCGCCGGGGGGCATCAGGCCGGCGGGAACAGGGGCAGGTCGCCTACCCCCTCCTCCCGGGTGCGGCGCGGCAGGGGGGCGGCCCGGCGGCGCAGGCCGAGCAACTCGTCCACCAGCCGGTCCATCGTCGCCCACATCGGTTCGTCGCCCTTCCGCTCCGACATGATGAAGCGGTGCGCGGCGAGGGTGACGTTCAGCGTCCCCCGCGTGGTCTCCGGCCGCGGCATCCGCATGCCGAGGAGGGCCTTCTCCACCTCCTCGACCGGGGCCGACAGGGCCTCGGCGATCTGCGGCGGCTCGTGGCCGGCGCGGCGGAGGCGGCGCGCCTCGGCGATCGCGTCCTCCTCCAGGGCGATCTGCGGGCGCAGCGCCTTCGTCTTGCGCGACATCTCGCCGGACCCGGAACCGGGCGGCTTTCCCTTGAAGGCCATGCCGCATCAAGACACGAACCGGCCGCCCGTTGCCAGCGGGGTCCGGTTCGGCGGCGGGGCACCGCGGGCGACGCGGCCGGGGGCCCGCCCCCGCTTCCGTCATCCCCGGCAGAGTCGGGCCGCCACCTCCCGCGCCGCCCCGTTCGCCGGGGCTGGCGGGAGGTGGCGCCCGGCCGCCGACTGTTCGACGAGCCGCTCTCCGTCCCGCGGCAACAGCACCCGATCCTCCACGCCCCGCCGGACCGCCGCCCGGACGGCGCAGACATAACCCTCCGCGCTGCCGTAGCGCTCCTCCAGCGACGCACGGGGGTCGCCCGCCGCCTCGCGCTCCGCCCGCGTGGCGGCGAAGGGGACGTAGCCGCCCGTCAGCCCGCCGCCGCAGGGCTGGCCGCGGAAGAAGCCGCCCGCCACGACGTTCCACCCGGTGTAGGTGCCGAGCGGCGCCCCATGCAGGACGGAGGGCACGCCCCCCACCTCGTTCCCGTCGGCATCCACCCGCGGCATGAGCGCGGGGATGATCCGCCGGATCGCCGGCGGCTGGCGGGTGATGGCGCCGGAGAAGTCGTTGGCGTTCAGCGCCTCGCCGAAATCGTAGTCCATCAGCCCCACCGCCAGCCCGGTCGGCGCCGGGACGCCGGGGATGGCGGGCCAGCCCATCGCCGCCGCGGTGTTGGCCCGCAGGTCGGCGAAGCGGGGGAAGGCGCTCGGCGGCGGCGCCGTGCCGCGCACCACCCACTCCACGAGCGCCACCTGCAGCGCGTTCATCGTCTCCGTCTCGGGGTTCGGGTTGCGCGGCATGACGCAGCCCGCCGCCGGCTGCGGCGCGTGGGCGAAGCCGCCGGCGTTGTCCCCGCCGTGGGTGGTGCCGGGGAAGTAGTAGCGGCGGACGTTGTCCGGCAGCGGCACGTCGCCGCGCAGCGCGGTTCCCGCGAGGGCCGCGGTCATCAGCCGGGCGTTGAACTCCGCCGCGCCGAAGGTCTCGAAGATCAGCGGGCAGGTGTTCGTGGCGCGGCAGCGGTCCAGCAGCCCGGCGGCGGGGCGGCCGCGCGCCGCGTCCTCCGTCCGCTCCCACCACAGCACGCCCTCGCCCCCCGGCTCATACAAAGTGCCGGATCCGCTCGGCAGGCCGAAGCGGAGGTTCACGGCGGTGAGACGGCCGGCGATGTGCGGGTTGGCGCCGTCGAACACGCGCCGCCCCGCCTCGTCCCGGTTGAAGCCGAGGTGGAGGAAGGTCTTCAGCGCGTTGCCGGACTGCGAGATGCCCTGGGCGACGGCATGGGTGATCCGCCCGGCGACGGGGTTGGCGTTCCCCGCATCGTCCCGCGCCTCGTGCCGGAAGAAGGTCGCGACGTCGCGCATCGCGGCCATGCCCACGCCGAGCACGAGGGGGTCGCGCACGTCGTAGGTCAGTTCGTAGAGCAGAGCCGGGTCGAAGCCGTCCCGGAGGCAGAGCATCCGGGGGTTCGGGGTGCCGGGGAAGGGCGCGGTCGTGCAGTCGGCGAAGGCGAAGGCGTCCGGCGGGATCTCCCGCACGCCCTCCACCTCGCCCGTCCGCCGTTCGGAGGTCTTGGAGATGAGGCGCGCCCGCGACGTGTCGAGCGAGGCAGCGTCGTAGGTCACCGCCGCGCCGAGGAGGACGAGCGGGCGGGACCGCGTGCCGGGCCGCGAATCCGCGAGGCGGGCGAGCGCCGGGCCGGTGATGGAGGAGCCGTCGGGGTTGCGCGCCACCGGCACGGCCACCGCCCAGTTCCGGTCGGTCTGCGGAAGGTCGCCCTGCCAGCCGCTGATGAGGGTGACGTGGCCGAACTGCGCGGGGGTGGTGGCGCCGAGGCCCGGCTCTACCGGCGTGCCGCGGTTCACGAGGTCGTACCACAGCACGCCGCTGGCGAGCGACATGTCCGCCGGCTTCGTCAGGGTGAAGCGGGCGACGTAGTCCACCCGCCCCCGGGCGTTGCGCGGGGCGCGGCCGAGGTCCGTGACGATGGCGTTGGGCGGGTCCGCCGGGTCGAGTTCCCCGAAGGCGCGGCCGGTGATGCGCTCGCCCGGGATGGGGCCGGCGACGGGCTCCGTCGCGTCCACGGCGATGCGGGTCACGCGGGCC
>CAXVWQ010000242.1:0-11442 GCA_964263755.1 Roseomonas sp. | reverse complement strand
CATGCGCGGCATCACCGCCAACAACGTGGCCTACGTCACCTCGGATCCGCTCTACGCCCTCGTCCGCTTCTTCCATTCCGGGCAGGTTGCGCCCACCGGCGTGAACTGGTCGCACTACCGCGACGCCGAGACGGACCGGCTGATCGACGCCGCCACCGCTTCCTTCGATCCCGCCGAACAGGACAGGCTGATGGCCCGCGTGCACGTGCGGATTGTGGACCAGGCCCTCCTCGTCTTCGTGGTGCACGACACCAACCCGCACGTGCTCGGCCGGGGCGTCCGCGGCTACGTCCAGGCGCAGCACTGGTTCCAGGACCTGACCACGCTGGCCTGAGGATTGCGGCCGAATCCGGACGGCCCGGCGCGCCGCGCGGTTCGGCGTCAAACCGCCCGGACGTTCCGGGCGGCCCCCGCTCTCCCTGATCGCCCGGTACAGTCGTCAGGACCCGGGCCGGACATGCCCCCTTCGCCCCCGGGCTGGAAAGGCGCAGTGGCGGGGCAGGATGCGCCCTGGACGGGTGGGTGGGGGGCGCTCCGGGATGAACACCGGGCGGCCCACGACCGGTGACGACGATCCGACCTAGATGATACATGATGGGAACCATGGGCGGGAGGAGTGCGCTGTCGGGTCCGGATTTCAGCGGTGCCTGCCCTTGAGCACGCCGCCTGCGGACGATGACGCGACGCCCGCGCAAGCCGGCTACACGCGGCTCCGCGACCTCATCCGCACCGACATCGTCGCGGGTCGGCTGCGGCCGGGCGAACGCCTCAAGATCGCCGAACTCGCGGCGCGCTACGACACGAGCTCCATCCCCGTGCGGGAGGCGCTGCACGGGCTGGAGGGCGAGGGCATCGTGACCTTCGTCGCCAACCGCGGCGCGAGCGTGCGCGGGATCGACGCGAACTTCCTGCGCGACATCCACGAGGTGCGCGCCCTCATCGAACCCTTCCTCTTCCGCTGGTTCGTCCGCCACCATGCGGAGGCCGACATGGCCGCCCTGGAGGACCTGCAACGGCGCTACGACGCGGAGGTCGGGGCGGGGGACCTCGGCAACACCCAGGCGATGAATCGCGCCTTCCACGCGATCTGCTATGACGGGCACCACAACGAGGAAGCGCTGCGGATGGCGATCCGGTACACGAACCTGATCGGCGCGCTGGCGGACCGTCTGCCGCGGTCCCGCGCGCGCTGCCTCTCGATCAGCCGGGAGCACTGGGGGATCATCGCGGCGATCCGGGCGCAGGACGAGGATCTGGCGGCGACGCGCGTGATGGAACACGTGCGCCGCGCGGGCCAGCACCTGACGGAGATGATCCGGGCGTCGGAGCGTCAGGCGACCGTCCGGCGGCCGCAGGACGCGATGCGCTGACGGGCGTCAGCCCTCGAAGGGCGGCTCGGGAAGTCCCCTCACGCCGAGGCCCCTGACGACGAGGAGGGCGCCGCACGGCGCGTCGCGCGCCTCGCCCATGGACGTGACGTAGAGGTCCGTCAGAGTGGGGCCGCCGAAGCAGGGGCAGGTCGGCGTGGCCACCGGCAGGTCCACCGTCCGGTCGAGGGCGGGGTTGCGGCGGAGGTAGCGCCCCACCTCCCGCAGCCCGGTGCGCCAGCGGGGCGGCGCTGCGGTAACCGTGGCGGTCACGACCCGCCCTCACCCTGCCGCACCCGGGGGTCGAGCAGCGGATAGATCAGGTCCATCACGAACATCGCGAGCGCGATGGCGCAGATGAGGATGAAGACGACCCCGTAGATGACGAAGTAGTCGAGGTGCTGGATCGCCCGGTAGAGCTGCTGCCCCAGTCCCGGGAAGCTGAAGACGAGTTCCACGAGGATGGACCCGGACAGGATGTGCCCGAGCGAGAGGGCGAGGAGCGTGAGTTGCGGCAGGACGGCGTTGCGGATGCCGTATTGCAGGAAGCGGCGGCGGTTCCGCAGCCCGATGGCCTCGGCGAAGGTCATGAAGTCCTCGCCCCGCACCGTCACCATCATCCCGCGCATCGAGAGCGCCCAGGTGCCGACGGTCGCGAGGAGCACGGAGATGGCGGGAAGGACGGAGTGGTAGAGGATGTCGCCCGCGAGCGCCCAGCCCATGACGCGCGTGTTCTGGATGTCCGTCCCGCCGCCGAGGGGGAACCAGCCGAGTTCGAAGGCGAAGACGTAGATGAGCAGGAGCCCGGTGAGGTAGTAGGGCACCGCCGACGTGACCATCAGCAGCGGCACGAGCATCCGGTAGGCCCGCGACGACCCGCGCCACACCGTCAGCGGGCCGAGGACGGAGCCGATGAGGAAGCCCAGGAGCGTCGTCGTCGCGAGCAGCCCGATGGTCCAGGGCAGCCCGTCCCGGATCATGTCCATCGTGCGCGTGGGATACTAGGCGATGGAATACCCGAGGTCGAAGCGCGCCATGTCCGAGAGGGAGTTCGCGTATTGCCGCCACAGCGGCAGGTCCAGGCCGAACTTGGCGTTGTACACCTCGACCAGCGCGCGCATGGCGGTGGCGGAGCCGCCCTGCTGCATCGCCTCCAGCAGCTTGTCCTCGATGGGATTGCGGGGCGCGATGCGCGGGACGAAGAAGATGAGCGTGCTCGCCGTCCAGATGACGAGCAGCGCCATGCCGAGGCGGCGCAGGACGATGCCGATGCTCATGCGCTCGCCCCGCCGATCCGCGTCAGCGCGACGCCTTCTTCACGCCGAGGAGGAGGAGGTAGCCCGTGTCGGCCCAGAAGGTCGGCGGCGCGTAGGGGGCCTTCGGCGACGGCCAGTTGGTCCAGTAGGTCATGTTGAAGGGGATGCGGTGGTAGAACTCCGCGATCGGCACGGCGACCTGGTCCTCCAGCCAGATGGTTCAGGCGCGGCGGACGAGGTCGCGCACGCGCGGTTCGGTCGGCGGCAGCGCCTCCACCTCGTCGGTCAGCGCGGAGAACGCGTCGTTACGCCAGCGGGCGGGCCACAAGGGCATCTCGCCGATCGGGCGATACCATTGCTCGTGATACAGCCGCATCGTCTGGGACGGGTCGTTCACGGAGCCGCCATGGCCCCGGACGAACCACGCCGCGCGGCCGGAACAGATCACGTCCCGGTGGCCCGCGCGGGAGGTCGCCGCGACCTCGAAACCGGCGCGGCGCAACTGCTCCCCGATGGCGGGCGCGATGGCGTTGAGCGAGGTGGTGCAGAACAGGTCGCCGCCCATCCGCTTGCCGCTGAGTGTCCAGAACCCGCCGGAATCCTTCGTCGCGCCGGCTTCCCGCATCAGCGTGTCCGCGGCCCGCACGTCGTACTCGTTCGTCCGCAGCCGCGCGACGACGGGATCGAGGTCGCGGATGCAGGGCTCCAGCGCGGGATGGCGCGGGTAGAGCGTCGTCGAGACGCTCGCGGCGCCGCCATAGGCGAAGGCGACGAGCTGCTGGCGGTTGAGGTAGAGGCTCACCGCTCGCTGCACCCGAACGTCCGCCCATTGCGGGTCGTCGTGGTTGAAGATGAGCGAGGTCGGCCACCAGTCGATGTTGCCGTATGGCGCGTTGCGGCCGGAGGAGGTGGTGATCCGCTCCGAGCGCTGAATGAGGTTCCGCATGACGGGAACCTGCGCCTCCAGGATGGTGTCCACCTGCCCCGTGGCGACGAGCTGCGCGGCCTGCTCGTGCGTCGTGAAGGGCACGAAGATTACGCGGCGCATGGCGGGCGCCGGACGGAAGCCCGTCGTTGCGTCCCACCAGTCGTCGCGGCGGTCCAGCACGATCCGCTCCGGCCGCATTTCCGCGACGCGGAAGGCGCCGGTGCCGACGGGCCAGCCGGGCTTGCTGGGGTCCAGGCCGGTGAAGCCCTGGAGGTCGTTCGGGAGGAAGGCCGAATGGATGTGCCTCGGGACGATGTGGATGCCCTGGCGGTTGAAGCGCACCACGAGGAAGGTGAAGGCCCAGCGCGGGTCCGGCCGGTTGAGGTTGATGCGGACCTCATTGTCGGAGATGCGCTCGATGCTCGCCACGTCGCGCGCGAGTTCGGCGGCGAAGAGGGAATCGGCTTTCCCGCTCCCGTTCTCCTTCAACATCGTCAGCGTGTGGATGACGTCGTCGGCCGAGAAGGGCGCGCCGTCGCTCCACCGCACGCCCCCGCGCAGCTTCAAGGTCACGGTCCGGTGGTCCGCGCTCGTCTCGTAGCCCGTCGCGAGCCAGGGGATGAGGCGGTCGCCGAGCGCGTTGTCGTAGAACAGGCCTTCCAGCACGTGAGTGATGGTGGCGCGGCGGTCGCCGGTCGGGCGGAACGGGTTGAAGTCGTTGAACTGCGTGAAGGTCGGCGACCCGCCGGACGCCTCGGCGGTGGCGACGAAAGTGTCGGCGCGATCGACCGCGGCGAGCTACGCGGAGGCGGGGAGGGGGATGGTCGCGCCGAGGGCAAGGGGCAGGATCCCGGTCACGGCGAGGGACAGGTGCTGCCTGCGGATGATGGTCAGGCTCATGATCTCCTCCTAGTTTTCGTCAGCCGACAAGATTGTATATTATATGTCAATAATCAAATACGTCTCGGGTCGGCGCGTGGGGCGTCCGCGACGATGCGGGCTGTCGCGGCGGACGCGCCCGACCCACCGTCGTGCCGACGACCCGGCCCCGACACGCCCCGGGGGATCGCCGCGGCCCTGCCGGACAGGCTCCGCGAAGGCGCCGACATTCTCGTCCTCGATGGCCCGATGAAGGAGGACGAGGTCCGGAAGGGGCGTCCCAGCCCGGTTCACCGCCGCGGTCCTCTCGCCCGCATGAGCGGCTTCGGCGTGGTCCAGCCCCGCACGCCGCGCGTTCCGGGACGGATGCCGGCTGCCCGAGAGTCCGCGGTCGTCCAACCGCGTCCGGTCGCGCGGCCCGCGAAGCCCGCGGTGCGGCGGAGATGCGCGGGCTTGACCTCTCGAACCCGCCGGCCCTCTCCCAGGTCAGACATCGAGCCGCGGTTGCACCGGGGTCGCCACGCCGCCACCGCGCCGGGCCCGCTCGGTCCGCGCCGTGAACATCATGTCGGGGTTCTGCCCGAACTCCCCGTCCAGCACGCGCCCGAGCTGGGCGTCGTCCAGCGCGTCCCAGCGCCGACCGCGCAGCGCGCCGCTCGGCACGCGGACCAGCAGGGCCGGCTCCGCCGACCATGCCAGGAGTTGCCCGACCTCCGCCACGGCGAGCATGTCGCGGAGGTGGTGCGCCGTGACGTAGGCGTCCGGCCCCGCGCGGTGCGCCGGCAGCCCGGTGGCGCGATCCAGCCCCGCCGGCCGCCGCCAGTAGCGCAGCCCCTGGTTGGAGTGCGACGGCGCCTCCGGCCAGATCCGCAGGGCGCACTTGTAGGTGCAGATCCAGCGCGCCCGCCCGCTCAAGGCCGGCGTGCACCAGCGCTGTTCGAAGGCCGCGCGATGCGCCGCCAGCGCGACGATGCCCTCGCCCCGCAGGACGCCGGGCGCCACCTCGGCCCAGGCGGGGGCGTCCGCCACGTCCTCGTCCACGATGTGGTGGATCGCAGAGGTGATGGCGGAGATCGGATGGCCCGGCCGGACGAGGAGCGACCCCGGGGCACCACGCAAAGCCCAGCCGCCGTCGCCGGCCCGCGCCACGTCCTGCCAGCCGACCTCCACGACGCCACCGTCGGCGAAACCTTCCCCGGTCGTTTCCAGATCGATGACGCGAAGGCGTCCCCTGTCGGCTCCCCGCGCTTCGGTCATGTGCCCCCGATATGGGCTCGCCCCCGTCGCTTGCAGGCGGGCTCGCGCATGGAACCCGGGCCCTGCCGAATGGGGCGCCCTGAACGACCTCGCTCGCAACCGGACCTGTTCCCGCCGTGATGAGGTCGGGGATCGGACGCCCCGTCACTCGAGACCGCTCACGCGAGCGGGGCAGACGGCCGATACGGTGCCGGCCGCCTGCCCCAGGGCATCACGCCGCCATCGGCAGCCTCTCCGCCGCTGTCGCCGCCTGGACGGCGGGGCGGGCGCCGACGCGCGCGCTGAACGCTCCGAGGCGCGGCCAGCGCGCGAGATCCACGCCGAGGTTCGGCGCCCAGCTCAGCACCACGAACAGGTAGGCGTCGGCCACGGTGAAGTCCTGGCCGGTGAGGAACGGGCGCCCGTCGGCGAGCATGCGATCGACCACGTCGAGCTTGCGGCCGATGCCCGCGACCGCCGCCTCGCGCGCCTCGGGCGTGAGCGGCGGGTTGAAGAGCGGCCCGAACGCCTTGTGCAGCTCGGCGGAGATGAAGTTCAGGTGCCCGTTGACCCGCGCGCGCTCGACCGTGCCGGCTGCGGGCGCGAGCGTGCCCGGCGCGTGCTTGTCCGCGAGATACTGGACGATGGCCGGGCCCTCGGTCAGCACCTCGCCGTCGTCGAGCCGCAGCGCCGGGACGTAGCCCTTCAGGTTGATCGCCGCGAAGTCCGCCCCGGATGCGGTGCGCTTGGTCCTGAGATCGACGGCTTCGAGTTCGAAGGGCAGGCCAAGCTCCCGCAGCACGATGTGCGGCGAGAGGGAGCAGGCGCCTGCGGCGTAGAACAGCTTCATGGGATGCCTCCGGTTGTCAGCCGCCCGCAGGTGGAGATGGCCGTTACCCCGGGAAACCAGGTAACTTTAGGTTACTGACGCTTTCCAGTATCGAATTGGATACTGGGTTGCGGTCCCGTGCCGAGGGGGATGTGAAGGCTCTTAAGCAGAGGAGGACGGTCGCGCCGCCGCCGGGCTGCCCGATGTCGGCCTGCATGGGCCTGCTCGGCGGCGCCTGGACGCCGGAGCTGATCTGGAACCTGAGCGATGGACGGCGTCGCTTCTCCGAGCTGCGCCGCGCGATGCCGGTCATCTCGGCGAAGGTGCTCAGCGCGCGGCTGAAGGACCTGGAGGGGCGCGGCGTGCTCTCCCGCGCCGTGCCGCCGACGACCCCGCCGAGCGTTGAGTATGCCCTGACCGACCTCGGCGAAGAGCTCGTCTCGGCCATCCGGGCCATCGTCGAGGTGGGCTCCAAGCTCTACCTGCGCACGACGGCCGAGGCAGAGAGCCGCGTGGCCGCGTGAACGCGAATGGCCGCCTGACGGTGAGCCTCGCCACCGGATCGTCGTCCGCGATGATGTGACCACCCTCGGCAAGCCACTGCGCCGCCGATGCGTCCGCGAGGATCACGGCGGCGCGGGCCCACGCGTCGGGAAGGCCAGCGATGCCCGCAGTTCCTCCGGCCGCGCCGTCAGGTCGCTGAGGCCCTGGTGGTCCAGCACCGACGGGAACGCGCGTGCGCCTCGTCCAGCGCACGTCGCGGGCCGGGACGATGGGGCATGCGCCGAAGCAGGGAGCGAGGGCGAAGTCGGGTTCGGCATGAGGCACCACCGATGGGCGGGTCGTGTCTCAGTTCGCGCCGTCGTTGGTCTCGATGACAGGCGCTCGACCCCGGGATGACCTGGCTCGTCGCTCCGGCGACCCTTGCGCGGGAGCGCCAAGGAACGCCGAGAAGTATCGGATCAGGGCATCCCGCACGACGCGTACCTTCGCCGGCTCGCCGTCGCGGCGGGGCGTGATCATCGTCAGGGGCCGGGACGGGAGGCGCCAGGACGGCAGGACCCGCACGAGCCCGCCGCGTTCGAGGGCCGGCCGGACATCCGCGGCGAAGAGGGAGGCGATCCCCATGCCTTGCTCGCACATCTGCTGCAGGGCGATCTGGTTCGTCGTCGCCGCGTGGACCGGCACGCTCGGCCGTTCCCGCTGGCCTTCCCCGTCGCCCAGGTCGAGCGGGAGCATCCATGCCGGATCATCCGGGTCCGCCGTCGTTGGGGGCGTCTCGCGCACGAGGGCGAGCCATCGATGCCCGGCAAGGTCCGCGGGGGCCGCCGGGGTGCCGTGCCGCCGCAGGTAGGCCGGCGCCGCGCAGAGGATCGGTTCCAACTCGCCCAGCCCGCGCCCGATCCAGCCCGAATCCATCAGCGGGCCGACCCGGAGGGCGATGTCGATGCGCGCCTCGATCAGGTCCACCAGCGTGTCGCTCACGATCAGCCGCAGGCGCAGCCCTGGCCACTCGGTCAGCACGGGGGCGAGGGCGGGTGCGACGTGCGCGCCGAAGCCGACGGGCGCCGCGATACGAAGCTCGCCCGAGGGCGCGTCGCGCGCGCCTTCGAGCGAGGCGGCCGCCGCCCCGGCGGCTTCCAGCAGGCAAAGGCAGTGGGGGTAGCAGCGCCCGCCCGCCTCGGTGAGCGAGAGCTTGCGTGTCGAGCGGTGCAGGAGCGTCACGCCGGCGCCCTGCTCCAGGCCCCGGATGGTCTGGCTGACCGCGGAGGGGGTGAGCCCGAGGCGGCGGGCGGCGGCGCTCATGGAGCCGGCGGACACCGTCTCGGCGAACACCGCGTAGGCTTTCAGGTCGGTCATCTGTTAGCCGGACTTCAAAGAGTTGGTGAAACTCTGCCCTTAATGCCGCACGGCTGGAACCGCCAGTTGAGGCGGACCGGACCGCCGCATGGCGGGCGAGGAGGGCGACATGACCGCACCGACACTCCACTACGTCCACGATCCGCTCTGCGGCTGGTGCTACGCGGCGACGCCGATGGTCCGCGCGACCCGGGAGGCCGGCATCGCCCTCGTCCTGCACGGCGGCGGCCTCTGGGACCCGGCCACGCGGCTCGGGCCGGAGAAGGGCGGGTACATCCGGCGGGCCGACGCGCGCATCGCCGCGCTCACGGGCCAGCCCTTCGGGTCCGCCTACCGCGACGGCCTGCTGGACGATCCCGCCACGGTGTTCTCGTCGCGGCCCACCATCGCGGCGGTGATCGCCGCCGGGGCGACGCGGACGGGCGAGGACCTGTCCATGCTGCACGCCATCCAGGACGCCCACTATGTCGCGGGCCGGCGGGTGGTGGAACCCGCGGTGCTCGCCGAACTGGCCGATGGCCTGGGCCTGGAGGGCGAGGCGTTCCGGCGCGCCTTCGACGACGCCGGGGTGGACGCGCACGTCGCGCGCACCCGCGGTTTCATGGCCCGGTTCGGCGTCCGCGGCTTTCCCGGCTTCGTGCTGGAGAAGGGCCCCGAACTCGTCCGCTTCGACCACGAACCCTTCTACGACCGACCTGAGGCCTTCGCGCGGGCCGTCCAAGAGATGGCGGCGGCCCCTTCCGCCGCCTGACGCCGGCACGGCTCCGTCCCGCGACCCCACCTTCCAGCACCAACGGAACTCGCATGAAGATCGCCCTCATCGGCGCCACCGGCTACGTCGGCTCGAAGCTCCTCACCGAGGCGCTGGACCGCGGCCACGACGTCACCGCCGTCGTGACGGACCCCGGCAAGCTGCCCTCGCACACCCATGTCCGGGGCATCGCCGGGAACGCGACCGATGCCGGCGCGCTCGCCCCGATCGTCACGGGGCATGACGTCGTGATCAGCGCCTACAACCCGAAGCTGGACCCGGACGGCACGGGCACGCGGGCGCTCGTCGCGGGCGTGAAGCGCGGAGGCGTCGGGCGCCTCCTCGTCGTGGGCGGCGCCGGCACGCTGAAGCTGCCCTCCGGCGAGCGCGTGGTGGACGGGCCGGACTTCCCCGCCGCGTGGAAGGACGGCGCGCTTCGCACCGCCGCCTTCCTCGACCAGCTGCTGGAGGAGCGGGATCTGGACTGGGTTTTCGTGAGCCCGGCCGCCATGCTCATCCCCGGCGAGCGGACGGGACGCTATCGCACGGGCAAGGACCACCTGCTGACGGACGAGGGGGGCGAGAGCCGCATCTCGCTCCAGGACTTCGCGGCCGCCATGCTGGACGAGGCCGAGACGCCCCGCCACCACCGCGAGCGCTTCACCGTCGCTTACTGATGGCGGGCGATCGAGCCCGCGTCCCGACGCCCGCGGCCAAGAACCTCCTCCAAGGAACGTCCATGATCCCCGCCACCACGCGCCTTCACTGGCATAAGCTGTCCGGGCACTCGCACCGCGCCCAGCTCATGCTGTCCCTCCTCCACCGTGAGTTCGACCTCGTCGAAGTCGACCTGGGAAGCGGTGCGCAGAACGCGCCCGCCTTCCTCCGGATCAGCCCGTTCGGTCAGGTGCCCGTCCTGGAGATCGACGGCGAGGTCATCGCCGACAGCAACGCCATCCTGGTCTATCTCGCGTCCCGCTACGATCCGTCGGGCCGGTGGTATCCACGCGACGCCACCGGTGCCGCGAAGGTGCAGCGGTGGCTGTCCATCGCGGCCGGCAAGCTTGTCTCAGGGCCGATGACCGCGCGCCTCGCGAACGTCTTCGGCGTGCCGGTAGACAAGGCCAAGGCGCAGACCGTCGCGGCGGCCCTCTTCTCGGTCATGGACGCCGCGCTCGCGGAGGAACCTTTCCTCGCGGGCGATCATCCGACGATCGCGGACATCGCCCTCTACACCTACACGGCCCACGCGCCGGAGGGCGGCATCGCGCTGGAGCCCTACCCGGCCATCCGCGCCTGGATCGGGCGGATCGAGGGCCTCCCCGGCTTCGTGCCGATGGCCCGCACCGCCGTCGCGGCCTGAGGACGGGGGCCCGGGCATGCCCGACACCGCGAACGGCTGGGGCCGGGAGACCTCGCCCTACCACCCCGGCGAGATGGCCGTGCAGGAGCGCGCCGGGGCGCGGGCCTTCGCCGAGCGGGCCGGACGGCAGGTCATCCGCGACCACATGCCTGCGCAGCACCGGGCCTTCTACGCGGCGCTACCCTACGTCTTCATGGGCAGCCTCGACCAACGGGGTCGTCCCTGGGCCTCGGTCCTGTCGGGTGACGCAGGCTTCCTGCGGTCGCCCGACCCGCGGCATCTCGTCGTCTCGGCGCTACCCCTGCCGGGCGATCCGGCGCGCGGCAACCTCCGCGTCGGTGCGCCCGTCGCCTTCGTGGGCGTCGAGCTGCATACGAGGCGCCGCAACCGCCTGAGCGGGAAGGTCGAGAGCCTAAACGACGGGGGCTTCGTCTTCCGGGTGGACCAGAGCTTCGGCAACTGCCCGCAATACATCCAGGCCCGCGCCCCGGGGGAAACCCCTCCCCCGACCTCCCCGGTCGTCCGCGCCCTCGGCTCCCGCCTCGACGACCGCTCGGCCGGGATCGTCACCCGGAGCGACACGCTGTTCATCGCCAGCGCATCACCGGGCGCCGGCACGGACGATCCGGTGGAGGGCGTGGACGTCAACCACCGCGGCGGTCGCCCCGGCTTCGTGCGCGCCGGGACGGACGACGCGGGAAGCGTCCTGACCTTCCCGGACTTCGTCGGGAACTCGGCCTTCAACACGCTCGGCAACATCGCCCTCAACCCCCGCGTCGGGCTGCTCTTCCTCGACTTCGGCACGGGCGATCTCGTCACGCTCACCGGGCGGGCCGAGGTGATCTGGGACGGCCCCGAACTGAGGGGCTTCGTCGGTGCGGAGCGGCTCGTGCGCGTCCGCGTCGAGGAGGCCCACCACCTCGTGGCCGCCCTTTCCTGGCGTTGGACGGCCCCGGAGCCGGCGCGCCAGATC
>CAXVWQ010000241.1:0-9383 GCA_964263755.1 Roseomonas sp. | reverse complement strand
AAGGACGGCGCGCTCGTGCGCAAGGTTTCCGCCCGCGCGCTCTGGATCCGCATCCTCACCGCCCGCATCGAGACGGGCGAGCCCTACCTCATCTTCGCGGACCACGTGAACCGCGCGATGCCGGAGCACCACAAGCTCTCTGGCCTGGAGGTGAAGACCTCCAACCTTTGCTCCGAGATCACCCTCCCCACCGGGCGCGACCACCACGGGCGCGAGCGCACGGCGGTGTGCTGCCTCTCCTCCATCAACTGCGAGACGTACATGGAGTGGAAGGACGAGCCGCGCTTCGTGCCGGACATCATGCGCTTCCTCGACAACGTGCTGCAGTCCTTCATCGACACCGCGCCGGACACGATGGCGAAGGCCAAGTACTCCGCCATGCGGGAACGCTCCGTCGGCCTTGGCGTGATGGGCTTCCACTCCTTCCTCCAGGCGCTGAACGTGCCGTTCGAGAGCGTCGTGGCGAAGGTGTGGAACAAGCGCATCTTCAAGCACATCAAGGAGGGCGCGGACGCCGCCTCCCGCGAACTCGCCGCTGACCGCGGCCCCTGCCCGGACGCGGCGGAATACGGGATCATGGAGCGGTTCTCCAACAAGATCGCGATCGCGCCGACCGCCTCCATCTCCATCATCTGCGGCGGCGCCTCGCCGGGCATCGAGCCGATCGCGGCGAACGTCTACAACCACAAGACGCTGTCGGGTTCGCACATCGTCCGGAACCCTCACCTTCAGAAGGTGCTGGCCAAGCATGGACGGGATGACGAGGACACATGGACCTCGGTCACCGTCACGAAGGGCTCGGTGCAGCACCTCGACTTCCTGACGGAGGCGGAGAAGGCGACGTTCAAGACCGCGTTCGAACTCGACCAGCGCTGGGTCATCGAGCACGCGGCCGACCGCACGCCGTTCATCTGCCAGTCGCAGTCGCTCAACGTCTTCCTGCCCGCAGACATCCACAAGCGCGACCTGCACCAGATCCACCTCATGGCGTGGAAGCGTGGGGTGAAGTCGCTCTACTACTGCCGCTCGCTCTCGATGCAGCGGGCGGACACGGTGAGCCAGAAGGTCGCGGTCCAGCCGAAGCTGGGTTTCGCCGCGAACGACGCGGACATCGGGCCGCTGCCGCTCGTGGCGGCAGCCACAGCGGTGCCCGGCGGCAACAACTACGAGGAGTGTCTGGCCTGCCAGTGACGGCCGGCCCGACCCGCATCAACATCATCGTCGAGACACCCAGGACCACGACCATGCCCGACGGCATCAACATGCCCATCGCCGAAGCCGTGCCGACCCGGTTCGACCTGCTGACGTCGAATCCCGTCTACAAGCCGTTCCGCTATCCCTGGGCCTACGACGCGTGGCTCATGCAGCAGCGCCTGCACTGGCTGCCGGAGGAGGTTCCGATGGCGGACGATGTGAAGGACTGGCAGAAGAATCTCACGCCCGGCGAGAAGAACCTGCTGACGCAGATCTTCCGGTTCTTCACCCAGGCCGACGTCGAGGTGAACAACTGCTACATGAAGCACTACTCCCAGGTCTTCAAGCCGACGGAAGTGCTGATGATGCTGAGCGCGTTCAGCAACATCGAGACGGTGCACGTCGCCGCCTACTCCCACCTGCTCGACACCATCGGCATGCCGGAGACGGAATACTCCGCCTTCCTCCAATACAAGGAGATGAAGGACAAGTACGACTACATGCAGAACTTCTCGGTTGAGAACAAGACGGAGGTCGCGAAGACCCTGGCGGCCTTCGGCGCCTTCACCGAGGGGCTGCAGCTCTTCGCGTCCTTCGCCATCCTCATGAACTTCCCACGCCACAACAAGATGAAGGGGATGGGCCAGATCGTCTCGTGGTCGGTGCGCGACGAGACCCTGCATTGCCTCTCGGTCATCCGCCTCTTCCGCACCTTCGTGCAGGAGAACCCGGAGATCTGGACGGCGGAGTTCCGTCAGGAGCTGACGCAGATCTGCGTCACCATCGTCGAGCACGAGGACGCGTTCATCGACCTCGCCTTCCAGATGGGCAGCATCCAGGGCCTCGATGCCGCGGAGACGAAGTCCTACATCCGCTTCATCGCCGACCGCCGTCTCCAGCAGCTGGGCCTCGACCCGATCTACCTCATCGAGAAGAACCCACTCCCCTGGCTCGACGAGATGCTGAACGCGGTGGAGCACACGAACTTCTTCGAGAACCGGGCGACCGAGTATTCCCGCGCCTCGACGACCGGAACGTGGGAGGAGGCCTTCGCCGACGTGACCTTCAACGGTTCTCCGCAACCGACGGGCGATATCAGCTTGCGGCACTGAATGTGGGGGGTCGGTCGGTGCCTCGCTTGGCGGAACGATGATGGCGAATTGTTCCGACGCGACCTCGACGCCCATTTCGTCGCGTCCTTCCGTCGTGCAAGGGTGCCGCTCACGGCGGGGACGCGTCGGGTCGGGGAGGCATGGATATGGCCGACGAGCCGCCCGACCCGCCTTCGGATCGGCCATCGGAGGTGCGGGATGCGGGGCCGCCCCGTCATACGCGTCGCCTCTCCGACAAGGTCCTCATCGCCTTTCATCAGGCGTGCGACCAGGGGGACACCGAGGTCGCCGGCGAACTCGTTCGGGTCCTCGAACTGATGCTGCGCCGCCGCCCTTCGGCGCCGGACCAGAACCGCCGACGGAAGATCGAGGGCCTCGTCGCGGCGCATGAGCGCCTCTGGACCCTACGGCATCCTGGCGCCGGCATCTGATGCGGCCGCCTCCAGGGATGCACCGTCCCGCAGCACCGCGTCGGCGCCCGTCGTCCAACGGCCGGCTTCGTGCAGCACCATTCCGGGCGACAGCGTGACGCCGCCGCGCGCGCCGAGGCGCCCGCGCAGGACCACCCGCTGCGCCGCCACGCCGACCCGGGGCCAAAGCGGCCATACGATGATCCCGCCGAACCGTCCCCCGCGCAGCGCCGCCAGACCTTCGTCGAGGAGTGCCGCCGGCAACACGAGCGCCGCCGTTCCCCCTGGCCGGACGCTGCGCGCCATCGTCCCGACCCACGCCGACAGGCCGGTGTCCCCACCATGCGTCGCGCCCCGCCGCAGCGAGCCCGGCGGCGGCGTGCCGCCGGGCCACCAGGGGGGGTTGCACACGGCGTGATCGAAGCGACCGTTCGCAGGAAGGGCCGTCGCGTCCGCCGTCGCGATCTCGCCCCGGGCGTCCCAGCCGTTCAGCGCCAGGTTCCCGCGCGCCAGCGCCGCGAGGCCCGCATCCCGTTCGACCCCCGTCCCGGAGACGCCGTCCACCCGGGCCAGGATGCACAGCAGGACGCCCCCCGGCCCGCAGCCGAGGTCCAGCACCCGCTCGCCCGCTCGTGCCGGGCAGGCCGCCGCGAGCATCACCGCGTCCAGCCCTGCGCGCAGCCCCGCCGCGGGCTGCCGCAGCCGCACCCGCCCGCCGAGGAGGTGGTGCGGTTCCCCGGGATCCTCGCTCAGTCGGTCCACTCCCCCGCGTCCCGCAGCACCCGCTCCGCCGCGAGGCCCTCCTCCTGCGGCACGGCGAGGCGCTGCGGGAACGCGCCGATCCGGCCCTCGACCGCGGCGATGTGGCGGTCCAGCACCACCGGCCGCAGGCCGGCGTCGCGCAGCAGCAATTCCAGGAACCCCAGGCGCACCGGGTCGCCCTCCCGCAGCAGGACGCGCATCGAGCCTCCCATCCTATCCGGGGCGGCCCCCGCGGTTGTCGCGCCCGGCCCCGCTGACTAAGGTGCCGGCACCAACCGCACGGTCAATGTCTTGAGCGCACGAACCGCGCCCCTGCCGCACGCGACGCCCGATCCGGAACACGCCCTCGACGCCCTCACGGACCTCGTCCGGGACGATCTGGAGGCGTGCAACCGGCTCATCGTGGCGCGGATGGACAGCCAGGTCGCGCTCATCCCGCGCCTCGCCGCACACATCGTCGCGGCCGGCGGCAAGCGGCTCCGCCCGCTCCTCACCCTCGCAGCCGCGCGTCTCTGCGGCTACGCGGGGGACCGCCACGTGGCCCTCGCGGCCTGCGTGGAGTTCATCCACACCGCGACGCTGCTGCACGACGACGTGGTGGACGAGTCGGCGCTGCGCCGCGGCACGCCCTCCGCCAACGCGCTGTTCGGCAACAAGCCGAGCGTGCTGGTGGGCGACTTCCTCTTCGCCCGCGCCTTCCAGGTCATGGTGGAAGACGGGTCGCTTCGCGTCCTCGGCATCCTCGCCCAGGCCTCCGCCACGATCGCGGAGGGGGAGGTGCTGCAGCTCGTCACCCAGAACGACCTGTCCACGACGGAGGCGCAGTATCTCCAGGTCATCGAGGGCAAGACCGCCGCGCTGTTCGCCGCCGCGACCGAGGTGGGCGCGGTGGTCGCCGACCGGCCGGAGGCGGATGCGGCGGCGCTGCGGACCTACGGCCACGCCCTCGGCGTCGCGTTCCAGCTGGTGGACGACGCGCTGGACTACAGCGGCTCCGGCGCCGCGCTCGGCAAGACCGTCGGGGACGACTTCCGGGAAGGCAAGATCACCCTTCCCGTCCTCCTCGCCCACGCCCGTGGCGACGAGTCGGAGCGCGGCTTCTGGCGCCGCGTGCTGGAGGACCGCGACCAGCGCGACGGCGACCTGCCCCATGCCCTCGCGCTCATGCGGCGTCACGGCACGCTCGACGCGACGGTGACGCGCGCCCGCACCTACGGGGACGAGGCGCTGGCGGCCCTGTCGCGCTTCCCCCACGGCCCGGCGCGCGATGCGCTGGAAGGGATCGTGGGGTTCTGCATCGCCCGGGCTCGTTGAGGAGGGGCGCGCTGAGCGTGGCGGAACCGACGAACCTCCTCTTCATCCTCTCCGACGAGCACAACCCGAAGGCGCTCGGCTGCGCCGGGCACCCGTTCCAGCGCACGCCGCACCTCGATGCGCTCGCGGCGCGGGGCACGCGCTTCACGGCGGCCTCCACCCCATCGCCCATCTGCGTCCCGGCCCGAGCGGCGCTGGCCACCGGGCTGCACCCACACCGTGCTGGTCGCTATTTCGACAATGCCGATCCCTACGATGGTGCGATCCCGTCCTGGCACCACGCGCTCCGCGACTCCGGGCACGCCGTGGTCTCGATCGGCAAGTTGCATTTCCGCGGGCTTCCCGGCGACGACCACGGCTTCGGCCGCGAGATCATGCCGATGCACGTCGTGGATGGGCTGGGCGACCTCCTCTCCCTCATCCGGGACGACACCGCGCCCGTGCGTGGCGGGGCGGCGAAGATGTCGAGTACAGCGGGTCCGGGCGAATCGGATTACACGCGCTACGATCGCGCCATCGCGGCCGCCGCCGCGCGATGGCTGGCGGAGGAGGCGCCGCGCCAGACCCGTCCCTGGTGCCTCTTCGTCTCGCTCGTCACGCCGCACTTCCCGCTGATCGCCCCGCCGGAGCACTTTTCCCTCTACCCCGCGGAGGTGACGGGCATCCCGAAGGCTTACGCGCCGGAGGACCGGCCGACCCACCCCTTCCTCCGCGACTACGCGGCGACCATCCCCTACGACCACCACGTCGGCGGCGATCGTGACACCCTCGCCCGGATGCTCGCCGGCTATCACGGTCTCGTCTCCTTCATGGACGAGCAGGTGGGGGAGGTGCTGGCCGCCCTGGAGGCGAGCGGAGAGGGAGGGAGGACCCGGGTGCTCTACGCCTCCGACCACGGGGACAACGCCGGCGCGCGCGGCCTCTGGGGCAAGTCCAACATGTTCGAGGAATCGGTCGGCATCCCGATGATCCTCGCCGGCCCCGGCATCCCCGCGGCGACGCTGCGCGCGACGCCCTGCGGCCTGACCGACGTCTTCGCCACCGCCCTCGACGCGACCGGTGCGCCCGGGGAGCCGCCCGCGGGATCGCGGAGCCTCCTCGCCCTCGCCGCCACGCCGGATGCGGAGCGGGAGGCGTTCTCGGAATACCACGCCAGCGGCTCGCGGCAGGGCGCGTTCATGCTGCGGACGCGTCGCTGGAAATACGTGGGATATCCGACCTACCCGGCCCAGCTCTTCGACCTGGACGCCGATCCGGAGGAGATGACCGACCTCGGCGCCGACCCATCCCATGCCGACATCCGCGCCACGATGGAGGCGGCGCTCCTGGCAAGGCTGGGTGAGGACCCGGCCGCGCTCGACGCCCGGGTGAAGGTCCGTCAGGCCGCGATCCTCGCGGCGAATGGCGGCCGGGCGGCGGTGGAGGCGCGGGGCGACCTGCCCTACTCACCGCCTCCCGGGGTGGACGCCGCCTGGTCCTGAACGCGCGGGGTCAGTCCACCCGGGCGCCGCTGATCCGCACCGCTTCGCCCCACACCTCGGCCTCCCGTGCGAGGAAGGCGGGGAAGTCGGCCGGGCCGATCCCCAGCACGGCCGAGCCATCCGCCGTGGCGCGCACCCGAAAGGCGGGGTCGGCCAGGGCCTCGCGGATCGCGGCGTCCACGCGGGACACCACCGCCTCCGGCGTTCCCGCGGGGGCCAGCACGCCGAACCAGGAGACGAGGTCGAAGCCGGGGAGGGAATCGGCGAGGCGCGGCACCTCCGGCATCGCATGGTTCCGGGCGGCGGAGGTGACGGCGAGCGCCCGCAGCCGCCCGGCCCGGACGAGTTCGGTGGCCGTGGACAGCGTCGGGAAGCCGAAGGCGACGGTGCCGGCCATGACGGCGTTGACGATGTCCGGCGCGCCGCGGAACGGGACGTGCGTCGCGCGCGCACCCGCCCGCGCCTTGAACAGCTCCGCCGCGAGGTGGGCGCCGGAGCCATTGCCGCCGGAGGCGTAGTCGGCGTCGCGCGACCGCAGCAGCGCCAGCAGCCCCGCCACGTCCCGCGGGCCGTCGTTCGGGACGATCAGCAGATGCGGCAACCCGAAGACGATGTTGACCCCGACGAAGTCCCGCGCCGGGTCGAAGCCCAGCCGGCGCGAGGTCAGTGCCGGATTGATGACGAGCGAGTTCGTTCCGAAGAGGAGGGTGTATCCGTCCGGCGCAGACCGGGCCGCCGCCTCGAACCCGATGTTGCCGCCGGCACCGCCCCGGTTCTCGACCACCACGGGCTGACCGAGCGCGAGCGACAGCCGTTCCGCGACCTGCCGGGCGAACACGTCCGGTGCGGAACCGGGGATGAAGGGCACGAGGAGGCGCACGGTGCGGGCCGGCCATGCCTGCGCCCGGGCCGGCGCGGCCGGCAGCGCCGCGGCCCCGGCGAGGACCGCCCGCCGCCGCATCGCGGTCAACCGCGCCCGACGAAGGGCATCTTCGTCGCCATGATCGTCATGAACTGGATGTTCGCGTCGAGCGGCAGGGAGGCCATCTGCGCCACGGCCCGGCCGACATGGGCCACGTCCATCCGCGGCTCGATCATCATCGTGCCGTTGGGCTGGGGCACGCCGTTCATCATCCGCTCCGTCATCTCCGTCGCGGCGTTGCCGATGTCGATCTGGCCGCAGGCGATGTCATGCTTCCGGCCGTCGAGGGAGATGGATTTCGTCAGGCCGGTGACCGCGTGCTTCGTGGCGGTGTAGGCGGCCGAACCCGGGCGCGGCGCGTGGGCGGAGATGGAGCCGTTGTTGATGATCCGGCCGCCCCGGGGATCCTGCCGCTTCATCACGCGATAGGCGGCCTGGGCGCAGAAGAACGTGCCGTTCAGGTTCGCGGCGACGACGCCGGCCCAGTCCTCCGGCGTCAGCTCGTCGAAGTCCACGGCGGGCGATCCGCGTCCCGCGTTGTTGAACAGCAGGTCCACGCGGTGGAAGCGGTCCACCACCCGGGCGAAGGCGGCGTCCACGGCGTGGCGGTCGCCCACGTCGGCGGGGACGGGGAGGCAGCGGCCACCCGCCGGCCCCGCCCGCCGAACGGTCTCCTCCAGCGCGTCGGCGCGACGGCCGAACAGGGCGACGCTCCACCCGTCCGCCAGCAGGGCGAGGGCGGCGGCGCGGCCGATCCCCGAGCCCGCGCCCGTCACCACCGCGATCGGTTCGTCCGGCATCCGCGCGTTCCCTCTCCGTCGCGGGAAGCGTGCGGCGGAGGGGCCGGCCTGTCCAGACCGGGGGCGCTACCGCGAGATGGGCATGGCGCCGGGGCGGAGGATGGCCTCGGTCGTCGTCTCGACGTTGCGCGGGGCGGGCGGCGGCATCGCCGGCCGTTCCATCCGGCCCCAGCCCGCGGCATCGGCCACGGCACCGTCGCGCATCACCAAGCGGCCGCGCACGATCGTCGCGACGGGGGCGCCGATCGTCCGCATTCCCTCGAACGGCGTGAAGCGGCTGCGGAGGGAGTGGAGCGAGGACGCCTCGATGATGCCCTCCGCGGTCGGGTCCACCACGGCGATGTCGGCGTCGGCCCCGGGCTGGATCACGCCCTTGCGGGGGTAGAGGCCGAAGGCGCGGGCCGGGGCGGCGCCCGTGGCGCGGACCAGCGCCTCCATCGTGAACAGGCCCTGGGAGACGAGGGTGAGCATGAGACGCATGGAGGTCTCGACGCCCGGGAAGCCGCAGGCATTGTCCCAGATGGCGGGGCGCCGGACCTCCTCCACCGCGTGCGGCGCGTGGTCGGTGCCGAGGATGTCGATGGTGCCGTCCAGCAGCGCGCGCCGCAACGCGTCACGCCCTGCGCCCTCGCGGATCGGGGGGTTCAGGCGGCCGATGCCGGCCATGTCGCCCGTCAGGTCCTCGGCGGCGAGGATGAGGTATTGCGGGCAGGTCTCGACGGTGATCGGCACGCCGCGCGCCTTCGCCGCGGCGATCACCGGCACCGACCGGGCGCAGGATTCGTGCGCGATGTGGATGCGCGCGCCGGTCCATTCGGAGAGGGTGATGCAGCGGTTCAGGCTTTCCAGCGCGACGATGTCGGCGCGGGCGCACCAGTGGGCGTAGGCGTCGTCCCGCCCCGCCTCCCGCATCCGGCGTTCCCGCCGGAACAGCATCGGCGAGTTCTCCGCGTGGATGGTGGTGCGGTGGCCGCGGCGGGCCAGCACCTCGAAGGCCTCCAGCACCGCGCCGTCGTCCGGGGCGGGGAGGTTGCCGGTGGTGTTGCCGTAGAACAGCTTGAAGGCGATGACGCCGGCGTCCATCAGCGGTTCCAGCGCGTCGAGCGTCCGTTCGTCCAGCAGCCCGTAGAGGCCGAAGTTGACGTGGGCCTGCCGCTCCGCCGCCTCCCGCTTCACCGCCAGGGCTTCGAGCGACCATGTCGGCGGGTCGGTGTTCGGCATGTCGAACACCGTCGTCACGCCCCCGGCCGCCGCGGCGCGGGTGCCGGTGGTCCAGTCCTCCTTGTGGGTCATGCCGGGTTCGCGGATGTGGACGTGCACGTCGATCGCGCCGGGGATGACGAAGCGACCGCGGGCGTCGAGCGTCTCGGTCGCCTCCGGCGCGAAGG
>CAXVWQ010000240.1:0-5709 GCA_964263755.1 Roseomonas sp. | reverse complement strand
GGCGGCCCGCGGGCACCCCGTTGCGCGCGCTGGTCGCCGGCGGGGGCACGGGGGACGGCGCCATCATGCTCGCCCAGCAGATGGCGTCGGCCGGGCGGCCGGGGGAGGTCGTGTGGCTCGACCGCTCCGCCGCCGCGCGCCGGATCGCGGAGGCGCGGGCGGCGGCGCGGGGCCTGACGAACCTCCGCTTCGTCGAGGGCTCCATCCTCGACCTCCCCGATCCCGCCCTCGGCACCTTCGACTACGCGGATTGCTGCGGCGTGCTGCACCACCTGCCCGACCCGGAGGCGGGGCTGCGGGGGCTGGCGGCGTGCCTCAACCCCGGCGGCGGGATGGGCATCATGGTCTATGCCCCGCACGGGCGGACGGGCGTCTACATGGCGCAGGACGCGCTGCGCCTCCTCGCCCCGCCCGGCCTGCCGCCGGCGGAGCGCATCGAGATCGGCAAGCGCGCGATGCGCCACCTGCCGGAGACGGCGTGGCTCGCGAAGAACCCCTTCATCACCGACCACCTGCCCTTGCCGAAGGGCGGCGGCGATCCCGGCCTCTACGACCTGCTGCTGAACCCGCGCGACGTCGCCTTCACCGTCCCCGCCCTCGCGGCGATGGTGGAGCGCGCCGGGCTGCGCGTGGCGTGCTGGGTGGAGCCGCTGCGCTACGACCCCGACCCGTTGCTGCCCGACCCGCGGCTGCGCGCCCGCACCGCCGCGCTGGACCCGACCGCGCGCGCCGCGCTGGCCGAGGCGCTGGCGGGCAACATGGGGGTCCACATCGCCTACCTCACCCGCGCGGCGGACCCCGTGGCGGCGCCGGACTGGGACGATCCGGGGGCGGTGCCGGTCCTCCGGGACCTCGATCCAGCGGGCTTCGCGCGCTCGCTCCGCGGCGCTTCCCTCGCGGTCACCTTCGACGGGCTGCGGGTGACCCTCCCGCTCCCGCGCCTTGCCGCGGCGATCGCCGAGCGGGTGGACGGGCGCCGGACCCTCGCGGAGATCGCCGCCCTCGTCGCCGCGGGCGGCGCCGCCCCGGAGGCCGTGGCGCGCGACGTGGCGGCGCTGCGGGCGGTGCTGGAGCCGATGAACCGCCTCCTCCTCGCGGCCCCCGCCGCGTGAGCGACGCCCCCGACCGCACGGCGCCCGACCGCACGGCGATCGTCATCTTCGGCGCCGCCGTCCGCGCCGACGGCTCGCCGAGCGAGACGATGCGCCGCCGGGTGATCGCGGCGCGGGAGGCGGGGATGGGCGCCCTCGCGCCGCTCTACGTCCCCACCGGCGGCCTCGGCCGCCACGGGCCGACGGAATCCGCCATCATGCGCCGGCTGCTGGAGGAGGGCGGCGTCCCGCCCGACGCCATCCTGGAGGAGCCGACGGGGACCGACACACTCTCCTCCGCCTTCGCCGTCGCGGCGCTGCTGCGGGGGCGTCCCGGGCGCGTGCTGGCGGTGTCGTCCGGCTACCACCTGCCGCGCTGCGTCATGCTGCTGCGGCTGGCGGGGCTGCCGGCGGAGCGGGGCGCGGCGGCGCAGCCCGGCCCCGGCTTCTCCGAATGGCGCTGGCGGCTGCGGGAAGGCGTCGCGACGCCCTACGACGCCGCGCTCGGCGCGTGGCGCCGGGCGAGGACGCGGTAGGGGAACCTCCCGCGGCGCCGCGGGACGGGGTCAGGAGCCGGCGGCGCCCGGAAGGATGGGGGGCTCGACGGGGCGGGGCTCGGTGGCGGGGTCGAGTTCGTAGAGGGCGAGGGCGCGCTGGACGGTGCCGTCGGGGAGGATCCGCAGCGCTCCGTCGGCGCCGGGGAGGGGTTCGGCGATGGGGAGCCGGGCGGCGCCGTTGCCGCCGAGCGCCACGCCGCGGGCGGCGATGGCGGCGGCGTCGTAGGCCGTGGCGGCGAGGCGGGGGGGCCGTTCGCCGAAGGCCGCGACGTAGCGGGATTCGAAGCCGGAGCGGGCCGCGGGGTCGGGGCCGGGGACGAGGGCGCCGGCGAGGGCGGGGTCGTTCGCGACGGACGGGTCGGAGGCCCAGAGGGAGTGGCCCATGAGGCGGGTGGGCGGACGGAGGCCGGCGGCGGTGAGGGCGGCGACCATCTCCCGCGCGCGGGCACCGGATTCGCCGACGACGACGAGGCCGAGGCCCTCCCCGGCCTCCGCGACGAAGCGGGCGGCGGCGGGGGCGCGGGGGGCGGAGGGGGGGTAGGTGACGATCACCGGCGGCTGCATGCCGGATTCCGCCGCGGCCTCGCGGAGGGCGGCGGCGAGGCGGGAGCCGAAGGCGTCCTCCGGCGCGACGAGGCCGACGCGGCGGACGCCGCCGGCGCGGGCGGAGAGGATCACGCGGCGGACCTGCTGGGCCGGGGTGACGCCGAGCGTCCAGACGCCGTTGCCGGCGAGCGTCGCGTCGTTCGTGAAGGCGAGGACGGGGATGTTGGCGGCGCGGGCGGCGGGGGCGGCGGCGGTGGTCTCTCCGGCCGTGAGGGGGCCGACGATGGCGCGGGCGCCGGGGGGGAGGGTGGGGCGGGCGGCCCCGGCGGCGGGGGGGGGGGCGCCGGCGGGGTCGCGGGGGGTGAACACGACGTTCGGGCCGCCAGCGTCGAAGAGCGCCATGGTGGCGGCGTTGCGCATCGCCGGCCCCAGCGGCGCGTTCGGGCCGGTGTGGGGAAGGAGGCGGGCGACCCGCGCGCGCTCCGCCCCGGCGCGGGGGGGCAGCGGGGCGAAGCCCTGCGGGGGGGGGCCGAAGCCGGCGACCGGGCGGGCGCCTTGCGGGGCGCAGGCGGCCAGACCAAGGAGGGCCAGACCCGCGAGGAGCGTGAGGCGTGGCAGGGCCGGACGAAGGGGACGACGCGTCGGGCGGGGGGGACGTGGCAAGGGGCTGGTCCTCGGGCGGTGGCGCGTCGGGGGCGGCGTCGCCCCTCGCCCCGGGGTTATGGATGGTGGCGACGCCCATCGGCAACATGGGGGACCTGTCCCCGCGCGCGGTCGTGACCTTGGGCGGCGCGGAAATCGTGCTGTGCGAGGACACGCGGGTCACCGGCGGGCTGCTGGCGCGGGCGGGGGTGCGCACGCCGATGCGGGCGCTGCACGACCACAACGAGGAGGCGGAGGTGCCGCGGGTGCTGGAGCGGCTGCGGGCGGGCGCGGTGGTGGCGGTGGTGTCGGACGCCGGGACGCCGCTGGTGAGCGACCCGGGGTTCCGGCTGGTGCGGGCGGCGGTGGCGGAGGGGCTTCCCGTGCACGCCGTGCCAGGGGCGAACGCGGCGGTGATGGCGCTGGTGCTGTCCGGGTTGCCGCCGCAGCCCTTCCTGTTCATCGGGTTCCTTCCCCCGAAGGAGGCGGCGCGGGCGGGGGAGATCGGGCGGCTGCGGGCGGCGGAGCGGGCGGGGCTGTCCGCCACCCTCGTCTTCTACGAGGCGCCGCACCGGCTGGGGGCGTGTCTCGCGACGCTGGCGGAGGGGTTCGGGGGGGAGCGGCCGGCGGCGGTGGCGCGGGAGATGACGAAGCGGTTCGAGGAGGTGCGGCGGGGGTCGCTGGCGGAGTTGGCGGCGCACTACGCGGCGAACGACGCGCGGGGGGAGGTCTGCGTCGTGGTGGGCCCGCCCGCCGAGGAGGCGGCGGGGGAGGACGAGGTGGACCGTCGGCTGCGGGCGGCGCTCGCGGCGGGGGAGTCGCTGCGCGACGCGGCGGCGATGGTGGCGGCGGCGACGGGGCTGCCGCGGCGGGGGGTGTATGCGCGGGCGCTGGAGATCGGGCGGGAGGAATAGGGCGCGCTGGCGTCCGCGTGGCCCGGCGGGGTATCCTTCCCCGCATGAGCGCGGCCTTCGACATGATGCGGCCCCCGACGACGCTGGCGGAATTCCTCGCGTGGGAGGAGTTCCCGGAGGTGCGCTACGAGTGGGACGGGGTGCAGCCCTTCGCGATGGTCGGCGGCACCTTCGCGCATTCCGAGATCGCCAGTCGCCTGTTCGAGACCCTCTGCGCGGCGCTTCGCGGCACGCCCTGCACGGTGATCCGGGCCGACGTCCACGTCCGGACGGCGCGCGGCGAGCGCATCCGCTACCCCGACGTCGTCGTGACCCCCTCCCCGATCCGCCGCGGGTCGCGCGAGGTTCCGGACCCCGTCCTCATCGTCGAGGTGCTGTCGGAGTCCACGACCGCGGCGGATCGCGGCATCAAGCGGGCGGAATACGCCGACCTGCCGTCGCTGCGCCGTTACGTCATGCTGTCGCAGGACGAGCCCCTCGCGGCCGTGTGCGAACGGGCGGGGGGATTCGCGGAACGCCTCGTGCGGGACGTGCTGGACCTGCCGGAGTTCCGTGTGACCGTGCCGCTCGCCGATCTCTACGCCGACCTGCCGCGCGACTGATCGCGGGATCTTCCCCCGCGCCGGCCTTCCCGCCGGCCGGTGGCCCGGCGGGACGTGACGGCCCGGCCGCTGGACGCGGGCAGGACCCCGGTTTGCCCGGCGCCGCGCGCCGGGGTAACGCGGGCGGGCCGTGAGCCTCCCCTCCCCCGCCGTCCACGCCGAGCCCGCCCCCGTGCCGCTGGACGTGCCGGTGATCGTCTTCGCCTTCGACCGGCCGGACTACCTCGAACAGGTGCTCGTCTCGCTCAGGCGGCAGCGGGGCGTGGCGCTGGACGAGCGGCGGGTGTTCCTGCTGCAGGACGACGCGGTCTCGCCGCGCTCCGGCGTGCGCTACGCGGAGGATGCGGCGATCGCGGCCTCCGTCGCGACCTTCCGGGAGCATTTCCCGCGCGGGCACGTGGCGCAGGCGCGGGGCAACCTCGGCGTCGCGCGGAACATCCGGCGGGGGGAGGTGCTGGCCTTCGAGGCGCTGGATGCCGACCTCGCGTATTTCTTCGAGGACGACCTCGTCCTCGGGCCGGAATACCTGCGCATCATGAACGACCTCGCGGCGCTCGCGCGGGCCGACCCGCGGGTGGGGTATTTCGCGGCCTACGGCTACCACATGACGCCGTCGCCCGGCCCGGAGGCCTGGCTCATCCCGCTGGCGCACCACTGGGGCTTCGGGCTGATGAGGGAGCCGTGGCGGCGGCTGCGGGAATGGATCGAACCCTATGACGCGATCCTGGAGCGGACGGACTACGCGGCGCGCGACAACCTCGCGATCTACCGCTGGTTCGCGACGGGGGAGGTGGCGATCAACTTCTCCTCGCAGGACGCGGCGAAGTCGGTGGGCTGCGCGGCGCTCGGCATCGCGCGGGTGATGACGGACGTGTGCTTCGGCCGCTACATCGGGCGGCGGGGCGTGCACATGTCGCCCGAGGCCTACGAAACGATGGGTTTCGAGGCGATGCGCCACGTCGAGGGCGCGGAATACTGGCTCGCGGACGGCGTGGCGTCGCAGGTGTCCAACATCATCTCGACCCGCAGGGCGGACTACGAGAAGCACCGCCGCGTGCGGTTCGACCCCTTCCTCGCGGAGTTCGAGCGGACGCATTTCGACGAGACGGGGCCGGCGACGGAGGAAGAGGTCGCGTGGCTGTTCCGCCTGCTGCTGGGGCGCGCGCCGGACGATGGCGCGCGGGAGGCGCTCGTCGGGAAGGAGAGCGTGCGGGCGGTGCGCGCGGCGCTGCTCGCGGGGCGGGAGTTCCGGGGGCGGAACGCGGGCGGGTGATGCGCCGGGCGTGGCCTATTCGGTCGCACCGGTGAGGAGCCCCTCGACGAGGGCGCGGAGGAGGGCGGCGGCGTCGGCCGCGCG
>CAXVWQ010000239.1:0-2769 GCA_964263755.1 Roseomonas sp. | reverse complement strand
GCGCCGCGCCGCCTCCCGCGGGGAGAGGGACTGCAACTGGCCGAGGGTGGAGAAGCCCATGGCGTGCAGGCGCGCCGCGTAGGTCGGGCCGACGCCGGGGAGGATGGAGACCGGTTCCGGCGCGAGGAGCGCCGCCGCCTCCGCCGCGCCGATCACCGCGAAGCCGCGGGGCTTGTCCCGCTCCACCGCGATCTTCGCCAGGAGGCGGTTCGGGGCGAGGCCGATGGAGACGGTGACGCCCACCTGCCGCTCCACCTCCCGCGCGAAGCGGGCCAGCACGGCGGCGGGCGGGGCGCCGTGCAGGGCGGCGGTGCCGGAGAGGTCCAGCGCCGCCTCGTCGATGGAGTAGGGTTGGACGAGGGGGGTCATTCCCTCCATCAGCGTGCGGATGGCCCGGGACGCCGCAACGTATTTCGAGAAGTCGGACTTGATGACCACCGCGTCGGGGCAGAGCTTCAGCGCCTTGAAGGCGGGCATGGCGGAGCGGACGCCGCGGGTTCGGGCGATGTAGCAGCACGCCGCGACCACGCCGCGCGTGCCACCGCCGACGATGACGGGCTTGTCCACGAGGTGCGGGCGGTCGCGCTTCTCGACGGAGGCGAAGAAGGCGTCGCAGTCCACGTGGGCGATGGCGAGGGCGTTCAGTTCGTCGTGGGCGACGATGCGTGCGCCGTCGCAGGCGGGGCAGCGGCGGGGCGTCGCGAGGTCGGTCCGGAAGCAGTCCCGGCAGAGACTCGGCATGGACGCAGCCTACACCATTCGCGTTTCGTTCGCGCGGGTAGCCGGTCAGTCGTTGTCCCACAACCGCGCGGCGCCGAAGACGCCGCTGCTGTCGCCGTGCCGGGCCTGGACGAGGTTCACCCGCTTGGCGTCCCCGAAGATCCACGGGGCCATCAATCCGGGCACGTCGCGGTAGAGGTGGGCGAAGTTGGAGACGCCGCCGCCGAGGACGATCACGTCGGGGTCCACGATGTTGACGATGCTCGCCAACGCGCGGGCGAGGCGGTCGGCGTGGCGGGCGAGGCCGGCGATGGCGCGCCCGTCGCCCGCCGCCGCGCGGTCGTCCAGGCGGCTGGCGTCGCGGTGCCCCGGCCCGTCCGTGTCCTCCGCGAGCGAGGGACCGGAGAGGAAGGTCTCGAGGCAGTCGGGGCGGCCGCACCAGCACTGGCGGGAGCGGTGCTCTTCCGGCCTCGCCCAGGGGAGGGGGGTGTGGCCCCACTCGCCGGCCACGCGGTTCAGGCCGTCGAGCGGGCGGCCGTGGACCACCCAGCCGCCACCGACTCCCGTGCCGAGGATGGCGGCGAAGACCACCGGGAAGCCCGCCCCGGCGCCGTCGGCGGCCTCGCTCATCGCGAGGCAGTTGGCGTCGTTCATCACCCGCACCTCCCGCGACAGGGCGGCGCCGAGGTCGCGGTCGAGGGGGTGGCCGTTCAGCGCCTGGGTGTTGCCGTTGCGGACCAGCCCGGTCGCCGGGTTGATGGAACCGGGGATGCCGAGGCCGACGGTGCCGGTGGTCCCGAGTTCCGCCTCGGCGTCGCGCACGAGGGCGGCCATGGCTTCGATGATGCCGGGATAGTCGGCGGGGGTGGGGCGGCGGCGGCGGAGGACGACGCGGCCCTCGGCGTCGAGGGCGACGATCTCCGTCTTCGTGCCGCCGAGGTCGAGGCCGAGCCGGATGCGCATGGCGGGCGAACGTGCGGATGGGGGCGCGGGCTGCACGGGGTCAGCGATTGCCGTCGTACTGGCGCGCGCCGGGGATGGGGGAGAGCCAGGGCTGGCGGCGGACCGTCCAGAGTTCGTATCCCGGCGTCAGGCCCCGCCCGCCTTCGTCCAGCGCGCCGAGGCGGATCTCCACCTCGCCGTTCTCCGGTTCGGAGCCGATGCGGGAGCCGCAGGTGGGGCAGAAGGTGCGGCGGTAGTCGTTCTCGCCCCAGGCGCGGGGCTCGCCCTCGGTCGTCACGTCCTCCGCGCGCCAGACGGCGAAGGCGATGTAGGCGGTGCCGGTCTCGCGCTGGCAGGTGAGGCAGTGGCACAGGCCGACCCGCACCGGTTCTCCCCGCGCCTTGAAGCGCACCGCGCCGCAGTTGCACCGGCCCTGCCGTTCGTCCATCGCCCGCCTCCCCTGGACACCGCCCCTGGACACCAACCCGGGGGGATGGTCCATCCTCGCCGGGATGACCGAGACGACGCTCGACGTCCAGGGGCTGAGCTGCCCGTTGCCGGTGCTGCGCGCCAACAAGGCGTTGCGCGGGATGGCGCCGGGCGCGCGGCTGACGGTGATCGCGACCGACCCGGCCTCGGTCGCGGACTTCCAGGCCTACGCGCGGGAGACGGGGCACGCCCTCGTCGGCTTCTCCGAGGCGAACGGGACCTACCGCTTCACCTTGCGGAAGCGGGAGGTCGAGCCGGCGTGACGCTCCTCCTCACCCACCCCGCCTGCGTGCGGCACGAGATGGCGGCGCACCACCCGGAATCGCCGGAGCGGCTGCGCGCGGTGATGCGGGCGCTGGAGCCGCAGGAGTTCTCACCCCTCGTCCGCGGCCTCGCGCCGGAGGCGACGCGGAAGCAGCTGATCCGGGTGCATCCCGCGGAGTACGTGGACGCCATCCTGTCGGTGCGGCCGGCGGAGGGGCGGATGGTCCAGCTGGACCCGGACACCGCGATGAACGCCCATTCGGCCGAGGCGGCGCTGCGGGCCGCGGGCGCGGCGGTGGCGGCGGTGGACGCGGTGGCGCGGGGCGAGTTCGCGCGGGCCTTCTGCGCGACCCG
>CAXVWQ010000238.1:0-22903 GCA_964263755.1 Roseomonas sp. | reverse complement strand
TAAAGTAAACATTTTGGTGGTCCTCGTCAACCAAATCCCTTTGATCTATTGGGTCTCGTTGTATTGGGTTCCGAGAGGCCAGGGCCGGCGATGGGAGGACGGGCATGCTCTTCGAGGCGGAAGCAGGTTCGAAGAAGCCGGTCCTGGCTCAGCAGGCTCGCCGCGACGCGATGGGCAGGCCAATGCACCTCCCGGACCGCTTCGCTCCCTACCTCGAAGAGGGTCAGCCTCGCGTACCGATCGCAGACTACGCGAACACCGCTCGCCGGAACCCATCGCGGCCTCCGTTCCGGCGACCCTATACTCTTACCGAGTTGACCGGCCCGCTCGACCTCGGCCCGAAGCTCAGGCCGGTTGACAGCAACCTCGCCGTCGCCGGTCCAGGTCGCGTCGCGATGGGGCAGCTGATCCACGTCTCGGGTCGTGTCCGCGACGAGGACGGACGTCCCGTGCGGGGCGCCGTCGTCGAACTCTGGCAAGCCAACGCGGCGGGGCGGTATTTCAATCCCCTCGACACGCGTGACGCTCCGCTCGACCCGAACTTCGTCGGCAACGGCCGCACGCGCACGGCCGATGACGGAACCTACGCCTTCTTCACGATCAAGCCCGGCGCTTACCCCGTTCCGAACTCCGGACGTTGGTGGCGACCGCCGCACGTGCACTTCTCGATCCTCGGGCCGTCGTCGCTCTCCCGCCTCGTGACGCAGATGTATTTCCCGGGCGAGCCGCTGAACCCGTTGGACCGCCTCATCCTCTCCATCCCGGACGAGGCCGCGAGGGATCGCCTCATCGCCCGGGATGTCCCGACGACGGAGGTCGAGGGTGACTGGCTCGCCTTCCGGCACGACCTCGTTCTGCGGGGCCGTCATGCCACCCCCATCCTCGACTGAGCGGGCGATGCTGGACCATCTCCTCCCGACCGGCTGGCATACGATCGGGCCGTTCTTCCCGCGAACGTTCTTTCGCCCGGGTGACGATGACCTGACGGTCGCGGAACCCGGGGGACCGGGAGCTCCGGCCGGTGAGCGGATCGCGTTGCGAGGTCGGGTGCTGGAGGCCGGTGGCGCTCCCTGCGTCAACGCCGTCTTGGAGGCTTGGCAGGCCGACGCCGGCGGTCGCTTCCGTCACCCGCACGATCCCCGTCGCGCCGAGGCCGACCCGGGCTTCCTCGGCTGGGGCCGGGCCTGGACGGACGAGGTCGGGCGCTACGCCTTCACCACCGTCCTGCCCGGCGGCTACGATGACGCGGCCGGGCCACGGGCGCCGCACGTCAACCTCGCGGTGCTCGCCTCCGGCATCATGCGCCGCCTGGTCACGACGGCCTTCTTCCCGGACGACGCCGGGGTGAACGCGCGTGACCCCGTCCTGAACGCGGTGCCGGCCGCCCTGCGCCCGCTCCTCGTGGCGGTGCCGGACGGCATTGACGAGAGGGGATGCCGTGCCTTCCGCTTCGACCTGAGGCTCCACGATCCGGATGGGGCCGAAACCCCATTCTTCGTGGACTGAACAGGCCATGAGCCAGATCTCGCGCCCGCCCCACCTCGTGGCGGACCTGACCGAACCGGCCGGGGCACGGACCATCAAGGACTTGCTGTCCTACCGCATCCACCGGCTCGCGAACGCCCTCTCCCATGGCGCCGCGCTCCGGTATCGCCGCGATTTCGGCGTGAGCCTCATGGAGTGGCGCATCCTCGCGCTCCTCGGGGGCTTCGCGCCGCTGCGGTTGACGGAGCTCGCGAAGGAGAGCGGCCTCGACAAGAGCCAGGCAAGCCGCGCCATCGCGGCGCTCGTGGCGCGCGGCCTCGTCTTGCGGGAGATCGGGCGCGAGGACGCCCGAGAAGTGGCGCTGCGCCTCTCCGCGGCGGGCCGGCGGACCTATGCCGGGCTGATCCGCGCGGCGCGCGAGCGCGACGCAGCCTTCACCGGATGCCTCTCGGCGGAGGAGCGGACGGTCCTCGACGCGGCGATCCGGCGGCTCGGAGCCGAGGCGCGGTGCCAGACGGCGCTCGCCGCGGCACGCTCCGTGCGCACGGGACGATAGGTTCGATAGGGACCGAAGGACGGGCAACGGACCCGCCATCTCACCAAGGGAAGGAACATGTCATGGTCACGAGGCGAACACTCATGGGGGCAACGGCGGCCCTCCCCTGCGCGGCGCGGGCGCAGGACGGCGCGGGGCGGCCGATCCAGCTCATCGTACCCTTCGCGCCGGGGGCCTCCGCGGACGGCATCGCCCGCATCCTCGCGACCGCGCTCGGCGGACGGCTGCGGCAGCCGATCACGCCGGACAACCGGCCGGGCGCCGGCGGCTCCCTCGGCCTTTCCCTCCTGGCGCGCGCCGCGCCGGACGGCAGCACGCTCGCCATCGGCGGGGCCGGGGCCGTAGCGATCAATCCGCACACGGCGGAGGCCACGGGTCTCGACCCGGTGCGACAGCTCGTCCCCGTCGCGAAGATCGCCGACATCCCCATCGTGCTCGTGGCGGGCCGCTCGTCGGGGCTGACATCCCTGGCCGACGTCCTGGCCCGGTCGCGCACCATGCCCGGCGGTCTGAGCTTCGCAACGACGGGCACGAACTCGTCGTACCACCTCGCGGTGGAACTCCTCCGGGGCGCCACGGGGGCGAACCTCGTTCATATCCCCTACCGGGGCAGCGCCCCGGCCGTGACGGACGTGATCGCGGGCACCCTGCCGCTCGCGTCGGTGGACCTGACCGCCGCGGCGTCCCAGATCGCGGCGGGCACGCTCCTGCCGATCGTCATGCTGGGCGGGGCGCGGTCCACGCTGGCGCCGAACATTCCGACCGTCGCGGAGAGCGGCATTCCCGGCTTCTCGGCGACGGCGTGGCTCGGCCTGTTCGGGCCGGCCGGACTGCCCGCACCGATGGTGGCCCGCCTCTCGGACGAGGTCGGGCGCGTGCTGGCGGAGCCCACCGACCGCGACCGCATCGTCGCTCTCTCCGCGGACCCGGCCTACCTTCCCGCCGAGGGGTTCGCGCGCTTCATCGCCGACGACTCCGCCCAGTGGGCGCGCGTGGTCGCCTCGCTCCGCGCGGGCCGGTGAGCGTTCTGACGGCATCGTCACGGGCGGTGGAGTTGGAAGCATCCCTCCCACCAGGCGTCCTCCTGACCGACCCCGACCTGCTCGCGCCGCACGCGACGGACTGGCGCGGCTGGTACAGAGGTGATGTCCTCGCGCTGGCCCGTCCGCGGAACGCCGTGGAGGTCGGCGCCGTGCTACGCGCCTGCTTCTCGGAAGGAATCCCGGTCGTTCCGCAGGGCGGGAATTCCAGCCTGTGCGGCGCGTCCGTTCCCGCGAACGGCACCGGGCCGTCCGTCGTCCTGAGCCTGTCCCGGCTGGATCGCGTCCGGTCGGTAGATGCAACGGGCTGGAACCTCGTCGCCGAGGCGGGCTGCACCCTCGGGACGGTGCAGGCTGCGGCGCGTGGGGCCGACCGCCACTTCGGCCTGGATTTCGGAGCCCGCGACACGGCTCGTCTCGGCGGCTGCATAGCGACGAACGCCGGAGGCATGAACGTCGTCCGCTACGGAACGTGCCGCGACCTCGTTCTCGGGTTGGAGGTCGTGCTGCCCGATGGCCGCCTGTGGGATGGGCTCCGAGCCCTTCGGAAAGACAACTCGGGCTACGACCTGAAGCAACTCTTCCTGGGGTCGGAAGGCACGCTCGGCGTGGTCACGGCGGCTTGCCTGCGCCTGCATCCGCCGGAGCGCCACGGCACGACGGCGCTCCTGGCCCTACGGGACATCGGTGCCGCGAACGGCGTGCTGGACCTCGCGATGGGCCTGGCCGGCGGAACCCTTTCCGCCATCGAACTCGTCCCGGCCCTCGGCCTCAAGCGCACCTGCGCCGACGTGCTCCGCATCCGCCCGCCCATTGCGTCCGACGCGCCCTGGTACGTCCTGCTGCGCCTCGCCTCGGCCGAACCGGTCGCCGATGCCGTGGAAGCCATCGCCGCATCGGCCATCGAGGCGGGGCTTGCCTCGGATGCGGTCCTGTCGGCGTCCGGCACGCAGGAGGCGGAACTCTGGGCGATCCGCGACAGCCTTCCTGCGCTGCACCGGCACCTCGGCCTGTCGCACCGCTTCGACCTTGCCGTGCCCCTCGGCCGCGTGCCCGAGCTGACGGAGCGCCTCTTCGGCGCGGTGGAGGCGGTTGCGCCGGGAAGCGTCTCCTACGCCTTCGGACACATGGGTGACGGCAACCTCCACTACAGCGCCTGTCAGTCACCGGACCTCGACGCGAAGCGCTACGGCGAACTCGGCCCGCGGATCGCGCATGCCGTGAACGAGGTGTGCTGGTCCCTCGGCGGCACCGTCAGTGCGGAACATGGCATCGGCCAACTGCACCGGGAGGAGATGCGGCAGCAGAAGCCGGCGATCGAGCTGGACCTGATGCGGGCCGTGAAGCGCGCCTTCGATCCCGAGGAACTCCTGAACCCCGGCCAACTCCTGCCCCCTGCGGCATCCTGAAGATCTCGAGGAGAGCGACATGCACATGACCGGAGGGCAGGCCCTCGCCCGGCAGCTCGTGGCGGAAGGGATCACCGACGTCTTCGGCATTCCGGGCGTGCAGCTCGACTGGGCGGTGGACGGGCTGCGGCAGGTCGCCGACAAGATCCGCTTCCTCGTACCGCGCCACGAGCAGACGACGTCCTACATGGCCGACGGCTACGCACGCACCACCGGACGGATCGGCACCTGCATGGTCGTGCCCGGTCCAGGACTGCTCAACGCCATGGCAGGCCTCTCCACCGCCTACGCGTGCAATTCGTCGGTTCTCGCCATCGTCGGCAACATCCATTCCTCGGGCATCGGGCGCGGGCTGGGTCTGCTCCACGAGATTCGAAACCAGACGGCCGTGCTGGCGAGCGTCACGAAGTGGCAAGGAAGCGCCGCAAGTCCCGAAGCCATACCGGGCGTCGTGCGGGAAGCCGTGCGGCAAGCCCGGCTCGGTCGCCCCGGACCCGTCGGCGTGGAGATCGCGCACGACGTGCTCAGCGCGTCCGCGGAGGTCGAAGTCGTTCCGCCGTCCGGCGATGAGGAGCGAAGCCCGCCCGATCCCGGAGAGGTCGCACGAGCGGCCGAACTCCTCGACTCCGCGCGCTTCCCGGTGATCTACGTCGGCGGCGGCCTGCTCGCGTCGGGGGCGAGCGAGGCCCTGCGAACGCTGGCCGAACGCATGGGCGCGCCGGTCGTGGTCGGCGAGAACGCGCGCGGTGCGCTCTCCGAGCGGCATCCGCTCACCCTCAACCCGCTCGGCGGGCGCGCGGTCTTCGCCCACGCGGACGTCGTGCTCGTCGTCGGCAGCCGGTTCGTCGATTCGGCGATCGGCACGCCGCTCTGGCCGTCGGACAAGGCGCGCTACGTCCATGTCAACGTGGATCCGGCCGCCTGGGCACCGCCCCGGGCGGCGGCCGCGACCGTCACGGCCGACGCGCGGCTTGCCCTGGAGGCGCTCGCAGGGGCCATGACCCGCAAGGCACGGGACATCCCCGACCTTGAACGGGTCCGCGCCTGGGCCCGAGCGCAGTCCGACGCGATCGAGCCGCAACACGCCTGGGTCCGCGCCTTGCGGGCGGCGATGCCGGACGACGGCATCTTCGTGAACGAACTCACCCAGGTCGGCTATTACGCCCGCCTCGCGTATCCGGTGTACGAGCCGCGGACGTTCCTGACCCCCGGCTACCAGGGCACGCTGGGGTACGGCTTCCCGACGGCGCTCGGCGCGGCGGCGGGCAACCCCGGCCGCGCGGTCGTGAGCATCACGGGCGATGGCGGCTTCGGTTGGGCGATGCAGGAGCTCGCGACGGCGCGGAAGTACGGGCTGGGGGTCGTGACCGTCCTGTTCAACGACGGGCATTTCGGCAACGTCCGCCGGATGCAGCAGGACCAGTTCGGCGCGAGCTTCGCCGACGAGTTGCGCAACCCCGATTACGCAACCTTCGCTCGGGCCTTCGACGTTCCGTACACGCGGTGCGACGATCCGAATGGACTGACGGACGTGCTTCGAGCCGCGATCGGATCGGGGGGACCGGCCTTGATCGAAGCGCGCGTCGGGGAGATGCCGAGTCCCTGGCACCTCCTGCGGCTGACGAACCCGCCCTTCGTCAAGGGTGTCCAGGCACCTCCGAACCCGCTGGGGGAACCCGGAGTCGGGAAGGCAAGCTGATCGATGGGAGGGCGACCGCGGCCGTCCCGTCAGGACGGCATTCGATGACCGAGCGATCACCGGATCACCGTTCTAAGCGGGGTGGACGAGGAACGCGCAACCGCGAGGCAGAGAGCGATGATCGTGACCTTGTTGGGCACCGGCAGCCCGAACCCCACCAACTCCGCGCGCTTCGGGCCCGCGACGCTGGTGCAGGCGGGCGGGCTGGACCTGCTGTTCGACGCGGGCCGGGGCTGCACCATCCGCCTCGCGCAGTGCGGCGTGCCGATGGGTCGGCTTTCCGCGGTGTTCCTGACGCATTTCCACTCCGACCACGTGAACGGGCTGAGTGACGTCTGGATGACGTCCTACATTCCCCCGTCCTGGGGCGGGCGTCGGGTACCGTTGCGCCTGTTCGGTCCGCCGGGGACGACGCGCATGGCGCACCACATGCGCGAAGCCTTCTCCGACGACATCCGCATCCGGATGGCTGACGAGCGGGTGCCGGAGGAGGCGACGCGGATCGTCGCGACGGAGTTCCCGGTGGACGACGGGGTCATCGTGTTGGACGAGGCGGGCGTGCGGGTGACGGCCTTCGAGGTGGATCACGGGTTCCATATCAAGCCCGCGGTCGGGTTCCGGGTGGACCACGCGGGGCGGTCGGCGCTGCTCTCGGGTGACACGAAGCCGCATCCCAACGTGCGGCGGCACGGGGCGGGGGTGGACCTGCTGGTTCACGAGGTCTGCGCCATGCCCGACGCGTTGCGCGGCGACCCGGTGGCCGAGGCGATCATGGGGCACCACACGTCGCCGGAGGAGGCGGGCGCGATTCTTGCGGCGACCCGGCCACGCATGGCCGCCTTCACGCACATCGTGCAAATCGGCCGACCGGGCGTGGAGCGGGTGCCGCTGGGCGAGATCGAGGAGCGGACGCGCGTGGCCTATGACGGGCCGCTGGTGTTGGGAGAGGACCTGACGCGGTTCACGATCACGGTCGAGGGCGTCGCGGTGGGGCACGTGGGGCAGGTGGGGTAGACCGATCGTAGCGGGCGCCTTCCTGGCGACATAACCGTTCGGAATACGACGCTGACGAGAATTCAGGTTACCCACGGGTGAGACACGCCTAGGTATGCGACAGGAGCGCTCGGGAAAGAGCGACGGAACGGGAGAAGCGACGATGGACACCGTCATGACCACGCCAGAACGGGCCGCCAGCAAGCTCGACGTCCGGCGTGTGGGCGTCTTCCTCGGTGCGGAGATCACCGGCCTCGACCTGACGAAGCCGCTCGATCCCGGCACCGTCGAGGAGTTGCGCGGCGCACTCGCGGAACACGCCGTCCTCGTCTTTCCGAACCAGCCGCTTGAGCAGGAGGACCTGAAGCGTTTCGGCCGCTACTTCGGGCCCCTCAGCGTCCATCCCTTCTCGACCAACTCGGTCACCGACCCCGAACTCATCGTCTTCGACAACAAGGAAGGCAACCCGCCGAACGCGACGGACGTGTGGCACTCCGACGAGACCTTCCGCGAAGCGCCGCCCCTCGCGACGGCGCTGTGCTCCAAGATCATGCCGGCGCTCGGCGGTGACACCGCCTTTTGTAGCATGGCGGCGGTCTACGAGAGTCTGTCCGACCGGATGCAGCGCTTCCTGTCCGGGCTCGAAGCGGTGCACGACTTCAAGCCATTCCGCGGCCTGTTCGGGACGGACGCCGCGGGGGTCGAGCGCCTGCGCCGCTACGAGGACCTCTATCCGCCCGTCTCGCACCCCCTCGTGACCGTGCATCCGGACACCGGCCGTAAGGTCCTGTTCGTCAACCCGCAGTTCACCTTGAACATCAAGGGCATGGCGGAGGATGAGAGCCGCTCGATCCTGGAGATGCTTTACCGCAAGACGCACGCCCACGAGTACCAGTACCGGCATCACTGGCTCCCCGACATGCTCGTGTTCTGGGACAACCGGTCCACGCAGCACGCCGCACTGCACGACTACTACCCGAACCGGCGGCACCTGTTCCGCGTGACGGTGTCCGGCACGAAGCCCCTTGCCGACGGCCCCGCGGCGAACCCCGATGAGCTTCGCCGCTACCTCATGCCACCGCTGAGCAAGTTCCGCGACACGGCAGCGCGCCGGCAGCATCAGGCTTAACGATGATTTGCCCCGCGCGGAGGGGCGTTGGTGTCGCAGCGAGGGGATCCGTTCGATGAAGCGTCGTTCCCTCGCTGCTCTCGCACTGACCGGCTTCCCCTGCGTCTCGCGTCCTGCGAAGGCGCAGGGGAACTGGCCATCGCGCCCCATCCGCATCGTCGTGCCCTACGTACCCGGGAGCGTGACCGACTTCCTCGGCCGCCTCATCGCGGATCGCGTCGGGTCGGTCCTCGGCCAGCAGATCGTCGTGGACAACCGGTCCGGCGGCGGCAGCACCATCGGCACCGGGATCGTCGCCAACGCGCCCGGCGACGGGCACACCCTCCTCATCGTCGCCGTGGACCTCGCGGTGAATCAATCGCTCCTCGCGGGACGCATCACCTATGATGCGATCCGCGACTTCACGCCGGTCTCTTTCCTCGCCTGGTCGCCCACGGTCCTCGTTGTTCACCCCTCGGTTGACGCGCGCTCGCTGCCCGAACTCGTGGCGCTCGCGCGGGGCAGGCCCGGTGCGGTCCGTTTCGCATCCGGTGGCGTCGGCACGGGTGCCCACATGGCCCTGGAGCTGTTCAAGGGCGCCGCGTCCGTGGACATGCTCCACGTGCCCTACCGAGGCGTCGCACCGGCGCTGACTGACCTGCTCGGCGGACAGGTGGATGCGATGTTCGTCCAACTTCCGACCGCACAGGCTCATATTGCGTCCGGCCGACTGCAGGCAATCGCGACGCCGAGCGCAGAGCGCCTGCCGGCGCTTCCCGACGTGCCCACGGTCGCGGAATCGGGCTGGCCGGGCTTCGGCGTGGCGCCCTGGTTCGGCCTTGTCGCCCCGGCCTCGACCCCTGCTCCGATCATCGCTCGGCTCAACGCGGAGATCGGCGTCATGCTGCGGAATCCGGGCATCGCCGCCCAGCTCTCGGGCCAGGGAATGACGGCGGCACCCGGTTCACCGTCCGACTTCGGCACCCTGCTTCGGGCCGAGGTCGAGCGCTGGGCACGGGTGATCCGGTCTGCCAACATCCAGCCGGAGTAACCTAGGGCCGGTCGCACCGCGGCACCGCTTTCGGCGGTGCGATCGCCCTGCACCGGTCGGACGCGATGCACGCTGATCGTCTCAAACTGCGCCACCTCCGGACGCTCGTCGCGATCGCCGAGCGGGGCAGCCTCGTGGGGGCGGCGGACGCCCTTTCCGTGACGCAGCCTGCCATCACCAAGTCGCTCGCCGAACTCGAAGCGATCATCGGCCAGCCACTCGTCGAGCGGACGCGCCGCGGCGTCCTGCTCACCCCGACGGGACAGGTCTTGTTGCGCTACGCCGGCAGCAGCCTTCGCACCTTGCGGGACGGACTCGAGAGCATCGCCCGGGCGCAACGCGCCGATGCGCCGGTCATCGTCGTTGGCACGCTGCCGAACGTGGGCGCGACGGTGATGCCCCGTGCCGTCCGCGGATTTGCCGAGGTCTTCCCCCTCGCTCGCCTCCGCATCCGCAGTGGCGGCAACGGGGTACTCCTCGCGGCGCTTCGCCAGGGCGACCTCGACATGGTCATCGGCCGCATGGGCCACCCCGACGACATGCAAGGCCTCACCTTCGAGCAACTCTACACCGAGCCGTTCATCTTCGTGGTTCGCCCCGGCCATCCTCTCGCAGGGGCAACATCCCCTTCCGTCGCGGACCTGCGAGGCGTCTCCCTTCTGCTGCCAGATGTCGGCACGCAGATCCGCGGCGTCGTGGATGCGTTCTTTCTCGCCTCCGGTCTCTCATTAGCCGACCCCATGCTGGAGACCATCGACGCCTCGTTCGGCCGTGCCTACGTACGGGACAGCGACGCGGTCTGGTGCGTTTCGCTGGGCCATGTCGAGGGCGACCTGCGAAGCGGCGAGTTGGTTCGTCTACTGTTGGAGACGAGGGCCATGGCAAGCCCCGTCGGCATCACGCAGCGCGCTGACGGGGTGCCTTCTGAACCCATTCTTGGGCTGACCGAGGCAATCCGGAACTCGGCGGGTTGGTACCGGAAGTCGCTGGTCGATGCCTGACACAAGGCCGGTTGCCACAACAATGGGAGCGGCCGTGCGATGTTGGTCGGCTACGATGATTGCATATGCCTCTACTGGTCCGCGCGTTCCACCTGCCCCAGCCGGTACGGATGCGCCGGGTAACACCCCAGCACGTGCACTTCCCGCGAGAAGAACCGCAGTTCCTCCAGCGCCCGCCGCAGCCCCGGGTGGTCCGGGTGCCCGTCCACATCGCAGAGGAACTGCACCGCGGTGAAGCGCCCGTCGAGCATGTAGGATTCGAGTTGTTGGGTGCTACGTCGAGTTTCCCCATACGCGCGCGCACGCTCCTCACGCGTGTCAACGCCGTCATACCCCGCGGCACGCGCTGGAAGGACCGCCCCGCCGAAGAGGCCTGACGCCCGATGGGCTGGGTCAGGCCGAACCGGCGGATACGCAACGAGGGTGATGGTTGCGACCGAGAACCACCGCGGTGACCGCCCTCCATCAGGCGGTCACGTCCTGCACCACGTCCAAGACGCGACCAGCCGAAACGACCGCCCTGGCGCTCACCGTCGCGCGGTTTGACGAGCCGTAGGCCCCGTCGCTTACTGCGCGCGTGACCGAGCGGAACAAGCCTCCCCGGCCCGGACGTCCCGAGCCGGAGCAGCGCGCCGTCGCCTCGATCATGGTCGGGTTTCAGCTGATCGAGGCGCTCGAGGCCCGGGACGGGCCGGCGACGCTGAAGGAACTGGCGGAGGCGGCCGGGATGCCGCCGGGCCAGGCCCACGCCTACCTCACGAGCTTCCGCGCCATCGGTCTCGTCGCGCAGGACGGCGAGGGCGGGCGTTACGACATCGGCCCCCGGGCCCTCTCCCTCGGCCTTGCGGCCCTCGCGCGGCTCGACGTGCGCGACGCGGCGCGGGAGCCGATGCGCCGCTTCCGCGATGGGACGGGGGAGGCGGTGCACCTCTCCGTCTGGTCGGGGCAGTCGCCGGTGATCGTGTCGCGGCTCGACGGTCGGCACGGCGGGTCGCTCGCGATCCGCATCGGCTTCGCGCTGCCGCTCGACCGGTCCGCGTCCGGGCGGATCTTCCTCGCCTTCCTGGGGGAGGCGGAAACGCTCCTGCGCCGCGAACGGGGCGACGACGCCGCGCGGGCGGAACTCGCCGCGACCGTCGCTGAGGTGCGGCGTCGGGGCCTCGCCGTGACCGACGGCGTGCTGAACGCGGGCTTCGCGGCCCTGTCCACCCCCGTCTTCGACCACGCCGGCGAGATCGCGGCGGCGCTGACGACGCTCGGAGCCGCGGGTCACATGGACTTGCGGCCGGAAGGTCCCACGGCCGCCGCGCTTCGCGACGCGGCGGCGGCGGCCTCCGCCGCGCTCGGCCAGGGGTGCCGTCCGGGTTCAAGGAGATGATCCGGGGTTCGGCCGTTGAGTTTCGGGTAGCGGACCGCAGGGGTCGGTGTCGCAGGCCGCGGGTCGCCCCGGCCCCACCGTGCGCCGCGCCGCGACCATCGCCCGAAGAACCGTGCCGGGCTTCCAGCGTCCCAGGCCGGAGCCAGCTCGACGAAGCTATTTCGTTATTGACGAAACCCGTCCGCCGGGGCTGAATGTCCGGCGAAGGAAACGGGAACCGAGATGAGAGACGATGCGCGGATGAGGATGCTTGCCCTGGCGGAGGGGCAACGGCGCCCCAGGATCGCCGCCTCGGCCCGCGGAACGATACCTCCCCGCCCCGTCCCGCGGGAAGGCGTTCGATGAGCGGCGGCGTCCTCCTCGTCGAGCATCCCGCGCCGCACGTCGTCGTCCTCCGCATGAACCGGCCGGAGGCAATGAACGCGCTCAACGCCGCGGTGCGGGAGGCGATCAACACCACGCTCCCCCGGCTGGACGCCGACCCCGAGGTGCGCTGCGTCGTCCTCGCGGGCGGGGAGAAGGCCTTCGCGGCCGGCGCCGACATCAAGGAACGCGCCGCCATGTCCGCCGTGGACGTGATGGGCATGAGCACGACCCGCGGCATCGCCGCCTTCTCCAAGCCCATCATCGCCGCGGTGAACGGCTTCGCCCTCGGCGGCGGCTGCGAGTACGCGATGCAGTGCGACATCGTCATCGCGAACGACCGGGCACGCTTCGGCCAGCCGGAGATCAAGCTCGGTCTCGTGCCCGGCGCGGGCGGCACGCAGCGCCTGCCGCGCGCGGTCGGCAAGCACAACGCGATGTACATGGTGCTGACGGGCAACATGGTAAGCGCGGCGGACGCGCTCCGCATGGGCATCGTCTGCGAGGTCGTGGAGGGCAACTGCGACGCGCGGGCGATCGAGCTGGCGATCCACGTCGCCGCCATGCCCCCGCTCACCGCGAAGCTCATCAAGGAGGCGGTGAGCAGCGGTTCCGACATGGCGCTCGACCCCGCGCTGCGGCTGGAGACGCGCGCCCACCAGCTCGCCTTCACGACGGAGGACGTGCGCGAGGGCATCGCCGCCTTCATCGAGAAGCGCACCGCGACCTTCCACGGACGCTGAGGACGATACCCATGACGCTCCGCAAGCGCGAGCTCCTCGCCACCGCCCTTGCGGGCCTCGTCCCGGGCGTGCTGCCGTCCGGACCCGCGCGGGCGCAATCCTTCCCGTCGCGGCCCGTCCAGGCCGTCGTCGCCTTCGCGCCGGGCGGGCCGGGCGACACCCTCGCGCGCACGCTCGCCCCGGTCCTCTCGGACCGCTGGGGCGTGCGGGTCATCGTGGACAACAGGCCCGGTGCGGGCGGCTCCATCGCGGCGGCGGCGGTGCTGCGGGAGCCGGCGGACGGCCACACGCTCCTCTTCACCTCCTCCACCCACGTCCAGGCGATCGGGCTGAACCTCCGCCTCGCCTACGACCCCATCGCGGACTTCCGGGCGATCGCGCAGCTCGCCGTCGTCCCACTCGTGCTGATGGTGCGGGAGGACGGGCCGCGGACGCTGGAGGAGTTCGTCGCGCTCGCCCGCCGCGGCGACGCCTCCTACGCCTCCTTCGGCGTCGCCAGCACGGGGCACATCTACGGCGAGCTGCTGAACCGCATCGCGGGAATACCCGTGGTCAACGCCGCCTTCGGAGGCGGGGCGCCGGCCGTCGCGTCGCTCATGGCGGGGCAGACGACCGCGTCCTTCGTGGAGGGCACCCAGGCCATCCCGCTCGCGCGCTCGGGCCGGCTGCGCGCCCTCGCCGCGACGGGACCGACGCGCTTCGTGCAGTTGCCGGACGTGCCGACCTTCCGGGAACAAGGTTATGCCGGGTTCGAGTTGCGGGGCTTCCACGGCATCCTCGCGCGCGCGGGCACGCCGGCGGAGGTCGCGGCGCGCCTCTCCGCCGACGTCGGGTCGGCGCTCGACGATCCTTCGGTCGTCGCCCGCTTCGCGTCCCTCGGCGTCGAGCGCTCGCCGATCCGCGACGACTGGAACGCCGCGTTGCGGACCGAGGCGGCGGAGTGGACCGACCTCATCCGCCGCACCGGGGTGAGCGTGCAGTAGGCCCGGCGATGGGCGGGATCTCCTTCGGCGGGAGGACGACCTCCCTCCCCGCCTTCGAGGACAGGGTGGCGCGCGCCATGGCGGGCCTCGCGCGCCTCGGGGTGGAGCCAGGGGGCGCGGTGCTCCTCCTCCTGCGGAACGACGCGGCGTTCCTGGAGGCCACGGTCGCCGTCGGCCGCCTCGGCGCCTCGCCCGTGCCGGTCAACTGGCACAACAAGCCCGACGAGGTCGCGGTCATCCTGCGGGACTCCGGCGCGGCCTTCGCGGTGGCGCACGACGACCTCGCGCGGTCCCACCTGCCGCCGGAGGGCGTGACGGTGGTGACCGTCGGGTCGGGCGACCTGTCCTGGGAGGGGCTGATCGCGGGGAGCGAACCCCATGCCGGCCCGCCCGTGCCGCAGCGCGGCGCTCTGATCTACACCTCCGGTACGACGAGCGCGCCGAAGGCGATCGACCGCGGCGCGATGGCCCCGGCGGGCGCCGCGGCGATGGCGGCGTCCCAGGCGCGGACCTACGGGTTCCGGGCGGGGATGCGGGCGCTCATCTGCGGGCCGCTCTACCATTCCATGTCCACCTCCTACGCGCTCACGGCGCTGCGGATGATGGGGGAGGACGGCGTCCTGTTCATCGAGCCGCGCTTCGACGAGCGGCGGCTGCTGGACCTCGTGGAGCGGGAGCGGGTGACGCACCTGCTGATGGTGCCCGCGATGTTCGTCCGCCTCCTCCGCCTCGATGCTGACGCGCGGGCGGCGCACGACCTCTCCTCCATCGAGGCGGTCACGCATTCCGCCGCGCCCTGCCCGCAGGAGGTGCGGGCGGCGATGATCGCGTGGTGGGGCCCGGTGCTGCGGGAGTTCTACGGCGCGAGCGAGACCGGGCCGGTGACGCTCATCACCGCGGAGGAGGTGCTCCGCAAGCCCGGCTCCGTCGGGCGGGCGCAGGAGGGCTGCACCGTCCGCGTCCTCGACGATGCCGGCGCGCCGCTGCCCCCGGGACAGCCGGGCGAGATCGCCGTGCGGAACGCCGCCTACCCCGACTTCACCTACCGCCACCGCCCGGAGGAGCGCGCGAAGCTCGACCGGGACGGCCTGATCGCGACGGGCGACATCGGCGCGCTCGACGAGGAGGGTTACCTGTTCCTGCTGGACCGGAAGAAGGACATGGTCATCACGGGCGGCGTGAACGTCTATCCCGCGGAGATCGAGGGCATCCTCCTCGAACGGGCCGATGTCCGGGACTGCGCGGTGTTCGGCATCCCGGACGAGGAGTTCGGGGAGGCGATGGCCGCCCACGTCGTGCCGGGCGAAGAGGGCGCGCCGGACGAGGCGGCGCTGCGTGCCTTCCTCGCGGGGCGGCTGGCGAAGTACAAGGTACCGAAGGTCATCCGCTTCGCAGACGCGCTGCCGCGCGACGACAACGGCAAGATCGCCAAGCGACACCTCGCCGCGCCCTACTGGGAAGGCACGGGGCGGCGGATATGAGGTTCCTCGCGGACCGCTCGATCGCCGTCGTCGGCTACGGGGAGGTCCGGAACGTCAAGTCCTCCGGCCGCACCGCGCTGGAACTGGGCGCCGCCGTCGCCGCGGATGCCCTCCGCCGCGCCGGGCTGGCGCGCGCGGAGGTGGACGGCGTGGTGCTGACGACGCCGCTGTCGGAGGCGGGCGACCCCTTCTGGTCCAACCTCCTCGTCGAGACCCTCGGCCTGTCCCCGACCTGGCTGCAGGCGATGGACCTCGGCGGGGCCTCGGCGGTGGCGGCGGTGGCGCGCGCGGCGGCGACGATTCATGCCGGGGCGTGCGAGACCGTGCTGTGCCTCTTCGCGGACGCGCCGTCCACCCGCTACCGCGCCGTCCAGGGCGGCCACCGCGCGGAGATCTCGGACCCCGCGGGATGGGGCGGCCCCGTGACCGGCTTCGGCCTCCTCGCGAGCGTCTATGCAAAGCGGTTCGGTTGGCCGGAGGATGCGCTGGCGCGCCTCGCGGTCGGGCAGCGCGCGAACGCTCTTCTCAATCCCCTCGCCTGCGCCGAACTGGCGAAGCCGCTCACGAATGAGGACTACCACCGGTCCCGCCCCATCGCGGACCCGCTGCGGCTTCTCGACTGCGTCATGCGCTGCGACGGCGCCAACGCAGTCCTCGTCACCTCGACGGACAACGCGCGCCGCCGCGGGATGGCGCGGATGGCGCACCCGATCGCCTATCGCGAAATGACGAACCCCGACCCCTTTGGCGAGAGCGACGACCTCCTCACCTCGGGCTTCTCGATCGTCGGCCCGCGCGCGCTCGCGGACGCGAGCCTCGCGGCAAGGGATGTCCGCATGCTCCAGGCCTACGATGACTTCACCATCGCCGTGCTCCTGCAACTCGAGGAGATCGGCTTCTGCGAGCGCGGCGGCGCGGGCGGGTTCGTCCTCGCCTGCGACCTCTCGCACCGCGGCGAACTCCCGATCAACACCGGCGGCGGGCAACTCTCCGCCGGGCAGTGCGGCCTCGCGGGCGGCGGCATCGGGCTGACCGAGGCGGTGCGCCAGATCCTCGGCGAGGCCGGGGCGCGGCAGGTCGAGGATCCGCGCAACGCGATGGTCACGGGGCTCGGCGTCATCCCCTACGCGGGCAACTGGGGGACGAGCGCCGTCCTCATCCTCGAACGGGGGACGACTTGATGGACGCCGGGGGCGATGCGGCCAGGACGTTCTGGGCGGGACTCGCGGCGGGCGAGCCGCGCTTGCAGCACGACCCGGCGACCAGCCGGCACCTCTTCCCGCCCCGTCCGATGGAAGCCCCGTCCGGCAACCTGGAATGGCGGCCGATCACCCGGGGCGGCACCCTCCTCGCCGTCACCGTCGTCCGCACGCCGCCCGCCGACTTCGTCCTCCCGCCGCCCTACCGCGTCGGGCTCGTGCGGCTGGACGCGGGGCCGCGGATGTTCGGGGTGGTGGAGGGGGAGGCGGCGATCGGCGACCGGGTGGAACTCGTGGCGGAAGCGGCCGAGGGCGCCGCCCCGCTCCGCTTCCGGCCCGCCGGCGACCGGGCCGCGACGTGAGGGCGCTGCCAGGGCCGTGCCGTCCCGCGCGGCGACCGGCACCGGGGCGATGACGAACCCCCGCGCGACGGGCGACGACGGGACGGCGGCACGGCCGGGCGCGGCGTCCGCGCCGCCATCCGGTCCGCTCGCCGGCCTGCGCGTGATCGAGTTCGCCGCCCTCGGCCCGGTCCCCTTCGCCTGCATGATGCTCGCCGACATGGGCGCCGACGTGGTGACCGTGTCGCGCCCCGGGGACGCTCTGCCGGGGCCGTCGAGCGTCCTCGGCCGGGGCCGCACCGTCATCCGCCTCGACCTGAAGGACCCGCGTGATCGCGCCGCCGTCCTCGCCCTCTGCGACCGCGCCGACGCGCTCGTCGAGGGCTTCCGCCCCGGCGTCATGGAGCGCCTCGGGCTCGGTCCGGACACCCTCGCGCATCGCAATCCCCGCCTCGTCTATGGCCGGCTCACCGGCTGGGGGCAGGACGGGCCTCTCGCGCCGAGGGCGGGCCACGACGTCAACTTCATCGCCCTCGCGGGCGCGCTGCACGCGATCGGCCCGGCGGGCGGCGCGCCGACGATCCCCCTCAACCTCCTCGGCGACCACGCGGGAGGGAGCCTCTACCTCGTCTGCGGCGTCCTCGCGGCGCTGGTGGAGCGGGTGCGGTCGGGGCGCGGGCAGGTCGTGGATGCCGCGATGGTGGACGGCACCCTCTCCCTCATGAGTGGCATCGCCGGCATGGCCGCGGCGGGGCGCCATTCCGGGGAGAGGGGCACGAACCTCCTCGACGGCGGCGCGCCCTTCTACGGCGTTTATGCCACCTCGGACGGGGGGTACGTGAGCGTCGGGGCGCTGGAGCCCGCCTTCTTCGCGACCCTCTGCGACCGCGTGGGCGTGCAGCCCGATCTCCGCGGCGCGCAGCATGACCGGGACGCCTGGCCCGCGCTGCGCGAGGAGTTCGCGCGGATCTTCGCCGCCCGCACGCGCGCCGAATGGACCGCCCTGCTGGAAGGGGTGGACGCCTGCGTCGCGCCGGTGCTGTCCCTCACCGAGGCCGCGGACCACCCGCACCACGGCGCCCGCGGAGCCTTCGTGACCGTCGGCGACGCGCGGCAGCCCGCCCCGGCGCCCCGCTTTTCCCGGACGCCCTCGGAGGTGCGCTGGCCCGCATCGTCGGCCCCGACGGATGCCGCCACGGTCATCGAGTACTGGGGCGCCGCGCCCGGGTGGCAGGACGGTTCATAGCGGCTCTGGCCGCGCGCTGCGCCCGCGTGGGCCGGGCGCCGTGCCCAGGTTGGTGGCATCTCGGTTTTGAAGGGACGAACGATCCATGCTCATCTCAGGAAACGGCGGCACAGGGCCCGTGCTCTCCCGGCGACGGGTGCTCTCCGCCGCTGTTCCCGCCGCCGCTCTCCTGCAATCGTCCCGGCCGGGCCTTGCGCAGGCCGCGTTCCCCTCGAGACCGCTTCGCGTGCTTCTCGGTTTTCCGGCGGGCGGCGCGCTCGATGCCGTCTTCCGCATCATCGCGCGGAACGCCGAGCCGGTGCTGGGCCAACCCGTCGTCATCGAGAACCGCCCGGGCGCAGGCGGCACGGTCAGCATCATCCAGATGAAGAACGCGGTGCCGGACGGCTACACCCTCGGCATCGTCACCATGGGCGTGTTCCGGGTGCCGGTGATGGAGGACGTCGCGTATGATCCGTTGCGCGACATCACCTACATCGTCGGGCTCAGTTCCATCTCCTTCGGGATCGTCGTGCGCGCGAGCTCGCCGTTCCGCAACTGGGCGGAGCTGCTGGCGCACGGCAAGGCGCGGCCGGGGGAGATCAACTACGGCGTCGCCGCCGGGCTCGGCAACTCCGGCCATCTGCTGATCGAGGAGATGACGGCGCAGGAGGGGATCAAGTGGAACCCCATCCCGTACCGGGGCGGCGCGGATACCCAGCAGGCGCTCCTGGCCGGGGACATCCCTTTCGCCGTGGATGCCTCGGCGAGCTTCGGGCCGCTCGTCGACTCTGGTCACGTCCGGCTCATCGCGATGGCGAACACCGAGCGGTCGCGCCGCTGGCCGGAGGTGCCGACGACCATCGAGCTCGGCTACCGCGCGACGAGCGATTCGCCGTGGGGACTGGGGGGCCGCGGGGGCTTCCTCCGGTCGTCATCCGGACCGTGCAGGACGCCTTCGCGCGGGCCATCGCCGACCCCGACACGGTGGACTTCATGCTGCGCGCTGGCCAGGATGTCCGTTACATGGACCATGAGCGCTTCACGCGCTTCGCGGAGGCGGCAACGGTGGAGGAGCGGGCGATCCTCACGCGATACGGCTTCGCGCGGCGACGATAGCCGCCCGGGCCTCGTCCGCCCCGCGCGTCAGACCGCGAAGACGCGAAGACGCACGCCCTCCGGCAGGCGTTCACCGACGCCGATGAACAGCGTGCGCATGAGCCAGGCATGGTCCGGGGACGCCGTCTCGAAAACGGGGGCCGTGCGGAAGTAGATGCGGGCGGGGTCCACCGCCTCCCCGCGGCGCAGGCGTTCCGCGTCCTCCGGCGAGACATGGCGTATCCCACGGTTGACGACGTAGATGATCGCGCCGTCCGCGAGGCGCGCGACGTAGCGCGCATCGATCTCGGAGGTGCCGTCCGGGCGCGTCAGCAGCGCGTCGTCGCCGCCGGGAAGCACCTCGCCCGTGAGCCGCGGGCCGGTGATGCGGCCGCCGAGGATCGGGATGATCCGGCGCTCCCCGCCGGCGAGGCTGCCGAGCGTGACCGCGGGGCCGAGCCTGAGTTCGACGTCCCCCACGAACGCCGGTTCGGGAACCATCATGTCATCGCCTCCTGCGCGGTCGGCCGCGTCCTCGTCCGCATCACCCTCGCCATTCCACCACCTCGGCCAACGGCGCCCGTTCCGTCCGGAAGCCGTTGGCGGGGTGCGCCGCGTCCTCAAGCCCGAAGGCGATGCCGCAGAGGATCTGCCGGTCCTCCGAGATGCCGAGATGCGACCGCAGCAACGGCGCGTGCATCGCGAGCGAGGCCTGCGCGATGCTCGCGACGCCGAGTGCCCGGGCCGCGAGCATGAAGGTCGTGACGTAGGCCCCGCAATCCACCGCGCCGTAGGGCCCGAGGGAGGCGTCCGTCGTGACGATCGCGACGTGCGGGGCGCCGAAGAAGCGAAAGTTCTCCAGCGCCTGCCGGCGGGACGCGTCCCGGTCGCCGCGCGCCACGCCCGCCGCGGCGTAGAGCTGGAGGCCGGACACTTGCCGGCGGTCCTTGTGGATGCCGAGGTATTCGGCGGGGAAGGGAATGTCGGGTCGCGGCGGACCGGCGCCGACCTCCCGGAGGAGGTCGTCGCGCAGCGCGTCCGTCGCGGCCCCGCGCGTGACGACGACCCTCCACGGCTGCGTGTTGCACCAGGAGGGCGTGAGCTGCGCGACCGCGAGGATCCGCTCGATGACCGCCGGTTCGACCGGGTCGGGGCGGAAGCCGCGGCAACTGTAGCGGTCGCGCAGGAGCGCCTCGAACGACGTGATCGCGGTCCCCGGATCCTCGCTCGCCGCTCCCGTCATTCCCGCCCCCCCGCACGCGTCCCCAGCCGCCACCGTATCCACCTCGTGGCGGAAGAACCAGTCGCATCGGTCCCGGCCCCGATCCGCCGCCCACTCGCGTTCGACGTAGGCGCGCCCCCCTGGGGGTCAGCCAGTTCGGGGTCGTGGAAGCGCCGCGCGATCTCGATGGGGGCGAGGGCCCTCCGCGCGGTGCGCTCCCGCCGCACCGTCTCGTAGCGCCGCGGGGCGCTCCCCGGCGCGTCCAGCGCGCGAGCGAGGACGTGGCCGTCCTCGATCGCCTGCACCGCACCCTGGGCGAAGTGCATGCCGAAGCGACTGATTACCGACTTCCTGCGCAGCTGCGGCGCGGCGCACCGCGAGGTCATGCCCGACGTGCGGCACCGGGTGGGCCGTTACCTGAACAACCGGGCGTAGAACCCCCGCGGACCGACACGCCGGCGAGAGCGGTCGATGCAACGCTGCAGGCCGCCGTGGCAGGCTCAGGGTTTCCCCTCGGCCGACGCCATGATCCACGGCCGCTTCCGCCCAAGGCGCCATCTGACGACCGCAGCCCAGCACCGCCGCGCTCGGGCCAGGGCCTTCCGGATCTGGCGTGAGGAGACGTGCGTCCAGGCCGCGGCGTGACCGCCCGAACCGTGCCGCGGACGCCCGAGCGCGCCAGGAACCTCATCGACGTGACGATGCCCGCCAGGAGTACGCTGCCAGTTCACTCAGCGGGCGGCTCCTCCAGTGATATCAGCGTGCAACCTGTTCCGCAGCAGGTCATCGGAAAGGATCCCGACGAAGCGGCGGACCTTCGGCGTATCCATACGGCCGGGTAGCGTGAGAAGATGCAGGGGCAGCGGCTCGGGGGTATAGCCCCGGAGGACTTCGCAGAGCGTGCCTTCTTCCAGATCACGCTTTACTAGCGGCCAGGGCGGCATGGCGATGCCGAGTCCATCGAGCGCGAACATTCGCAACGCCTGTCCGCTGTTGGCCCTGACGGGGCCGGAGATCGGCACCGACTCCAGGCCGTCCAGCGTTCGGAACTGCCATACGCTCGGCCCCGTCATGAAGAAGTCGAGGCAATCATGCTTGGCCAGGTCGCCCGGCGTCACCGGCACGCCCCGCCGTGCCAGATAGTCGGGTGCGGCACAGAGAACCAGCGGGACAGGCGGGAGTGCGCGCTGCGCCATGGACGAGTCGGCGAGCGCACCGATTCGCAGGGCCAAGTCCATCCGTTCGGTCAACAAATCGACCCGGTTGTCACCCAGAACAAGATCAACCTTCATGCTGGCATTCTGGCGGACGTAGCGTGCGACCGAAGCCGGCAAAACGGTGGTGCCCAGCACCGTTGGCGCGGTGACCCGCAAGATGCCGGACAGCTTTGCGTCCGCACCATGAGCGGTCTCGGCCGCTTCAACCTCCTGCAATATGCGTCGGCATCGCTCGTAGTAGTCGCGCCCGAGATCCGTGAGAACTTGCCGCCGCGTCGACCGGTTCAGCAATGGCTCGCCAAGCCGCTTCTCCAGGAAGCGGACATGATTGCCGATCATCGCCGGGGACATGTGGGCGGCCGCGGCTGCAGCCGCGAAGCTTCCGCAGTCGACCACCCTCACAAAGCTCGACATGGCAGCAAGCCGGTCCATTCCTCTTCCCTACTAACGGATGTCGGCACTGTTCGGCAATTGATCGTATCAGGAGGAGGTGCAACCTTGGCTGCCTCAACCCTGAAGAGTTCATCCTATGTCAGTCAAATCCATGTTCGATTTCAAGTTCCCCGCCCAACACGCTGCCGAAGGCGTCGCGCTGGCCCGATCCGTCGGCGCCGACATGACCAAGAAGGCGGGCTATCTCGATCACGAGATCATCCAGGATGTCGGCGATTCGGGCCATGTCATGGTCAACACGCATTGGGAGAGCCAGGACGTCGCGATGGCCGTTCTCAATCCCTACCAGCATGACGACAAGATCGTGCAGGCGACGAAGCTGATCGGGACAGCGCCGACCGGCTTTGTCGGGGAGGTCGGACGCTGACGCGCTGAGGATCCCCGCGGGATCGGCGCGCCCTTCCGGCACGTGTCCTCGATCGCCGTCCGCCCCGTCCGCGATCCCGTCCATGATCGAGGTGCAACGATGAGCGAGGAAGGGAACGGCGCGTCCGATCCGCTGTTGGAGGCCGCGTTCCTCAGGCCCGGCATGGCTTGCCGCAATCGGGTCGCGATGGCGGCGATGACCCACTATTCGGCGCCGGAGGATGGTTCGGTCGGAGCGGCCGAACTGGCCTATATCGCGCGTCGCGCGCCGGGGCCCGGCGTGGTGTTCACCGCCTGCGTTGCCACGTCTCCCGATGGCAAGGCCTATGATGGCGAACCGGCGGCACATGATGACCGCTTCCTGCCGGGCCTGACCGCGTGGGCGGACACCATCAAGCGCGGAGGTGCCAGGGCCATCCTGCAACTGCATCACGGTGGCGGCGTCTGCCCGCCTCGCCTGGTACCGCACGGCGACATCGTCTCGCCAAGCGG
>CAXVWQ010000237.1:0-2871 GCA_964263755.1 Roseomonas sp. | reverse complement strand
CCTCCCGGGCCGACGGGCCGTCCGTGCCGCGCGGCGTCCCGGCCGCCCCGGCGACGGCCCGCCCGTCCGCCCCAGGCCCGGTCCAGCCGTCCGCGGCCGGGATCGCGGCCGGGATCGCGGCCGGGATCGCGGCCGGGATCGCGGCCGGCCGTCCGCCCCCCCTTCTCTCCGTCGAGAACCTCGCCGTCGCCTTCCGCGGCACTCCCGTCGTCCGCGGCGTGACCTTCGACGTGATCCCCGGCGAGACCGTCGCCCTCGTCGGCGAATCCGGCTCCGGCAAGAGCGTGACGGCCCTGTCCTGCCTTCGCCTCCTCGGCCCCGGCGGCACCAACCCGGCGGGCCGGATCACGCTGGACGGCACCGACGTCCTCAGCGCCCCCGAACCCGCGTTGCAGCGCCTCCGCGGCGGCATCGCCGGGATGGTGTTCCAGGAACCGATGACCTCGCTCAACCCGCTGCACACGGTGGGGCGGCAGGTCGCGGAAGCGGTGACGCTGCACCGCCCCCTGCGCGGCGCCGCGCTACGCGCCCGGGTGCTGGAACTCCTGCGTCGCGCCGGGTTGGGCGCCGCGGCGGAACGGCTGGACGCCTACCCGCACCAGCTCTCCGGCGGCCAGCGGCAGCGCGTGATGATCGCGGTGGCGCTGGCGAACGACCCGCGCCTGCTCATCGCCGACGAACCCACCACCGCCCTCGACGTCACGATCCAGGCGCAGGTGCTCGAACTCCTCGCCCGCCTGAAACGCGAACTCGGCATGGCGATGCTCCTCATCACCCACGACCTCGCGATCGTCCGCCGCCACGCCGACCGGGTGGTGGTGATGAAGGACGGGGAGGCGGTGGAGTCCGGCCCCGTCGCCGAGGTCTTCGCGAATCCCGCCCACCCCTACACCCGCCTGCTGATCGAGACGCAGCCGCACGGCCGCGCGGTGCCCCTGCCGCCCGACACCCCCGAACTGCTGCGTGCCGAGAATGTCCGCGTCCATTTCCCCATCCGCCGCGGCCTGCTGCGCCGCGTCGTCGGGAACGTGCGCGCCGTGGACGGCGTCTCCCTCCACCTCCGCCGCGGCGAGACCCTCGGCGTGGTCGGGGAATCCGGCTCCGGCAAGACCACCCTCGGCCTGACCTTGCTGCAACTCGAACGCGGCGACGGCACCGTGACGCTCGATGGGAAGCGGATCGACGGCCTCTCCCGCCGCGACCTGCGCCCGCTGCGCCGCCGGATGCAGGTCGTCTTCCAGGATCCCTACGGCTCGCTCTCCCCCCGCATGTCCGTGGCGGAGATCGTCGGCGAGGGCCTCGCCGTCCACGAGCCCGACCTCTCCCGCCCCGACCGCGACGCCCGCGTGGCGGCGGCGCTGCGGGAGGTGAACCTCGATCCCGCGACCGCCACGCGCTACCCGCACGAGTTCTCCGGCGGGCAGCGCCAGCGCATCGCCATCGCCCGCGCCCTCGTCCTCTCCCCCGACCTCGTCGTGCTGGACGAGCCGACTTCCGCCCTCGATGTTTCGGTGCAGGCCCAGGTCGTGGACCTGCTGCGCGACCTCCAGGCGCGGCGCGGCCTCGCCTATCTCTTCATCTCCCATGACCTCCGCGTGGTGCGCGCCCTGTCGCACCGGGTGATGGTGATGAAGGACGGCGTGGTGGTGGAGGAGGGCGAGACGGAGGCGGTGATCGCCGACCCGCGGCAGCCCTACACCCGCGCCCTCATGGCCGCCGCCTTCGACCTGCGCGCCGACGGCGCGACCGACCCGCGCGTCGCCCCACGCCTCCCCGAGGTCGCCCCGTGAGCGACGCGCCCGCCCTCCCCGGATCGGTCTCTCCCGAACTCCTGCGCCTCCGCGAACTCCTCGATGCGGAGCGCGTCAAGCTCGGCGTCAACATCCGCACGATGAACGCGCACGGCTCGCCGGTGTACCGCGTGATCCCGAACGTCGCGCTCCCCATCGCCACCCTCGTCGGCTCCGCGCTCGGCACGATCTTCGTCCACACCTACGTCGGCTTCGCGGTGCTGCTGGGCGGCGCGGGTTACTGGCTGTGGAAGGTGCACCCCCGCATCAAGGACGAGGTGTTCGACCGCACCGCCGCGCTCGCCCTCTCCGCCGACACGGCCTTCGACGTGCTCTGGGCCCGGGGCGTCCTGTCCCTCTACGCGAAGCTGCCGGACGGGACGGAGCGCGCGGCGGCGCGTCGCCAGGACTGGCGCGCCTTCGTGCGGGAGATGCCGTAGCGCGTCAGCGGCGCAGGAACGGGTTGCTCCGCCGCTCCTCGCCGAGGGTGGAGCCCGGGCCGTGCCCGCAGAGGAACGCGACCTCGTCCCCGAGCGGCAGGATCTTGCGGTGGATGGCGGCGATGAGGGCGACGCCGTCGCCGTAGGGGAAGTCGGTTCGCCCCACCGATCCCTTGAAGAGCACGTCGCCGAGGATCGCGAGCCCCGCCTCCGGTCCCTCGCCCCGCCGCACGAAGACGACGTGCCCCGGCGTGTGGCCGGGGCAGTGCAGGACGGCGAAGGCGTGCCCGCCGATCTCCACCGCGTCGCCCTCCGCGAGCCAGCGGTCGGGCGTCACGGCCCGCGCGCCCGCGATGCCGAACCGCGCGCCCTGGGCCGGCAGGTCGTCCAGCAGGAAGGCGTCGCGGCGGTCCGGTCCCTCGATCGGGGGACGCTCGCCGCCCTCGCCCAGCCGTTCCGCCAGTTCGGCGGCGCCGCCCGCGTGGTCCATGTGCCCGTGGGTGAGGAGGATGCGCTCCACCGTCACGCCCTGTTCGGCGACCGCGGCGAGGATGCGGTCCACGTCGCCCCCGGGGTCCACGACGACGCCGCGCCCCGTCGCCTCCTCCCACAGCAGGGCGCAGTTCTGCCCGAACGGCGTC
>CAXVWQ010000236.1:0-5174 GCA_964263755.1 Roseomonas sp. | reverse complement strand
CGGGTGGTCGCCTTCGACCCGCGGACCGCGTCCTGGCGCGCGGTGCCGCCGGTCGCGTTCGGCGATCTCCTCTCGCTCGTCGCGGGGGACGATGCGGCCTGGGATGCGGCGCGGGACGAGGTGATGGCGGGGGTGGCGCGGAGCGGGGCGCCCGCCTTCTCGCCGACGGATCCCCTCGTCAGCCTTGGCAGCCCCTGGGGCGTGGAGGGTCACCTGCGGGCGGTGCGCCGGTCCCGCGCCAAGTGGGTGCCGTTCCTGCACGATTGCGCCCCGCTGGACCGGCCGGAACACTGCGTGCGCGCCCTGGTGGAGGCCTACGCCCGCTGGTTCGGCGCCGTGGCGCTGCACGCGGCGGGGGTGATCTGCAACTCCGAGGCGACGCGGGCGGCCGGCGAGGCGCACCTCGACGCGCTGACGCCGGGACTGGACCTGCCGATGGGCGTGGTCCGGCTGGACGCGGACCCGCGCGGCGCGGTGCCGGACGAGGCGGCGGCGCGCGCCCTCCTCGGCGGGGACGCGACGCGGCCCTACGTCCTGTTCGTCGCCACCATCGAGAGCCGGAAGGACCACCTGACCGTCCTCCGCGCCTGGCTGACCCTGCTGCGGCGCCACGGGCCGGAGGGCGTCCCGCGCCTCGTGCTCGTCGGCGCGAGGGGCTGGCATGCGGAGGCGGCGCTGGGGCTGCTGGAGAACTCGCCGGACCTCGCGGAGCACGTGTCGGTGGTGCACGGCGCGTCGGACGGGGCGCTGGCGGCGCTCTACGCCGGGTGCCTCTTCATCCTCTACAACTCGCACCTCGAGGGCTGGGGGCTGCCGATCACCGAGAGCATCGCCTGGGGCAAGGTGCCGGTCGCGGCGGACCTGCCGGCCCTTCGTGAATCCGGCGGGGCGGCGGCGATCTACGTGGAGCCGCAGAGCGAGGCGGCGATGGCCGCCGCCGTCACCGCCCTGCTGCAGCCGGGCGCGCTGCGGGAGCGGGAGGCGATGCTGGCCGCCACGGTCGCCCTGCGGCGGTGGGATGACCTGGAGGCCGAGTTGTCCGGCCTGGCGGACGCCTTCGCCGTCGCGCCGACCCCTCCGCGCGAGGGCCGGGCCACCCTGCCGCTGGGCGAGCGGCTCGTCGTCGCGCGGTCTGATTCGGGGCGCGCCGACCTCCCGGCGGCCTTCGCCGAGAGCCTGCGCGACGACGGCGGCTGGGAGGCCATGACGCCCGCGGGAGCGCCGTTCCGGGGAGCGGCGGCGCTGCGGATCCCCCTCGGGGGCGCGGCGCCCGCGGGGCCGGCGCGGCTGGCGCTGGAGCTGACCGTGCCGGCGGAGGGCGGGCTGGAGGTGGAGTTGCGGCTGGATGGCGCCGTGGCGGCGCGCGGTCGGGTCTCGGGCGCGGCGGGGGCGGAGGTCGCGACGGCGGTGCCCTTCGGGATGACCGAGGGGGTGCGGGAGGCGGAGGTCCGGCTACGGGCGACGGGCGACGCCCCGGCGGTGGTGCGGGGCGTCATGATCTGCGGGGAGGACGACCTGCTGGCGCGGATCGGCTTCGTGGAGGCGCTGACGGTGCGGGGGATGACGCGCTGACGTGATCGCCTCCTGCCTCGATTGCACGCGGAGGTTGCTGGAGGGTTAACGGCGGATGGCCCGAGGCTGCCCCCATGAGAGCCGCCGCCCTCCCGTCGAATCGAGCCCGGTTAACCGGTGATCCACGTCTCGCGGGCATCATCCTCCGCATGATCAGCACGAACTCCCTCGCGGCCTTCACGCGGGACGTGTCGCAGGCCGCGGGAATCGGGTCGGTGTCGCCGGTCCGCCCCGCCTCCGCCCCGGCGAAGTCAGGGACGCCGCAGCGGCTCCTCGATTCGGTGCCGCCCCCGCCGTCCGCACCCCTCCCCCGGGGGTCGCTCCTCGACCTTCGCGTGTAGGCGGGCTTGCGCCGGCGGGTCGGGCAACCGACCATGGGGCGATGCAGGGGTTCGCGCGCGTCCGGCACGACGGAGACGACCGCGATCGGCTGACCTGCCGGGACTGCGGCTACGTCGCCTACGAGAACCCGAAGGTCGTCGTGGGGTCCGTCGTGGACATCGGCGGGGAGGTTCTCCTCTGCCGCCGGGCCATCGAGCCGCGCGCGGGGTTCTGGACCCTGCCCGCCGGCTACATGGAACTCGGTGAGACGGTGGAGGAAGGCGCCCGGCGCGAGGCGTGGGAAGAGGCCTGCGCCGAGATCGCGCTCCGCGGCATCCTCGGCGTCTTCTCCATCGCCCGTCTCGGGCAGGTCCAGGTCATCTTCCGCGCGGGACTCGCCGTCCCCGGCTTCGCGGCGGGGCCGGAGAGCCTGGACGTCAGGGTCTTCCAGTGGGACGACATCCCCTGGAATGAGATCGCCTTCCCTTCCGTCCATTGGGCGTTGCATGCGTGGCACGACGGGCTGGGACATCCCGGTCCGCCGGTCGGCAACCCGCCGGAGGATGCGAGGGGCACGCGGCCCCTCCCCTCCCCCACCGGCCCAACCCCGGAGATCGCGTCGTGATCGTCCTCTCCGTCCTCTCGCTCCTGTCCGGCGCGCCGGGACCCGGCCCCGTCCTCGTGCAGGACGGCACCACCCAGGCGGCTCCCGCACCGGCCGCCCGGGCCCCGGCGCGGCGCCGCCCCGCACCGCCACGCCGGCGCGTGGCGCCGATGCAGCCCTTGCCAACCCCCGAGCCGGCCCCCGCCGCGCCGCGGGCCGATCTGGCGCCCATGCCCAACCGCGGGATCGAGGGGCCGTCCGGGCCGCGGGCGGCGGAGCGCCCGACCCTCCGGCCCGACCTGATCGAACCGCGCGATACGCCGGACCGGCAGCAGCGGGCGGGCGGCGCCTTCACCGACCGGCAGGACCGGCTGTTCCGCGACCCTGCGCCGGGAGCGAGGTTACAGATCCCCTTCACCTACTGACCGCGGGCGCCGCGGTCAGCCGCGTGTGGCGCGACCCGGGGACCAGACGTCATCGGGCGGGGTCCACAGCATCGGGTCGCGGAGCCCGCGGGCCAGCGCCTCCGCCATGACGGCCAGGAGTCGCTCGCCCTTCTCCGCCGTGGCGGCGCGCGGGTCGCCGCGCACGCCGGTGCCCGGGGCGCGCTCCGCGAAGGACCAGAAGCGCTGGAAGGCGCCGCCACCGACCGACATCCCCCCATTCGACAGGGCGCGGGCGACCTGATCCTGCCGGACGGCGCCGGGGTCCAGGGCGAGCCAGAGGCTCGTCTCCGCCTCGCAGGCGTGCTGCGTGCCCGCCTGGGTGTCGAGGATCGCGGCGATCCCGGCCGCCGCCGCGGCGTGGATCGTCACCGCCACCACCGGGATGCCGGACGCGGCGCCCAACTCGCGGGCGATGACGTTCAGCGGGTCGATGTTGCCGCCGTGCGAGTTCGAAAGGAGCAGCTTGCGGAAGCCGCAGGCCCGGATCGACCGGACCACGCAATCCAGTATCGCGCGCATCGCCGCATGGTCGAGCGAGATGGTGCCGCCGAACGGCAGGTGATGCTCCGAGAGACCGGTCCAGAGCGGGGGAAGGACGAGGGCGGGCGCGTCGCCCCGCACGAGCGCCGCGGCGCGGAGGGCGACGGCGTGGCCGATGAGGGAGTCGGTCCAGGTGGGAAGGTGCGGGCCGTGCTGCTCCAGCGCGGCCACGGGGAGGATGACCGTGGCGTCGCGGGCCGCCCAGGCGTTGACCTCGGGCGCGGTCAGCCGCTCCCAGCGAAGGTCGTCGTGGGCGTCGGTCACGCGTCGAGGCCGACGAGGGACCGGGCGAAATCGCGGGGGTCGAAGGGGCGGAGGTCCGCGGCGCTCTCGCCGACGCCGACGGCATGGACCGGAAGGCCGAACTCGCCGGCGAGGGCGACGACCACCCCGCCCTTGGCGGAGCCGTCCAGCTTCGTGACGACGAGGCCGGTGACGTCCACCATCTCGCGGAACACGCGGCATTGCTGGACGGCGTTCTGGCCCGTGGTGGCATCCAGCACCAGCAGGGTGGCGTGGGGCACCGCGGGGTCGAGGCGCTTGAGGACCCGGACGATCTTGCGGAGCTCGTCCATCAGCCCGGCCTTGTTGTGGAGGCGGCCGGCGGTGTCGATGAGGAGGATGTCCGCACCCTCCGCCCGCGCACGGGTCAGGGCATCGTGGACGAGGCCGGCGGCGTCGGCCCCCTCCTTCGCCGGGGCGACGAGGGTGGAGCCGGTGCGGTCCGCCCAGATCTGGAGCTGCTCGACGGCGGCCGCGCGGAAGGTGTCGCCGGCGGCGAGCATCACGCGGTGGCCCTCGGCGCACCACCCCTGGGCGAGCTTCGCGATGGTGGTGGTCTTGCCCGTGCCGTTGACGCCGACGATGAGGACCACCCAGGGGCGGACGCCCGGCAGCGGCACGAGCGGGATCGCGACGGGTTCGAGGATCGCGGCGATCTCGTCGGCGAGGGCCGACTTCACCTCCTCGTCCGTCACCTCCTTGCCGAAGCGGGTGCGGCGGAAGGATTCGACGATCCGGCGGGACGGGGCGACGCCGAGGTCGGCGGTGATGAGGGCATCCTCCAGCTCCTCCAGCGCCTCCTCGTCCAGGCGCCGCTTGCGGAAGAGAGTGGTGATCGAGTCGGTGAGGCGAGCGGTGGAGCGGGCGAGGCCGGCCTTGAGGCGGGAGAAGAAGCCGCCCCGGGCGGCGGGGGCTTCGGGTGGATCATCGGGGTCGGGCGCGCGTTCGGGGATGTCCACGGGCGCGGGCGGCGGCAGGGATGGTTCCGCGGGCGGGGTCGGCATGACCGGGGCGGCCGGGAGCCGGACCGGGAACGCGCCGGGCGGGGCGGTCGGAGGCGCCACGGGGACCGACGGGAACGGCATGCCGGGCGAGGGCGCCAGCGGCGGGAACAGGTGGTCGGGCTGCTGCGTCGGCACGTCGGGGCGGGACGGGGGACGTTCCTCCTCCGGCGGGGGCGGCGGGGCGGCCGGTGCCTCCTCCGCCACGCGGCCGACGAGGCGGCCCCAGAAATCCTTCAGCGCCATGGGGTGATCGCCTCGGAACTGGGGACGGCGCGCGTCACGCGGGGTAGGCGTCGAGGTCGAGGAGGCCGGTGTAGGCCAGGGCGATCGGACCGGCCATGAGGACGTGGCCGTCCTCCCGCCAGCTGATCCGCAGGTCGCCGCCCGGGAGGCTGACGGTGGCCT
>CAXVWQ010000235.1:0-4601 GCA_964263755.1 Roseomonas sp. | reverse complement strand
GGCGGCCCGGCGACCGAGACGCGGCACCGCCCCACCCCGAGGTCGAGGGGCTCGTAGATCTCGGCGTCGTCGTGCTCCATCAGCACGTCCGCGCCGCAGATGCCGATCTGGGTGCCGCCAGGGGCGACGAAGGTGGCCACGTCGAAGGGACGCACCCGCACGACGTCGAGGCCCGGATGGTTCGTGGCGAAGCGGAGATGGCGGGACTCCTCGTCCGCGAAGTCGCCGCCGGGGGTGACGCCGGCGGCGGCCAGCAGCGGCCCGATCTCCTTCAGGATGCGGCCCTTGGGCAGCGCCATGACGAGGGCGCCGTCGGCGAGGTTCCGGAGGTGCGGGGTTCGGATGGGCAGGTCCATGGGGGGTTCTAGCCGCGTTCGCGTGACGGGGCGATGAAGCGGCGTTCAAGAAACGGGGAAGGCGTCGTAGCGGGACCGCGGTGCCCTGTCATCGGCGGGGCGCTACTTGCCGCCGCCGCCCCCGCCGCCATCCGATGACCCGCCGCCCGACGCGTCCCCACCGGATGACGCGCCGGAGGAGTCGTGCGCGCCTTCGTGCGAGGCGGGCGTGGAAGCCCCGGCATCACTGATCTCCGCGGTGGCCGGGGGTTGGCCCTGGCCGGCCCCGGTCCCGTCTCCACCTCCGTCGCGGCGGCGTACCTTCGCCTGCCGCCACCGCGTGCGCTTCGCCTCGCCCCACCAGATCGGCGGGGCGTCGCGATCGAGGTCTGCGTCGGAAAACTCGCTCAACCCGGCAGCCGCGCGATGTCCGCACCCACCGCCGCGAGCTTCTCCTCCACCCGCTCATACCCGCGGTCGAGGTGATAGACGCGGTTCACGATCGTCTCCCCGCTCGCCGCCAGCCCCGCCAACACGAGGGAGACGGAGGCGCGCAGGTCGGTCGCCATCACCGGCGCGCCGGACAATTGCGGCACGCCTCGCACGATGGCGGAGGCCCCCTGCGGGTTGATCCGCGCGCCCATCCGCAGCAGTTCCGGCACGTGCATGAAGCGGTTCTCGAAGATCGTCTCCGTGATCATGGAGGCGCCCTGCGCGACGCTCATCAGCGCCATGAACTGGGCCTGCATGTCGGTGGCGAAGCCCGGGAAGGGGTCGGTCTGCACGTCCACGCCCTGCAGGCCGTTCATGCGGGTGATGCGGAGGCCGCGCGGCTCCTCCGCAATGCCGACGCCCGCCTCCCGCAGCACGCGCGCCACCGCGCCGAGATGGTCGAGGCGCGCGCCCTCCAGCATCACCTCCCCGCCGGTGATGGCGGCGGCGCAGGCGAAGGTCCCGGCCTCGATGCGGTCGGCGACGACGCGGTGCGACGCCTCGCCGAGCGACGACGCGCCGGTGACCCGCAGCCGGTCGGTGCCCAGTCCCTCGATGCGCGCGCCCATCCGCATGAGGCAGACCGCGAGATCCTCGATCTCCGGCTCCCGCGCCGCGTTCACGAGTTCCGTCTCGCCCGCCGCCAGCGTCGCGGCCATCAGCAGGTTCTCGGTGGCGCCGACCGACACCACGGGGAAGACGATCCGCGCGCCCTTCAGGCCGCCGGGAGGCGCCTTCGCCTCGATGTAGCCGCCCTCGATGGTGATGGTCGCGCCCATCGCCTCGAAGCCCTTGAGGTGGAGGTCCACCGGCCGCGTGCCGATGGCGCAGCCGCCGGGGAGCGACACGCGGCCGGTGCCGAAGCGCGCGAGCAGCGGGCCGAGCACGAGGACGGAGGCGCGCATCTTGCGGACGATGTCGTAAGGCGCTTCGAGGTTCGTCGCGGTGCCGCCGAGGGTGAGCGACCGTGCGTCGCGGTCGTGCGCGACCTCCAGCCCGTGCTGCACGAGAAGGTCGGTCATCGTCCGCACGTCCGCGAGGTCCGGCACGTTCGTCAGCGTCAGCGGCCCGCCGAGCAGCGCGGCGGGCATGAGCGTCAGCACGGCGTTCTTCGCGCCGGAGACGGGGATGGTGCCGGACAGGCGGCGCCCGCCGCGGATGCGGATGCGGTCCATCAGAGCCTCGGCAGCGAGACGCCGCGCTGGTGCATGTACTTGCCCGCGCGGTCGGCATAGCTGACTTCGGGCGCCCCCTCCCCCCGCAGGAACAGAAACTGGCAGATCCCCTCGTTGGCATAGATGCGCGCCGGCAGCGGCGTGGTGTTGGAGATCTCGATCGTCACCTGCCCCTCCCATTCCGGCTCCAGCGGCGTGACGTTCACGATGAGGCCGCAGCGCGCGTAGGTGGACTTGCCGAGGCAGATCACCAGCACGTCCCGCGGGATGCGGAAATACTCCACCGTGTGCGCCAGGACGAAGGAATTGGGCGGGACGATGCAGGTCTCGCCCTTGCGGTTCACGAAACCGGCCTCGGAAAAGTTCTTCGGGTCCACCAGCGCGTTGTCCACGTTGGTGAACACCTTGAACTCGTCGGCCACCCGCGCGTCGTAGCCGTAGGAGGACAGGCCGAAGGAGATGACGCCCTGGCGCCGCTGCGCCTCGACGAAGGGCTCGATCATGCCGCGCTCCGTCGCCATGCGGCGTATCCAGTGGTCCGGCAGGATCGGCATGGGGGCGTCCGTCAGGGGCGCGGGGGGGATAGCGGCGCGGGGGCCCCGGGGCAACCGCGGGGGGCGACCGCGCGGCGTCAGTCCTCCTCGCCCATTCCCTCCGTCCGGTCCGGCGACGCGGCGGGCGGCGTGTCCCCCGCGGCCCGGGCGCGGGACTGCGCCTTGCGGCGGCGCAGGTTCTCCCGCAGCGCCGCCGCCAGCCGCTCGGCGCGCGCGTCGCGACCGGCGGGGGCGGGCGGGGCGGGGCGGGGCGGGGGCTCGTCCGGCATCGGACGATGGAGGCGATGGATCGGCCCGCCGGTCAAGCTGCCGCGCCGGGTCGGCCATGGCACGGCGCGGCCAGAACCGAAGCGTGGCGGCGAATGACGGACCGGTCCCGCAACGGCGTGCCATCGTCGCGCCACCACGGGACCACCGGCGCGACACGCCGGGGTCATCGCCCCGACACACCGGACCCGCAGGAGCGACTCCGCGACGGGTGGTCCCCCACCACCCCGCATCCAGCGGAGTCCCCCTCCTATGCTGTCGGTCGGCCTGTCCCTCGTCGGAACGTCGCTCCTCCTCGCCGCGCTCGCGGCCTCTGTCGTCCTCGAACGCGTGCGGGCCTTCGGGGGGGACGGCCGGCGGTGACGCCGGCCCAGTGTCTCGCGGCCCGCGCCCTACTGGGCTGGCCGCCGGACGAGCTCGCCCGCCGCGCCCTTCGCGCCACCGCCACCGTGCGGAACCTGGAAGCCGCGTGCCACCGTCCCCACCCCGGCACCGTCACCGCCCTGCGCCGCGCCCTGGAGGAGGCGGGGGTGGAGTTCGTCGCGCACGGCGATGCCGTGACCCTGCGCCCGCCGCTGGCCTGCCGGCCCCGCCCCTTCGCGGGACTTGCGTGGGAGGGGGCCAGGGGCTAGGTGCGGCGCGCGCCTGGCTGACCTGGGGCCCGCTGCCGTAGCTCAGTGGTAGAGCACTCCCTTGGTAAGGGAGAGGTCGAGAGTTCAATCCTCTCTGGCAGCACCAGTCTTCTCGGGGTGATGGGTCCGCCCTCGCCGCCTCAGGCGATCTCCCGCACCATCTTCGCCCGCATCGCCCTCGCGAAATCCGCGCGCGATGCGGCGGTGACGACGAAGGCCCCGTCCCCCGCGATCACCGTCGCCTCGTAGGTCGCGGTCAGGTTACCGCGGCCCCCTTCGATCGCCAGCGCGTTCACCACGATCCCCGCCGCCGCGGCTTCGCGCCGCGCGGCCTCGATGGACCGCACCCCCCGCATGTCCGGCGCGTCGCCGGAGACGTCCACCACCCGCTCAGCCGCCTCCCACGGCGCCGCCGCGATGAGCCGGGCCGCGTGGTCCACCGCGTCCCCGATCGCGTTCCAGGATTGCGGCGACCGCGGCGCTTCGACGATGGCGCGGGCGGCGGTCGCGGCGGCGGCCGCGCCGTCCACGCGGTGCCAGCCCACCACCGTCGCGGCACCGCCGGGCGATCCCCATTCCACCATCGCGACGCCGATCGCCGAGCGCCGCCCCGACGCGATGGCCGACAGCACCGCGGGATGGGTCAGCGCCTCGGCGCAGCCCTCGCGCTGCAGCCGGAACTCGTCGGCGTCGATGCTGCCGGGCGCGTCGAGCGCGAGGACGAGCAGCAGGTCCACCGCGGCGCCCTGCGCGAGGGCGCGGGGCGACGGCGCGGCGATCGGCAGCGCTGCGATCGGCAGTGCGGCGATCGGCAGTGCGGCGGGCAGCGACAGCACGGCGCGTCGGGATGGCGGCATCGGATGCTCCGGAGGACGCGGTGTCGGTCGCGTGGGGTCGCGAGGGCGCGTGCGACATGCGACGCACCGGTCCCTCTCGCGTCGCACGGCACGTTGCGTCACCGCCGCGCATCGCCGCAAGCGCGACCGCGTGCGAACCGTGTGCCGCGTCCCGTCCGGCAGCGCTGGTCGTCGCGGTCCTGCCGGGCAACGCGGGCGCGAGGCGCGCATGCCGCGCGACGACATCGCCGGAACGGTGATCCGAATCACCTTGCCAAGCCGGGTCGGACTGGAACAAAACACGAACATG
>CAXVWQ010000234.1:0-3020 GCA_964263755.1 Roseomonas sp. | reverse complement strand
GAAATCCCCCAGCTTGATGCGGTGGAACAGCGCCGGGTTGGCGCCGCGCGGCGGGGGCGGGGCGGCGGTCGCGGGGGCGGTCAGCGCGGCGAGGAGGGCGGGGGCGGCGAGCGACGCGGCGAGGAGGATGCGGCGATGGGTCATGGCGACGTCTCCCGGAGGTGCGACGATTGATCGGGGGCAGCGGGTCCGGCTGTCCAGGGAAAACCGCGTGACGGCCGGCCGCCGGCGGCGTTGGGAGGGGGCTGGACAGGGGAACGCCATGGCGCGCGAGGTGAGGGATTCCGACGGGACGACGTGGTCGGTCGTGCAGGCCTTCGCGGGCCTCGGGAACGACCCCGTGAAGACGGAGGCCGCGCGGGTGGAGGGCGCGCCGGACCGCGTCCACGTCGTCTGCACGCCGGGCGGTGGGGCGCGATCCGTGCGGGTGGATTTGCCCCTGGGCTGGGAGGAGAGCGCGACGGACGCGGCGATCGAGGCGGCGATCCGCGCGGCGGCGTAGCGCTTCAGGCCGGGGCGCCGCCCCAGCGCCACCATGCGGCGGGGAGGGTCGCCGCCGCCGCCTCGGCTGCCGCCGCGTCACGCAGGATGGCGAAGCAGGTGGCGCCGGAGCCGCTCATGCGGGCGAGCAGGACTCCGGGGAGGGCCGAGAGGGCGGCGAGGACGGTCGCGACGGGCGGGCAGACCGTGATGGCCGCCGTCTCCAGGTCGTTGCCGCAGGTGCGGAGGGTGGCGGCCATGGCGGCGGCGTCGGGCCACGCGGGGGGCAGGCCGGCCGGCGGGGTGAAGTCGCCGCGACGCGCCTTGAATACGGCGGGGGTGGGTAGCGTCACCCGGGGGTTGGCGAGGACGAGGCCGAAGGGCGGCAGGGCGGGCGCGGGGTGCAGGACCTCTCCCACCCCGGCCATCACAGCGGGGCGGGAGCCGACGCAGACCGGGACGTCGGCGCCGAGGGTGGCGGCGATGGCGCGCAGCCGGTCCTCGCCCGCGTCCAGGCCCCAGAGGCGGTCGAGGGCGCGGAGGGTGGCCGCCGCGTCGGCGGAGCCGCCGCCGATGCCGGAGGCGACGGGGAGGCGCTTCTCCAGGTGCAGCGACGCGCCGCGGGTGGTGCGGAGGGGACCGTCCCGTCCCCGCGCCTCCGCCGCCATGGCGCGGGCGGCGCGGAGGACGAGGTTGTCGGCCTCGCCGGACAGGGCGTCGCCCTCGGGGCCGCCGACGGTCAGGGCCAGGGTCCGGGCAGGGCGGGCCGTGACCGTGTCCCCGGCGCCGGCGAAGACGACGAGGCTGTCGAGGAGGTGGTAGCCGTCGGCGCGTCGCCCGGTGACGTGGAGGTGGAGGTTGACCTTCGCCGGCGCCGCCTCCTCGACGCCCCCGCTCAGCGCAGGGCCGCCGTGGCGGGGAGGCCGTCGCGCAGCTTCGCCTCGATGCGGCGGACCTCCGCCGGCTCCGGGTCGAGGCCGAGGGCGCGGCGCCACTGGAAGCGGGCCTCGGCGTGGCGCCCGGCGGCCCAGTAGGCGTCGCCGAGGTGGTCGTTGATGACGGCGTTGCGGGATTCGAACTCCGTGGCGCGCTCCAGCCAGCGGATGGCGCCGGGGAGGTCGCCGAGGCGGAACAGGGCCCAGCCGAGGGAGTCGAGGATGTTGCCGTCCTCCGGCCGGAGGGCGACGGCGCGTTCCAGCATCGCCTTCGCCTCGTCCAGCCGCTCGCCGCGCTCGATCCAGGAATAGGCGAGGTGGTTCAGGAGGTAGGGCTGCTCCGGGGAGAGGCGGAGGGCGACGCGGAAGTCGGCCTCGGCGGCCGGCCAGTCGCCGGCGCGTTCGCGGGCGAGGCCGCGGGCGTAGAACAGCGGCCAGTCGGCGGGGCGCGGTCCGGAGCCGCGGGTGATGGCGATGTCGTAGGCGGCGGCCGCCTCGGCCGGGCGGTTGCGGGCGCGGAGGATGTCGCCGAGGCGGGCGGCGGGCTGCGGGGCCTCCGGGCGGGCGGCGGCGAGGGTGCGGAGGGTGGTCAGGGCCTCCTCCGGGCGGTTCATCCGGTCCAGGAGGGCGGCGCGGCGGAGGGCGGCCAGCGGCGACATCGGATCGTTGGCGGCGATGGCGTTGAGCGCGACGAGGGCGGCCTCGGACTGGCGGTCGTCGGTCAGGGCCTCGGCGGCGAGGAGGAGGGCGGGGGCGAAGGTCGGGCGCAGCCGCAGGGCGAGGCGGGACAGGGTCAGCGCCATCTCCGGCGAGCCGCTGCCGCGGAGCGAGGCGCCGAGGGCGACCTGGGCCTCGGCGATGCCCTCCACCGCGCTCGCGACGGCGCGGGTGGTGAGGGCGGCGCGCTTGGCGGCGGGGCCGGCGGCGAGCGCCACGTCGTCGCCGCCCATCGCCATGGCGTCGAAGGCGGTGGCGCCGTCGGCCTCCCGCCCCGCGCGGGCGAGGATGCCGGCGGCGACCGTGAGGAGCCGCAGGTTCGGCTCGGCGGCGTCGGACAGCGCCACGCGGACGAGGCGTTCGGCGTCGCGCGGGCGGCCCGCGATGTCGGCGATCATCGCGCCGTGCAGGGCGGCGATGCCGCGGAGGCGACCGGTCTCCGTGAGGGGGCGGAGGGTGGCGAGGGCGCCGTCCACGTTGCCGCGCCCGGCCTGCGTCCAGGCGAGGAGAAGGGGCTGCAGGATCTGGGTCGCGCCACCCCGGGGCAGCGACCGCACCCGCTGCTCCGCCCAGTCCCAGCGCCCGGCCTGGGCGTCGGCGCCGGTGAGGAGGAGGGCGGCGAGGCCGTTCTCCGGCAGGCGGCGGGCGAGGCGCGCGGCGTCGGGGCGGCCGTCCATCACGGCGGCGGTGAAGGCGCGGTTGACGATCTCCGGCTCGTCCGGGTCGGTCTCCAGCGCGCCGAGCAGGGCGTCGGCGGCGGCGGCGGCGTCGCTCTCGTTCGCGGCGAAGCGACCCGCGAGGTAGGGGCCGAAGGCGCCCCGACCGCGGGGGGCGAGGCGGGTGCCGCCGGGGCGCGCGGCAGGGGCGACGGGCGGGGCGGCGGGTTCC
>CAXVWQ010000233.1:0-9559 GCA_964263755.1 Roseomonas sp. | reverse complement strand
GGCCAGCGCCCAGGCGATGGCGCGGCCGGCGCCGCCGGCGCCGATGAGGACGGCGGGGCCGTTCCGCGTCGCGTCGCCGACGGAGGCGAGGAGGCCGGCGAGGAAGCCGGTGGAATCCGTGTTGTGGCCGGTGAGGCGGCCGTCCTTCACCGTGATGAGGTTCACGGCGTTGATCTGGCGGGCGCCGTCCGACAGGTCGTCGAGGAAGGGGATGACGGTCTGCTTGTAGGGGAAGGTGACGTTGATCCCCGCGAAGCCGATGAGGCGGATGCCGTCGAGGATGCGGCGGATGGCGTCGGGCGCCGCGTCGCGCGCGGCGATGAGGTGATAGCGGGCGTCGAGGCCGACCGACGCCGCCGCCGCCTCCATCATCGCGGGGGCGGCGGAGTGGGAGATGGGGTAGCCGAGGAGGCCGAGGAGGATGCGGGGCGCGGCGGTCATGAGCGGTAGGAGCCGTTGATGTCGATGTAGCCGTGCGTCAGGTCGCAGGTCCACACGGTGGCCGCGCCCTTCGCCAGCCCGAGGTCCACGGCGATGCGGATCTCCGCGCCCTTCATGTGGGCGGCGACGGGGGTCTCGTCGTAGTCGGGGAGGAGGCCGCCGTCCCGCGCGATCCACACCCCGCCGACGCCGATGGACAGGCGGTCGCGGTCCGCCGGTTCGTCGGCGCGGCCGACGGCCATGGCGATGCGGCCCCAGTTCGCGTCCTCCCCCGCGATGGCGGTCTTCACGAGGGGGGAGTTGGCGACCGTCATCGCGACGCGCTTGGCGGAGGAGTCCGAGACCGCGCCGGTCACGTCGATCTTGACGAGTTTCGTCGCACCCTCGCCGTCCCGGACCACCTGCAACGCGAGGTCCAGCAGCAGGGCGTCCAACTGGCCCCCGAAATCGTCCAGCGACGCGCCGGCGAAGGCGCCGACCTTCGGGTTGCCCGCGGCGCCCGTCGCGAACAGCAGCAGCGTGTCGGAGGTGGAGGTGTCGCTGTCCACCGTCGTGCGGTTGAAGGAGGTTTCCGTGCCGCGGCGGAGGAGGGATTGCAGCACGCCCGCGGGGATCGCGGCGTCGGTCGCGACGAAGGCGAGCATCGTCGCCATGTCCGGCGCGATCATGCCCGAGCCCTTGGCGATGCCGACGAGCGTGACCTTCGTCCCGCCGATGTCGGCGGTGCGGGCGGCGGCCTTGGGGAAGGTGTCGGTCGTCATGATGCCGCGCGCGGCATCGGCCCAGCCGCGGTCCGACAGCTGCGCGTGCAGGGCCGGCAGGGCGGCGGAGAGCTTGGCGTGATCCAGCGTCTGGCCGATGATCCCGGTGGAGGCGAGGAAGACCTCGGTCGGCGGGGCGCCGGCGAGGGCCCCGGCGGCGGCTGCGGTCGCCTCGCAGGCCTCGACGCCGGCGTGGCCGGTGAAGACGTTGGCATTGCCGGCGTTCACCACGAGCGCCCGGGCGGCGCCGGACTTCAGCGCGGCGCGGCACCAGTCCACGGGGGCGCCGGGGACCTTGTTCGAGGTGAAGACGCCCGCGACGGTCGTGCCGGGCGCGAACGCCATCATCATCACGTCCGGGCGCCCCTGGTAGCGCAGCCCCGCGGCGGCGACGCCGAGGCGGACGCCCGCGACCGTCGGCAGGGGCGGGAGCGGGACCGCCAGGGGGGAGACGGGGATCGGCTTCGCCATGGCGCGCCTACCGCCGGGTGGGGGCGGCGGCCGGCGGGGGCGCGGCGTTGTCCAGCATGGACGGCGCCCGCTGCGGCGTGCCGTCGAGTTCGAAGCGCTCCACGCGGGCGGCGGTGCGGATGCGCTCCACCGCCGCGTTCACCGTCTCCTCGAAGGCCTGCTGGCGCAGGGCGTCGCGGGCGTCCTCGAAGGACGTGGCGGCGGAGGCGCGGCGCTCCTCCACCTTGATGACGTGCCAGCCGAAGGGGGTCTGGACGGGGTTCGGGGTGATCCCGCCGGCCTGGAGGGCGAAGGCGGCGTCGGCGAACTCGGCGATCATGTCGCTCCGCTTGAAGAAGCCGAGGTCGCCGCCCTGCTGGGAGCCGGGGCCGGTGGAGCGGCGGCGGGCGATCTCCGCGAAGTCGGCGCCGGGCCGGCGGACTTCTTCGAGGGCCGCCCGGGCCTCCGCCTCGGAGGGGACGAGGATGTGTCGGGCGCGGACCTCCTCCTCCGGGGCGCGGGCGGCGGCACCGGCGTCGAAGCGGCGGCGCAGCGCCTCGTCGGTGAGGGCCGGGGCGACCTCGCGGCGCAGCAGGGCCTGCTGCAATTGCTCCTCCTCCGCGCGGAGGACGCGGCGGCGGACCTCGGGGTCGCGGTCCAGGCCCTCGGCGCGGGCGCGGGCGACGATCGCCTTCTGCGACACGAGCTGGTCCACGATGAGGGGGTAGAGCATCGCCGGCGGCGCGCCGCGCAGTTCGTCGGGCAGCTGCTCCGCGGCCTCCCGCACGTCGGACAGGCGGATCGGCTCACCGTCCACCCGCGCGACGATGGGGTCCGCCTCGGCGGGCGCCGCGGCGGCCGGGGGCGCGGCGGGGACCGGCGCGGGCGCCTGGGCATGGGCGGTCGCGAGGAAGGCGGGGAGGACGATCGCGACGAGGGGAAACAGGCGCATGGGCGAGGGGAATTCCGGGAGCACGGGGGCGGGCGGGAGGGGGGCAACATGACGGAGGGGGGGACGTGCCACAAGCACGCCCCGGCCCCGCCGACCGCACGAAGCTGCGGGGGCGCGGGACCGCCGACGGCCCCCGCCCCCTCAGGCCGCCATGCCCGCCAGCACCTTGTCGAGCGTGAGCGGCAGGTCGCGCAGCCGCACGCCCGTCGCGTTGTGGATCGCGTTCGCGACCGCGGCGCCGACGCCGGTGATGCCGATCTCCCCGATGCCGCGGGCGCCCATCGGCGCGTGGGGATCGGGGATGTCCGTCCAGATCACGTCGATCTCCGGCACGTCGAGGTGCACCGGCACGTGGTATTCGGCGAGCGACGGATTCATGATCCGCCCCGTCCGCTCGTCGAACAGCGTCTCCTCGCTCAGCGCGAGGCCGAGGCCCATGATGATGCCGCCGCGGAACTGGCTCCGCGCCGTCCGCGCGTTGAGGATGCGCCCGGCGTCGAAGGAGCCGAGGAACCTCGACACCCGCGTCTCGCCCGTCACCCGGTTCACCCGCACCTCGCAGAACTGGGCGCCGTAGGAGTGCATGGAGTAGCGCAGCATCTCAAGCGGCGGCGGGGAGGCGGCCTCGGCGACGACCTCCCCGCGGCCGGCGCGGCGGAGGATGGAGACGTAGGTCTCATGCCGCGCCGGCTCCGCGATGGCGCGGAGGCCGCCCTCGGCCGCCTCCACCTCGTCCACCCCGAGGCCGGCGAGGGGCGAATCATTCGCCGCCAGCCGCAGCAGCTCCTTCACCAGCACGGCGTGGGCGGCGGTGACGGTGGCGATGATCGAGACGGTCTGCGACGAGCCGCCCGCCATCGTCCCGGCCGGCAGGTCGGTGTCGCCGTAGTCGAACCGCACCCGGTCCAGCGGCAGCCCCAGCCGTTCCGCGGCGTGCTGCGCCTGCACGGTCGCGGTGCCCATGCCCATCTCGTGGCTCGCCATCGCGACGACCGCGTGGCCGTCCGCCGAGAGCGTGATGCGCGCGGCGCCGCCGGGCATGCGGTAGTAGGGGTAGGTGGCCGTCGCGACGCCCATGCCGACGAGCCATTCGCCGTCCCGCACCGACCCCGGCACGGGGTTGCGCGCCGCCCAGCCGAAGCGCGCGGCCCCGTCCTCGTAGGCCTTCAGCAGATGGCGGGAGGAGAAGGGCCGGCCGCTCGTCGGGTCCTCCGCCGGCTCCAGCCGCCGCCGCAGTTCGACGGGGTCGAGCCCCATCCGCTCCGCCAGCTCGTCCATCGCGCACTCGAAGGCGAAGGAGCCGATGGACTCCCCCGGCGCCCGCATCGGGCCGTTCGCCATCATGTTGAGGCGCACCACCTCCTGCCCGATCTTCACCGTGTCCGAGGCGTAGAGGTGGCGCGTCGGGAAGGTGAACTGCTCCGGCCAGTCGTTCAGCGTGCCGTTCGCCGCGACGCCCGTGTGGATCAGCGCCGCGAGGCCCGATCCGTCGGCGCGCGCCGCCAGCGCCACGCGCTGCTCCGTCGTCGTCCGCCCGCCCGTCGCGCGGAACACCCCCTCCCGCGACAGGACGAGCCGCACCGGGCGGCCGGACAGCTTCGCCGCGGCGATGGCGAGGATCTGGTGGTCCCAGACGAGCTTGTTGCCGAAGCCGCCGCCGACGAAGGGCGACAGCACGCGCACCGCGTCCGGCGCCAGCCCGAACACGTCGGCGAGCGTCGTCGCCTCGGCGTTCACCGATTGCGATCCGTCGTGGACGGTGAGCCGCTCCCCCTCCCACGCCACCGTCACCCCGTTCGGCTCGATGGCCGAGTGGTTGTGGCGCGGCGTGCGGTAGGTGGCGTCCACCGTCACGGCGGCGTCGCGCAGCGCCGCCTCCGCGTCGCCCTTCTCGACGGACGGCGGCTCGCCGAGGATGTTGTCCGGCGGCGTCGCCTCCGCCTTCAGCGCGTCGAACCCCAGCCGCGCGGCGCCGGGGGCGTAGGTGACGCGGACGAGGGTGGCGGCGTGGTCCGCCGCCTCCTGCGTGTCCGCGAGGACGAGCGCCACCGGCTGCCCGTTCCAGTGCACCGCATCGTCCTGCATGACCGCGCGCTCCGCCATCGCGGCGCCGCCCTTGCCCTGGTCCTTCGAGATGGTCATCGGCGCCTTCATCGGCGGCGCGTTCCGGTGCGTCATCACCAGGACGACGCCCAACGCCGCCTCCGCCGCGGCGGTATCGATCGCGACGATCCGCCCGCTGGCGATCGTGCTCGGCACGACCGCCGCGTAGGTCAGGCCGTCCATCGGCACCTCGGCGGCGAAGCGCGCGGCGCCCCGCACCTTCCGCGGCCCGTCCAGCCGCGACACCTGCGCGCCCATCAGGCCGTGCCGGCCCATCATCGGGTCCGGCTTGCCGCCGGGCAGCCAGCCCTCCGGCGCGAGGGCGATGGCGGTCTTGACGACCGTCTGCGCGGCGTCCGCGAGGATGCTCATGCCCGCTCTCCCGTCGCCAGGTTGCCGAGCACGGCGGTGATCACCCGCCGCGCCAGTTCGATCTTGAAGCCGTTGTCCCGCAGCCCCGCGGCGTCCGCGAGTTCCGCCTCGGCCGCCGCCCGGAACGCCTCGGCGGTGGCCGGGCCGCCGCGCAGCGCCGCCTCCGCCTTCGTGGCGCGCCACGGCTTGTGCGCCACGCCGCCGAGCGCGATCCGCACGTCCCGCACGCGCCCGTCCGCCACGTCGAGCGCGGCGGCGACGGAGACGAGGGCGAAGGCGTAGCTCGCGCGGTCCCGCACCTTCCGGTACGTCGAGTTCCGCGCGAAGGGCAGCGGCGGCAGTTCCACCGCCGTGATGAGTTCGCCGGGGCGCAGTTCCGTCTCCACCTCCGGCCGCCCGCCGGGCAGGCGGTGCAGGTCCACGAGGTCGATCCTGCGCGCGCCCCCCGGCCCGTCGAGATGCACCACCGCGCCGAGCGCGGCCAGCGCCACGCACATGTCGGAGGGATGCGTCGCGACGCAGGCCGGCGAGGCGCCGAGGATGGCGTGGATGCGGTTGTGCCCCTCCAGCGCGTCGCAGCCCGCGCCGGGCTCGCGCTTGTTGCAGCGCGCGGCATCGTCGTAGAAATAGGTGCAGCGGGTGCGCTGCAGGATGTTGCCGCCGACCGTCGCCATGTTGCGGATCTGCGCGCTGGCCCCCGCGAGGATCGCCCGCGTCAGCACCGGGAACCGCTCCCGCACCGCCGGATGCGCCGCGACGGCGGTGTTGCGCGCCGCCGCCCCGATCCGCAGCCCGCCGTCGCCCGTCTCCTCGATCGTGCGGGACAGGCCGGTGACGTCCACGAGCGCGGTCGGGGTCTCCACCGTCTCGCGCATGAGGTCCACGAGGTTCGTGCCGCCGCCGAGATACTTGGCGCCCGCGTCGCCGCCGATGAGGCGCAGCGCGTCCGGGACATCCGCCGCGCGGGCGTAGCCGAAGCCGATCATGGGGCCGCCCCCGCCGCGTGGGTGGATCGGATGGCGTCCACGATGCCGTTGTAGGCGCCGCAGCGGCAGAGATTGCCGCTCATCCGCTCCCGCACCTCGTCGTGGTCCAGCACCGGGTCGGCCATCAGGTCGTCCGTCACCGCGCTCGGCACGCCGCGCGCGACCTCCGCGGCCATGCCGACGGCGGAACAGATCTGGCCGGGGGTGCAGTAGCCGCACTGGAACCCGTCATGCTCGACGAAGGCGCGCTGCAACGGGTGCAGGTCGTCCTCCGTGCCCAGCCCCTCGATGGTCGTCACGGCGCGGCCCTCGTACTGCACCGCCAGCGCGAGGCAGGAGAGGATGCGCTCCCCGTCCACCAGCACGGTGCAGGCGCCGCAGGCCCCCTGGTTGCAGCCCTTCTTCGTGCCGGTGAGGTGCAGCCGCTCGCGCAGCACGTCGAGGAGGGAGGTCCGCAGATCCGCCTCCACTGCGCGGTATTCGCCGTTGATCGTCAGCCGCATGGGCGTGCTTCCTGTCATCGCGCCGTGCCGGGGGCGCGCCGCGGCGCGTCGAGCGGCCTGCCGCGGGCCGCCTCCGGTCGAGGCGAAGCCCGGGCGTGAGCGGTGACCCAACGGGCGGATGATCGGAAGGTTTCGGGCCGGACGCCCCGGACCGCCCCTACCGGAACTGGATCGGCGGCGGCTCGTCCGACAGGTCGGGCATCGGCACGTCGATGCGGACGGTGCTCGGGTCCACCCCCGTGCCGCGGTCGAGCCAGTAGGTCACGCTCTCCGGCCAGATGATCACCACGCCGACGAGGATGAGCTGGAGGAACAGCCAGGGCACCGCGCCCCAGTAGATGTCGCGCGAGCGGACCTCCTTCGGCGCGATGCCCCGGAGGTAGAACAGCGCGAAGCCGAAGGGCGGGTGCATGAACGACGTCTGGAGGTTGATGCACAGCAGGACGCCGAACCAGACGAGGTCGATCCCCATCTTCGCCGCGACGGGTGCCAGCAGCGGCACGATGATGAAGGCGATCTCGAAGAAGTCGAGGAAGAAGGCGAGGAAGAAGACGAACACGTTGACGAAGATGAGGAAGCCGGTCTGCCCGCCCGGCACCTTCGCCAGCAGGTGTTCCAGCCACAGCCCGCCATCCACGCCCTGGAAGACGAGGGAGAACACCGTGGCGCCGATGAGGATGAAGATCACCATGGAGGTGATCCGCATGGTGTTCGACATCGCCTCGCGCAGCAGCTTCCAGGAGAAGCGGCCGTTGATCATCGCGAGGAACACGGCGCCGACCGCGCCCATCGCCCCCGCCTCCGTCGGCGTCGCCAGCCCCATGAAGATCGTGCCGAGGACGAGGAAGATAAGGACGACCGACGGCACCATCCCCTTCGCCACGCGCCAGTAGAGGGCGGCGCCGCGCTGGGTGATCGCCTCCGGCGGCAGGCCGGGCATCTTGTGCGGCGCGATGATGGCGACGCCCGCGATGAAGCCGAGGAACAGCAGCACCTGGAGGATGGAGGGGCCGACCGCACCGGCATACATGTCGCCGACCGACTTCCCGAGCTGGTCGCCCAGCACGATGAGGACGAGGGAGGGCGGGATGAGCTGGGTGATCGTGCCGGAGGCCGCGATGACGCCCGTGGCGATCCGCATGTCGTAGCCGTAGCGCATCATGATCGGCAGCGAGATCATGCCCATGGCGATGACCGAGGCCGCGACGGTTCCGGTGATCGCACCGAGCACGGCGCCGACGATGATGACCGCGAAGGCCAGCCCGCCCGGCACCTTGCCGAACAACTGCCCCGTCCCCTCCAGCAGGTCCTCCGCCAGCCCGCAGCGCTCGAGGATGGCGCCCATGAGCGTGAAGAAGGGGATCGACAGCAGGAGGTCGTTCGACAGGATGCCGAAGATGCGGAGCGGCAGGTTGTAGAGGTAGGCGGTGGTGAAGAACCCGAGTTCGATCGAGACGAAGCCGAAGAACAGCCCGACCGCCGCGAGCGAGAACGCCACGGGGAAGCCGATCACGAGGAACAGGATCATGCCGCCGAACATCAGCGGCGGCATCATCTCTTCGGTCATGTCACTTCAACCAGCGAGGGGGCGATCCGGAAGGGTTGGCGGCTCACTGCAACGGCCGCTCGTAGGTCAGCACGATCTCGGTCTCGGCCGGGCGTTCGCCGACGAGGAGGGCGATGCGCTTGACGAGTTCCGACAGGCCCTGGAGGACGATGAGGAGGAAGCCGAGCGGCAGGAGGATCTTCACCGGCCAGCGCAGCAGGCCCCCCGCGTTCTGCGAGGTCTCGTTCCGCATGAAGGAATCGAGGAAGAACGGCCAGGTCATCCACGCCATCAGCGCCATCGCCGGCAGGAGGAAGATGGAGATGCCGAGGATGTCCACCCACAGCCGGTAGCGGTCCGACAGCGAGCCGAAGAGGATGTCCACCCGCACGTGCTCGTTCCGCCGGAGCGTGTAGGCGGCGCCGAGCATGACCATCCCGGCGAAGAGATACCACTGCACCTCCAGCCACGCGTTGGAGGAGTAGGAGACGCCGTAGCGCACGAAGGCGTTGCCCGCGGAGATCGCGACCGCGAGCAGCGTCATCCAGTCCGCGGCCTTGCCGAAGACCGCGTTGACGTCGTCCACGACCCGCGAGAAGGCGAGCAACGGCTTCATGCCGGCGTGTGCCTCAGCGCCGCGGCGCCGCGGCGGCCGGCGCGGGCTGGGCCGCTCCCTGCTGCTCCATCGCCTGCATGAGGTAGACGAAGGAATCGTAGGAGTTCTCCGCCACGCGGAACCACTGCAGCTGCGTGTCGCGATACGCCTTGAAGTGGTCGTACACCCGCTTGAAGCGCGGGTTGGCGGCCGACGTCTCGTCGTACAGCTCCATGGCCGCGCGGTAGCAGGCCTGCATCACCTCGCGCGGGAAGGCGCGAAGCTGCGCGCCGCCGGCCACCAGCCGCCGCAGCGCGGGCGGGTTCTGCGCGTCGTATTTCGCGATCGTCTCGATGGTGGCGTCGCGGCAGGCGCTCTCCATCACCTCGCGGTAGATCGGCGGCAGCTCGTCCCACTTCGCCTTGTTGATGTGCATCGACAGGTTGAGGCCGCCCTCCCACCAGCCGGGATAGTAGTAGAAGGGTGCCACGCGGTTGAAGCCGAGCTTCTCGTCGTCGTATGGCCCGACCCACTCCGCGGCGTCGATCGTGCCGCGCTCCAACGAGGGGTAGATGTCGCCGCCCGCGATCTGCTGCGGCACGGCGCCGAGCTTCTGGATGACGTTCCCCGCGAAGCCGCCGATCCGCATCTTCAGGCCGGACAGGTCGGCGACCGTGCGGATCTCCTTGCGGAACCAGCCGCCCATCTGGGCGCCGGTGTTGCCGGCCTGGAGGGAGACGATGTTGTAGCCCTCGAAGAACTCGCGCATCACCTCGTGCCCGCCGCCAGCGTTCAGCCAGGCGTTGAGCTGGCGGAAGTTCATGCCGAAGGGCACGGTGCCATCAAAAGC
>CAXVWQ010000232.1:0-5549 GCA_964263755.1 Roseomonas sp. | reverse complement strand
GGCGTCGTCGGCCGGGTGGAGGTCGAGGGGAAGGTCCATGCGGCGACGGGGGCCCGCTAAAGCGGCACCATGCTGACGGTCGTGCAGGCCCGTCAACATCGCCTTGGACAATCGGCCGCGCGGCAAGCAGCAACGCTCCCGAATTGGTGAATTTAATAAATTTAGTAAAATTACTAGATGGACGTCGAGGCCCGAATCGCCGCCTCCCGATCAGGAGCATGGACCGAATGCCCCCCCCCACCGCGCAACTGCCGCTGCCCCTTCATCTGGCTCACCAGCCCGTCTTCGCCCTCCCGTTTCACGGGCATGACCCCGGACGGGAGGGAAACACGGATTGCCAGTACCTCTCCGTCGGCTGGGCCCAGTGGGACGATAAGGAGTTGTCGGCAAAGGTGTTCCGCCATGCTGCCCAACGATGGAGCCGCCAGTCGGAAGAGCTGCCTCTGCCCAGGCTGGTCGATCTCGTGACGCTCCTGGTGATGATCGTGCGTCACGGCGCGGCCGGGAGCATCACCATACCGCCCGGAACCTTCGAGCAGCAGCCGGATGCCACCATCCTGGGCCGCGTGGGAAGCGGAGGAGCGGAGGATTTCTTCGTGCGGTCGCTCGAGAGCGATCTGCTCCGGAGACGGCTGGACAGGCTGACGGATGAACTCGTGGCTCGGCGCGCGGATCATGCTGCTGGTTCCGCAACGTGAAACCGCCCACGCGACGAATCCGCGCCGTCAGGGACGTCCGGCGGTCAGCCGGGCGGCCTCGGCAAGTCGCGACAACGCCTCCGGCGCCCCCATCCCCGCCCGCACCCCCAGCCCGGCGGCGGCGGCGTTGACGCGGCTCAGCACCCCATCCGCCGCCGTGGACCGTCCCTCCCCGATTCGGGCGGAGGACGACGCCACCGTCGCCCCCGCGATCCCCCGGGCGTCGAGGGCCGGCAGCCGCGATACCCCCGCCTCGTCCATCCCGATCCCCGCATCGTTGTAGAGGGCGGCGAAGACGGGCTGCTTAACCGCCGTCTCGGGCCGGCCGCCGAGAAGGCCGCCGTGGCTGCCGGTGGCGATGACGGCGCCGATGTCGGAGGGAGCGACGAGGCCGTTGGAATCGAGTGCCCAGACGGGATGGTCGAACCCGGGCAGGGCCTCGCGTGCCTCGCTCGGCGGCGCCGGACGGGACGGCGGCGGGGGGGCGAGGGCGTCGAGGCGGCGCAGGGCCTCGGCGGCCGTCATCCCCGGCCGCACGCCCGCCCCGCGCGCGACGGCGTTGGCGTGGGAGACGATCCCGCGCGCCGCGCAGTCCGCGCCGTCCCCGATCCGGCAGGACCGGAAGTCGAGCGCCGCGAGGGCCATCCCGAACCCTTCCGCGAGGTCCAGCCCGGCGATCCCCGCGCCGTCCCGGCCGATCCCCGCATCGTGCAGGATCGCTCCGCGCAGCCCGGCCGCGGCGCAGAGGTGGGCGGCGTAGCGCCCGGCATGGGAGGCGGCGAGACGGACCGCGCCGACGTCGCCCGGGCCGAAGCCCGTCGCGCTGTCCAGGATCATCACCCCTCCCCTTGCCGAACGGAGCGAAGCGGGGTGCCATGCCCGGCAACACGGGGGAAGGGAACGCCGCATGACGGAGGTCGGGCTCGCACGGCTGCGCGTGATGCACCTCATCCTCGCCTTCGAGGAGGCGGCGGCCGAGGGGTTCCTCTCCGGCGCGATCCGCGGCTCCGTCCATCGGGCAGGAGGCGGTGGCGGTCGGCGTCCGCGCGGCGCTGCGGCGGGACGACTGGCTCGCCTCCACGCACCGCCGGCACGGCCACGCCATCGCGAAGGCCGCCGACCCGCGGGCGATGATGCTCGAACTCCACGGCCGCGCCGGCGGCACCTGCGGCGGCAAGGGCGGGTCGATGCACATCGCGGATTTCGGCGTCGGCATGCTCGGCGCCAACGGGGTGGTGGCGGATGCCGCGACGCTCGCCGTCGGCGCCGCCCACGCGGCGGTGATCCGCGGGGAGGACCGGATCGCGGTGGCGATGTTCGGCGATGGCGCGATGAACCGCGGCCCGCTCTTGGAGGCGTTGAACCGGACCGCCGCCCTGTCCCTGCCGATGCTCTTCGTGTGCGAGGACAACGGCTACACCCCGACGACGCGCACCGCCGACGTGAGCGCCGGACCAGGCCCGATGGCGCGGGCCGAGGCGCTCGGCGTGGCGGCGACGAACGCGGACGGGAACGACCTCGATGCGGCGGTGGAGGCAGCGAGCCGGGTGGTGGCCGGCGTGCACGGGGAGCGGCGCCCGGCCTTCCTGCACCTCCGCACCTACCGCCGCCAGGGCCACTTCGCGCCGGACAAGGCGGGGTATCGCGACGCGGCGGAACACGCGGCGCGCGTGAAGGACGACCCGATCGCGCGCTCCGAGGCGGTGCTGCGCGCCGCGGGGGCGGCGGACGACGCCATCACGCGCGCGGCGGACGAGGCCCGGGTGGCGGTGGCGGGATACGCTGCGGACGCGGAGGCGGCGCCGTGGCCGGGGTTGCGCGAGGCGTTCACGGATATGCAGGACCGCGGCGCGCCCGCGGAACTGGCGCCGCACGCATGACGGAGATGACCTACGTCGAGGCCGCGTGCCTCGCGCTGCGCCAGGAGACGGCGCGCGATCCCCTCGTCTGGGCGCCCGGCGAGGACCTGGGGCCGAAGGGCGGGCTGGTCGGCCAATACCGCGGGTTGCAGCAGACCTTCGGGTCGCATCGCATCGTGGACACGCCCATCAGCGAGAACACGATCATGGGCGACGCGGTCTGCGGCACGCGCCCCGTGGCGGAACTCCGCTTCGCCGACTTCGCGTTGTGCGCCACGGACGAACTGGTGAACCAGGCCGCGAAGATCCGCTACATGTTCGACGGGCAAGTCCGCGTCCCGCTCGTCGTGCGCCAGCCCATCGGGCTGCGCACGGGCATCGCCGCGCAGCACTCGCAATCCACCGAGGCCTTCTGGGTGCACGTGCCCGGGCTGGTGGTCGTCACCCCCTCCACCCCCGCCGACAACCATGCCCTGCTGAAGGCTGCGATTCGCTCCGACGATCCCGTGGTGTACATGGAGAGCAAGGAGATGTGGGCGGTGCGCGGGGAGGTGGACCCGGACGCGGAACCCGCCGAACTCGGCCGCGCCGAGCGGGTGGCGGCGGGGCCGGACGTGACGATCGTGACGTGGTCGCGGATGCGCCACGTCCGCGAGGCGGCGGTGGCGATGCTGGCCGCGGACGGCATCCGCGCCGAGCTGCTGGACCTGCGGACGCTGTGGCCCTGGGATCGCGACGCCGTGCTGTCCTCCGTCCGCAAGACCGGCCGCCTGCTCGTGGCGCAGGAGGCGGTGAAGACCGGCGGCTTCGGCGCGGAGATCGTGGCGGAGATCGTGGAGCACGCCTTCGCCGACCTGCGCGCCCCGCCCGTGCGCCTCGGCGGCCCGCGCGGGCCGGTGCCGTTCGCGAAACCCCTGGAAGACCTGCACCGCGTCACCGAGGCGATGGTGGCGGACGCCGCCCGCGCGCTGGCCCGCGCCTGAGGATCGCGACGATGAGCAACACGACCGCCACCCGCATGACCGGCGGCGAGGCCCTCGCCCGCACGCTGCAAGCCGCCGGCGCCGGCCCGATCTTCGGCATGGGCGGCTTCCAGCTGCTGCCCTTCTACGAGGCGTGCCGCGTCCTCGGCCTGCGCCACCACCTCATCAACGACGAGCGCACCGGCTGCTTCGCCGCCGACGCCTACGCCCGCGTCACCGGCCGCGTCGGCTTCGCGGACGCGACGCTCGGGCCGGGCGCCACGAACCTCGTCACCGCCCTGGTGGAATCGCTCAACGCCGGCACGCCCCTCGTCGCGATCACCGGCGACGCCAACCGCGACCACGCCTGGAAGAACATGACGCAGGAAGCGCGGCAGGTGGAGATCCTGCGCCCCGCCGCGAAGGATCTGATCCGCGTCGAATTCACGAAGCGCATCCCCGAACTGCTTCGGCGCGCCCTGTCGGTCGCGACGTCGGGACGCCCCGGCCCCGTCGTGCTGGACGTGCCGGAGGACGTGGCGCACGGCGAACACGACTTCTCCCCCGCCGACTTCGAGGTACCGGAGCGCATCACCCGCATCCCCGCCGTGCGCGCCCGCCCGGCCGCGGAGGACGTGGCGCGGGCAGCGGCGATGATCGCGCGATCCCGTCGCCCGATGCTCCTCGTCGGCGGCGGCGCGCACCTATCCTTCGCCTACGACGCGACGCTGCGGCTGGTGGAGGAGGGAGGCATCCCGCTCGCCCACACCATCTCCGGCAAGGGCGCCATCGCCTGTTCGCACCCGTTCAACGCCGGCCTCTTCGGCCGCTACGACCGCATCGCCAACGGCATGATCGGCGAGGCCGACCTGCTGATCGTCGCCGGCTGCAAGCTGGGCGAGATTGCGACGAAGCGCTTCGCCCTGCTGCCCGACGGCGTGCCGATCATCCACCTCGACATCCTCGCGGAGGAGTTCGGCCGCACCTCCCGCTGCGACGTGGCCCTGTGGGGCGACATGGGCGCCGGCCTGACCGACCTCGCCGACGCGTTGCACGGACAGAAGCACGACCGCGCGGACTGGTGCGCCACCGTCGCCCCCCGCATGGCCCGCTGGAAGCACGACGCCCGCGACCGCCTGGAATCCACCGAACGCCCCATCAACCTCGCCCGCCTCATCGCCGAGCTGAACCGCCTCATGCCGGAGGACGCCGTCCTCGTCGCCGACGGCGGCTTCGCCGGCCACTGGACCGGCCTGCTGTTCGAGACGAAGCGCGCGGGACGCCACTACGTCCCCGACCGCGGCTTCGCCTCCATCGGCTACGGCCTCCCCGGCGCCATCGGCGCGAGCCTCGGCGTCGGCCCGAAACGCCGCGTCGCCGCGCTGACCGGCGACGGCGGCTTCAACATGACGCTGGGCGACCTCGAAACCGCCCGCCGCGTCGGTGCCGCGCCCATCCTGTTCGTGGTGAACAACGCCGCGTCCGGCTACGTGAAGGCCCTGCAGCACGCCGTCTACGGCCACGGCCACTACCAGTCCTCCGACCTCGTCGAGATGGACTACGCCGCCATCGCCAACACCATGGGCTGCCGCGGCATCCGCGTCGAAGACCCCGACCGCATCGCCGACGCCATCCGCGAGGGGCTGGCGAACACCGATACCCCGACGGTCGTGGACGTCATCGTCACCCGCGACCCCGCGAAAATGCTCCCCGGCGTGGACAACCGCACGCTGCGCGTCGAGAAGGGCGACCGACCGGTGTAGACGCGCCTTTCCGGGGTTGCGCCTGTGGGCTGGGAGGAGGGCTTTGCCCTCCTCCCAGACCCTCCACCCACCAGGACCCAGCGGGCCCTGGACCGGCGTTCTGTAAAAGAGATGTCCCCGTTCGGAGGTTGGTCTCCGCACGCGCTTGCGCCGTGCGGAGACCACCCTCCGAACGGGGACGTTTTACGAAGGGGGTCCAGGGGCCCCCGCGAAGCAGTGCTTCGCGCCTGGCGGATGGAGGTCTGGAGGAAGGCAGCGCCTTCCTCC
>CAXVWQ010000231.1:0-6108 GCA_964263755.1 Roseomonas sp. | reverse complement strand
AGGAAGGCGGCGCCGAGGCGGTCGCGCATCGCCGCGACGCGCGACCGCGCCGCGTCCAGTCCGGCGGACGCCGCGTCCCGCGCGGCCGATGCCGCCGCCGAGCGTTGCCTCGCCGCCTCGGACGACGCCTCGGCCGCGAGGGCGGACGGCTCGGCCTCGCGCCAACGCCGCTCGGCGGCCGTGACGGCGCGGAAAATCTCCGCGCCCTCGCCCCGCCACGCCCGGGCCCGCGCCGTGCCGAGGAGACGGGTGAGGAGGCCAGGCCGCGATCCGGCATGGGCCGACGCGGCCGCGCGGAAGTCCGCGAGGGAGGCCGCCGCGTCGGCCCGTTCGCGGCGGGCCGCGCCGGCGCGCGTCGCCGCGGCGTCCGCGTCCCACACCGCCGCGGCGAGGTTGGCGTCCAACCGTTCCAGGGCTTCGGCAAGGCCGGGCAATGCTCCGGCGTCGCGACGGGCGCCCTCGCGTTCGGCCAGGATCGCGTCCACCCGCGCGACCGCGGCGCGGAAGGTCCCGCGCGCGGCGGCCCAGCGGCGCGCGGCGTCGGCGCGCGTCGGCGGTGACTCCGCGATGATGACGGCGGGCTTGCGCCGCGGTGGGGGCACGCCATCCACCGGCGGGTCCTGCACCCATTGCGGCACGCCCGATGCCTCCAACAGGTAGGCGCGCAGCCCGTGATCCGGGTCCTTCCAGGCGTCCTTGTAGAAGGTGGCGCGATTGCCCGCGTTGCCGAGCACCGCGGCGATGAGGCCCCAGGTCGGGCGGCCTTCGGCGAGGCGGTCGCTCACGCTCCGGAAGTGGCGGAGGTCGTCGCGCTCGCGCGTCACCTCCTCCAGGCCCGGCAACTCGCGGCTGACGTTCTCCACCGCGCGGTTGTTGGAGGAGACGACGAGGACCTCGTGGCCGCGGAGCGAGGCGTGGAGAGGGCGGAGGGCGAGTTTCTCCCCGCCGACCGTAAGCGTCGTCGCGGGGGGGCCGAAGGCGGCGTTCGGGTCGTCGAAGGCCGCCATCGCCGTCGCGCGGGCGACGAGTTCGGCGGCGACGACGTCGCGCAGGAGCGTCGTCTTGCCCGTGCCGGGCGGGCCGTTGACGGGGAGAAGCGCGGCGTCGGCGGCCCTGGAGGCCGCGAGGTTCACCGCACCCTGTTGCAGGAGGACGAGGGCGCGCCCCGGCTGCGAGGGCCAGGCGGCCCGCGGCATCGCGCCCGGGCGGACGGCCACTTCGAGGATGTCCTTGTCCTCCAGCACGTTGCGGCGCACCGGTGGTGGATCGAGGCCGAGATAGCGGCGCAGGTTCGGGGTGAGGGCGCCGTCCCGCGCCATCCCGCCGACGCGCGAGAGGTCGTTCAGGAAGAAGGAGTTGCGGCGGGGCGGCTCCGGCGGCTCCGGCGCCGCGAACCAGTGATAGGCACGGAGCGCGAAGGTGGGCGGTTCGACGAGGTCGGCGGGAAGGCGCAGTTCGCGGAGGAGCCAGGCGTGGGCGCCCGCGACGGCTGTTCGGTTCAGAGGCAAGAACCCGTCGGCATCCGGGTCGCGTTTCGCCAGGAGGGAGAGGAGGCCGGTCCGGAGGCGTTCCTCCTGCCCGGTCCAGGCGCCGAGCGCGCGGAGGTCGCCTTCGAGGGCGGGTACGAGGCCCCAGGCGAAGCCCGACACCACGGGCACGGCGTCCGGCAGGGGGCGACCGTTCCGGTCGAGGGTGATCGCCGCGATCGGCGCCCGGCCGCGGGCGGGCCGGCCGTCCCCGTGAGCGTCGCCGTAGACGGCGAGGAGCGCCCCCACCGCGTTCTCCATCCGCACGGCGCCGAGGACGAGGTGGTAGAAGAGGCGGGTCTGCGGTCTCGCCTTCTCGCCGCGCTCCCAGGGCAGGTCCCCGTCGTCGAGCCGCGCGACGGAGCCGCGCTTCGGGTCCACAAGGTCCTCGGGCTCGCGGTAGGTCTGCGGCGAGAGGACTTCGAGCGCGGTCCACGCCGCGAGGATCTCCGCGGGGTCGTTCCGGACGCGCCCTGCCGGGGGCGGCTTCCTTCCCGACGGCACGGCGGCCACAGGAACGGGTTCCGGCGTCGGTGGCGCGACGGGAGCGGTCGCGCCGGTTCCGATTAGGCCGAGCCGGGTGCGGACGCGGCGCTGCAGCGCGGCGGTCCGCGGCGTGACCCTGCGGTGTCCGAGTTCGGCAAGGATGCCGCGGAGTATGGAGGCCGGCGCATCGTCGGCGAGGCGTTCGAGGTCCTCGACGGAGGCGTTGAAGAAGGGGCGCGGCACCGCGGGAGGAAACACCATGGCGCGCCGGCTGGCGAGACGCGGGGCGCCCCGCCTGGCGCCCGTCCGGTCCCGTGGTATCAGCGCGCCTCACCCCCGCCGGACGACGCCCTTGCCCACGACCGACGACGCCCACCTCCTCGTCGAGGCGCTCCGCATGCTGGAGCGCGCGGAGATGATCGACCATTCCGGCCACGCCTCGCTGCGGCGGGCGGACGGGCGCATCCTCATCAACGACGCGGTGGCGCCGAAGCGGCGGCTGACGACGGCGGACCTCGTGGAGATCGACCCGGACGGGGCGGTGCTGTCCGGCGCCGGCCGCCCGCCGCTGGAGTTCCACATCCACACGGAGATCTACCGCCGCCGCCCGGACGCGCGGGCCATCATCCACCTGCACCCCCGCTGGTCCACCCTGCTGACGAGCGTCGGCGCGCCCTACCGCCCGGTCTTCGCCCAGGGGGTGCTGCCGGGCGACGACATTCCCGTGCTGGACGATCCCCTGTCCATCAGCACCCGCGCCATGGGCGAGACCCTCGCTGTTACCCTCGGCGCCGCCCCGGCCGTGCTGATGAAGGCGCACGGCGCCACGGTGGTGGCCGCCGACATCGTGACGGCCTTCGCCCTCTCGGCCTACCTGGAGGAGAACGCGGAACGGCAGGTGCGCGCGATGGCGATCGGTACCCCCTTCGTGTTCGACGCCGCCCAGCGCGCCGCGATCCGCGAGCGGCTGTGGTCCCCCGGCCTGTTCCGCAAGACCTGGGACCACTACGCCGCGCGGCTGGACTGACCGCCGGCCGCCCCCCGCCCGGATGCCCGCCCCCCTCCTTCGCGATCTGCAGGTCGAGGCCGCGACCCGTGCCCTCGCGGCCCGCCTCGCCGCGGCGCTGCGGCCGGGGGACGCGGTGCTGCTGGAGGGGCCCCTCGGGGCCGGGAAGTCCGCGCTCGCCCGGGCGGTGCTGCGGGCGGCGACGGGCGACCCGGCGCTGGAGGTGCCCTCGCCCACCTTCACGCTCGTGCAGACCTACGACCTGCCGGCCGGGCCGGCGCATCATTTCGACCTCTACCGCCTGGACGGGCCGGCGGGGCTGCGGGAACTGGGTTGGGAGGAGGCGCAGGAAGGGGTGGTGATCGTGGAATGGCCGGACCGCCTGGGCGCGGAGGCGCCGCCCGGCGCGCTGCGGATCGCGCTGGCCTTCGGGGAGGCCCCGGACGCCCGCCGCGCCACCATCTCCGGCTGGGACGCCGCGCGGCTGGCGGGGCTGGCGCCGTGAGCGCGGTCGGGGGGTTCCTCGCCGCCCACGGCTACGCGGGGGCGGCGCGCGCGCCGATCCCCGGCGATGCGGGCCATCGCCGCTACCTCCGCCTCGCCGGCGGCCCGCGCCCGGCGATCCTCATGGACGGGTCGGAGGCCGCCTCCGTCGGCCTCGCCTCGGCGGAGGCGGACCTGCGGGCCTTCCTCCACGTCGCGTCGCACATCCGGGGCCTCGGGCTCTCCGCGCCGCAGGTGATCGCCGCCGACCCGCCGGGCGGGCTGCTTCTGCTGGAAGACCTCGGCGACGACACCCACGCCGCGTTGCTGGACGCCGGCGACGCCCCGGAACCCCTTTACCTCGCCGCCGCGGAGGCGCTCGCCGCCCTCCACGCCGCCCCGCCCCCGCCGGGCCTGCCGCGCTGGGACGGCGCGGCGATGGCGCGCGCGGCATCGGGAACCTTCCTCGACTGGTGGTGGCCCGCCGTCCTCGGCGCCCCGCCGGACGACGCCACCCGCGACGCCTTCGCGGCGGCGGTGCGGGAGACGGTCGCGCCCTTCGAGGCGTCCGGCTTCGTCCACCGCGACTGGTTCCCCGCCAACCTCCTGCGCCTGGATCGGCCGGGCGTCGCCGCGACGGGCATCCTCGACTTCCAGGACGCCGCCCTCGGCCACCCCGCCTACGACGTGGTCTCCCTGCTGGAGGACGCCCGCCGCGACGTGCCGCCCGCGGTGCGGGACGCCGCGCTCGCCCGCTACCTCGCGCTGCGCCCGGACCTCGATCCCCGGTCGTTCCGCGCGGCCATGGCGGCCCTCGGCGCCGTGCGTCACCTTCGCGTCGCGGCGCTCTGGGTCAGGCTGGAGCGGCGGGACGGCAAGCACCGCTACCTCGTCCACGGGCCCCGGTGCTGGGGACTCCTGGCCACGGCGCTGGACCATCCGTCGGCCGCGCCGCTCGCGGCCTTCCTGGACTCGCGCGTGCCGCGGTATCTCCGGACGAATCCCGGGGGCCCCGCATGATCCGCCTGACGCACGGCATGGTGCTCGCGGCCGGTTTCGGCACGCGGATGCGGCCGCTGACGGACGCGACGCCCAAACCCCTGCTGCGGTTGCGCGGCCGGACACTGCTGGATCACGCGCTGGACCGGCTGGACGATGCGGGGGTCGGCACGGCCGTCGTGAACGCGCACCACCTCGCGGGGCAGGTCGTCACGGCCTGCGCGGGCCGCCGCGGGACGACGGTGCTGGTGGAGGACACGATCCTCGAAACCGGCGGCGGGGTGCTGAAGGCGCTGCCCCATCTGGGTGACGCACCCTTCGCGGTGGTGAACGGCGACGCCTACTGGCTCGACGGCCCCACCCCCGCCCTGCTGCGGCTGGCGGCGGCCTTCGACCCCGCGACGATGGACGCGCTGCTGCTGCTGGCCCGCGCGGCAGGGGTGGACGGGGACGTCGGCACGGGCGACTTCCTGCTGGACCCCCTCGGCCGCGTCCGCCGGCCGAAGGAGCGGGAGATCGCGCCCTACGTCTACACCGGCGTGCAGATCGTCGCGCCGTCGCTCCTGGACGGGTTCGCGGCCGGCCGCTTCGGCCTGATGGGTCCCTGGGCGCGCGCCATCGAGGCCGGGCGGCTCTACGGCCTCGTCCACGACGGGGCGTGGTTCCACCTTTCCACGCCGCCGGACCTGCCGCGGGCCGAACGGGCGCTGGACACGGGGCTGGTGAAGCTGTTCTAGCCGCCGTCGCGCCGCGGCAGCGGCGGTGAGGTTGGGGGAGGCGGCGCGGGCGTGAACCTGTTCGAGATCCCGGCGCACCGCCCGTTCCTCGACGACCTCGCGCGCGGCGTGCTGCTCCGCGCCGGCGACGATCCGGACCCGGCGGCGCTCGCCCGCACCACGATCCTGCTGCCGACCCGCCGCGCCGCGCGGTCGTTGCGGGAGGCGTTCCTGCGGGCATCGGGACGCGGCGCGATCCTGCTGCCGCGGCTGCGGGCGCTCGCGGGGCTGTCCACGGAGGATGCGGAGGAGCTGTCGCTTCCCGTTCTCCTCGACCTGCCGCCCGCCGTGGAACCGGCGCGCCGGATGGCGGCGCTGACCGAGGCGGTGATGCGCATCCCCCCGAAGTTCGGCGGGCCGGAGACGCCGGACAAGGCGTGGCGGCTGTCGGCGGAACTCGCGCGGCTGCTGGACGAGATGGCGCTGGAAGGGTGCGACCCCTCCGACATCCCCGACCTCGTCCCCGCCGAACTCGCGAAGCACTGGCAGGTGACGCACACCTTCCTCGCGGCGATGGTGACGGACTGGGAGGAGTGGCTCGCGCGCCACGACCTGATGGACATCGGCCCGCGTCGCGTGGCGGCGCTGAACGCCCAGGCGGCGGCGTGGCGCGAATCCGCGCCGGCCGATCCGGTGATCGCGGCGGGCATCGGCGCCGGCGGCACGATCCCCGCGGCGGTGGAGCTGCTGCGCGTGCTCGCGGCGGTGCCGAACGGCGCGGTGGTGCTGCATGGCGCGGGGGAGGCGGTGCCGGACGACCTGTGGGCCCACCTCGAAACGGCCCATTCCCATCCGCTGCACGGCGTCGCGCGGCTGCTGCGCTCGCTCGACG
>CAXVWQ010000230.1:0-45462 GCA_964263755.1 Roseomonas sp. | reverse complement strand
CGGCTCATCCTCGTCATGGGGGCGGCGCCGATCCTCGCGCCCGTAGCCCACCGGCCACGCCACCGGCGCCACGTCGAGCGCGAGCGTCTTCTCGATCTCGTCCAGCAACTCGAAGGGATCGCACCCGTCCCGGTCCATCTTGTTGATGAAGGTGACGATCGGGATGTCCCGCAGCCGGCACACCTCGAACAGCTTGCGGGTCTGTGCCTCGATGCCCTTCGCCGCGTCGATGACCATCACCGCCGCGTCCACCGCCGTCAGCGTGCGGTAGGTGTCCTCCGAGAAGTCCTCGTGCCCCGGCGTGTCGAGGAGGTTGAACACCACCCCGTCCCGCTCGAAGGTCATGACGGAGGTGGCGACGGAGATGCCGCGCTCCTGCTCGATCTTCATCCAGTCGGACCGCGTGCGGCGCCGGTCGCCCTTGGCCCGCACCTGGCCCGCCAACTGGATGGCGCCGCCGCGCAGCAGCAGCTTCTCCGTCAGCGTCGTCTTGCCGGCGTCGGGGTGGGCGATGATGGCGAAGGCGCGGCGCCGCGCCGCCTCGCGCGCGACGGCGGTCGGCGCGCCGCCCGGCAGGTTGTGGTCCATGCCGCGTATCTGGCCGGTCCGGCCGGTCGGGGCAACCGTCAGCGCCGCAGCCGGTCCAGCAGGAACAGGAGGGTCGCGCCGATCAGCACGCCCGCGGCCAGGGGCCACGCCGTGCCGTCCGATGCCTCCCCCACCAGCAGCGCCGTGATGCCGGCGACGCCGAATTGCAGCGAGCCCATCAGGGAGGAGGCGGTCCCCGCCCGGTGCCCGTGCCGGGACAGCGCCGCGACGCCCGCGTTGGGCATGAGAAGGCTGCACCCGATCATCAGGACGAAGATCGGGCCGAGGATGCCCCAAGGGCCGCCCACCCCCGACGCCACCGCCACCGCCAGCACCACGGCCGCCGCCAGCACCAGCGCCGACGCCCCCCGCATCACCCGCCCCGACCCGAACCGACCGGCGAGCCACGGGTTGAACTGCGCCCCGCCGATGAACCCCACCGCCGTGGTGCTGAACGCCACCGCGAAGGTTGCCGGGCTCATCCCGTAGCGCTCGATGAACACGCCGGGCGCGCCGCTGATGTAGGCGAACATGCAGATCATGGCGGAGGCGCCCATGAGCGCGTGGACGATGAACCCCCGTTCCGTCGCCACCCGGCCGAAGCCCCGCAGCAGCGCCCAGGCCCCCTGCCGCACCCGGCGTTCCGGCGGCAGCGTGTCCGGCAGGAAGCGCCAGACGAGGAGGCAGGACAGCACCCCGTAGCCCGCCAGCAGCCAGAAGATCGCCCGCCACGACGCGACGCCGAGCAGCAGCCCGCCGAGCGAGGGCGCGAGGATCGGCGCCGCCCCCATGACGAGGATGAGCCGCGACATGACCCGCGCCGCCGCCAGCCCGTCCGCCACGTCCCGCACCACCGCCCGCGGGATGACGGCGGAGGCCGAGCCGCCGAAGGCCGCCAGCGCCCGGAAGGCCGAGAGGCTCGCCGTGTCCCAGGCCAGCGCACAGCCGACGGACGCGGCGGTGTAGACGAGCGTCCCGACGATGAGCGGCCCGCGCCGACCGAAGCGGTCGGACAGCGTGCCCTGCGTCATCTGCCCGATCGCGAGGCCTAGGAACCACGCCGCGAGCGTCGCGCTGGCCCCACCCGACGCCCCGCCGAACTCCGCCTCGATCGCCGGGAAGGCGGGGAGGTACATGTCGGTCGAGAGCGGGTTGAGCGCGGTGAGGAACCCGAGGAGCAGCGGCAGCCAGCGGGGCACGGGACTCTCCGGGGTTCGCCGTGGGTGTCCCCCGGCGACGTGACGTTGGGAACCCCGCCGCTACTTGCGAACGATTATCATTCCTGACAACCTGCGCCAGCGACGACGGAGCATCCCATGGCGACACGCGGCTTCCCCACCTGGCCCTGGGCCCTCACCCCGCCGGAGGACCTTCCGGCCCCGGAAGCCCTCGTGCTGGACGCCGCCCGCGCCTGGGTCGAGGCGACCCGCACCGGCGCCCCGCCCCTGCCCGCCGCCCGCCTCGTCCTCGCCACCGAGGCACTTTCCGACGCCGCCCCCCCCCTCGACGCGCTGCTCCGGGCCATCGCCTGCCCCGGCGCCATGGGCTGCCGCCTCTGCCCCCGCGTAACGCCGGCGGAGGCCGCGCTTCTCACCGGCCTCGCCCTCGCGCAGCGCGGCCCGCGGCGGGAGGCCCTGGCGATCTTCCTGCGCCTCGCCCTGCCCGCCGGCGCCTCGGCGGCGATGGGCCCCGCGCTCGGCCTCGGCCTGGCGTTCCGCCGGGCGGGCCTGCTGCTGTCCCAGCCCCTGCGCGCCGCCGGCTGAGGCGCGGCGCGGGCGCCCTCACCAGCGGCGGGCCTGCCCGCAATCGAGGTGGACGAAGCCGTCGCGCCGGTAGAGCCCGACGCCGCCGAGCCCCATCTCCGCGGCCAGGCGGGCGACGCCGAGCGACTCCCGGCCGGGGATGCGCATGTCCCCCGCCATCCCCGACATGTGCAGCGACGCGGGCGAGACCCGGCCGGACCGCTGGGCCAGCCCGGCGTTGGATTCGGGGGTGCGGTAGCCGCTGATCACGTCGAACCCCGCATCCGTGCCGAGCCGCTCGGCCACGGCATGCATCACGTCGAACAGCCGGGGATCCATCGGCGTCACCTCGTCCCGCGACAGGTCGCGGAAGACGAGGTTCAGGCGCTCCAGCGCGTCCCGCACGTAGCGGCCGTCCTGGAAATACACGCCGGAGAAGGATTCGCCCGCGTAGGCCCGTCGTACCGTCAGCCGCCGCGCCCCGCCGCGCGCCACCTGCGCGACCGAAGGGCCGGTGCAGGCCAGCGCCGTCACCGCGCCGAGAAGGGCCCGACGCCCGATCGCCGCGTCACCGCAGCAGTCGCAGCCGGGCGCGGGGGGGCGCCGCCCGTTCCAGCGCCGCATCAGGCGCGGCCCCCACCCGTGGCAGCGACCCGCTGCCCCCTGTCCATCTCCCGCACGTAGGCGGCGTCCAGCCCGTAGATGTCGGGACGGACGCGCACGCGCCCGCCCTCCACCACCACCGTGTCGTAGTGCAGCCGCACCGGGAAGGACCGGCGCAGCGAGGCGCCCTGCGTCTGGCGGCTGTCCAGCACCCGCTGCACCCGGGGCCGGTCCCACCCCATCCCCTCCATCAGCACGTCCAGCAGGGCGAGCGGCTGGTCCAGCCGGATGCAGCCGGAGGAGAAGGCGCGGTCGGGACGGCGGAACAGGTGACGGTCGGGGGTGTCGTGCATGTAGATGTCATCGTTGTTGGGCATGATGAACTTGATGCGGCCGAGCGCGTTGCCGTCGCCGGCGTCCTGGCGGACGAAGTAGGGAAAGCGGTCGGGGCGGACGCCCGCCCAGTCCACCGTCATCGGGTCCACCTCCACCCGCTCCCCGTTCACCATGCCGTAGAGCTTGAAGCCGCGCTCCGCCATCGCCCGGGGGTTGGCGCGGAAGCGGGGCAGCAGGTCCTCCCGCGCGTTGCGCTCCGGCACGCCCCAGGTCGGGTTGAACTGCACGGTGGTCATCCGCACCCGCAGCATCGGCGTCGCCCGAGCGGGCTTGCCGACGATCACCGGCATCCGCAGCACCACCCGGCTGCCGTCGAGGACGAGGAGCGTGAAGTCAGGGACGTTCACCTCGATGCGCCGTTCGTCGCCCGGCACGGCGGCGTTGCGCCGAAGGTCGAGGGCGGCGCGCAGCTGCGCCACGCGGCCGGACGCCGGCTGGTTCAGCACGCCCTGGCTGATCGGGCCGACCCGACCGTCGGGCTCCAGCCCCTGGGCCGACTGCCACCGGCGCACGGCCGCGAGGAGCGGCGCGTCATACGCCGCCCCGCCATCCGGCGCCGCGGCCAGCACCGGATCCTCGGCGCGCAGTCGGGTCCGCAGCGCGGCGATGCGGGTGGCGTCGGTCATGCCCGGTTCGAGGGTGTGGACCCCCGGCGGGATAATTCCCCAGCCGCCCCGCCCGACGAGAGCCGACGCCCGCGCCAGCTCGGCCCGCAGCACCGCGGCCTCGGGCACGAGGTTCGCCGCCCGGTCCAGCAGCGCCGCCGGCTCGGCCGCACCGGCCAGTTCGGCGGCCCAGCGCGCGAAATCCGCGCGGCCCGGGTCCCGGACCACGTCGGGCCGCCCGCGCGGCTCCCGCACCCGGCCGAGGACGAGGTCGCCGAGGGCGGCGTGGGCGGCCCGGTAGGTCGCGGCGTGGAAGGCGGGACGGTCTGAGAGCGCGAGGGAGTCGGGCGGCACGCCGTAGGATGACGGGTCCAGCCCGTCCTCCCCGAGACGCCGGAGGCGTGCGGCGAGGCGGAGCACGGAGTCCGGGGACAGGTTCCCGGTCTCGGATGGGTTGGCCAGGGCCTCGGAAGGGGAGGCCGCGGCGGGGAGGGCCGCGGCGAGCAGTGCCGTCAGGGCCGAGCGTCGGTGCATCGGGACTGCATAGCGGGCGCCGGCCGCGCCTTCCAGGCCCGCGATGCCCTCAGCGCGTCAGCAGCCACCCCAGCACGGCGAGCACGACGACGCCGATCAGCAGGGCCTTCCCGAGGGACCACCAGTCGCTGCGGTCGGAGGCGCCCTCCTCCTCCATGTAGATCGGCCGTGAGACGAGGCGCAGGTTCTCGGCCTGCCCCGGCGGCGCGCCGCTGTCGGACCGCGAGGCGGCCTCGTCCCGGATGGCGGCGTCCGAGGGGCGGGAGGTGTCGCTCATGGCAGATCCATCCAGCTTGGTTCCTTTCGGCCAGTATGTCGTCGTAGCCCACGGCGCGACAACAAACCGGCGGTTCCCTCCAACCAACATATGTCACAACGGTTCGAACACGCGGCGGGTTTGCGGTCGAGCGGCGGCAGGGTGCAGAAAAATGCCGCGCAGGCGTTTTTCGATACAGGCTCGCACGACGAATGACCTCAGATGAGACGCCCCGGCACGACGTTCATGCAACTTTCCAGGATACGGTGCGCAGAATGCCAGACCCCACCCTTCGGACCCGCCTGCTCGACGGCGATTTCGTCGTCGCACCCGGCATCTTCGACATGATCTCCGCCCGGGTCGCCGACGGGATGGGCTTCCCGGCGCTCTACGCCACGGGGTTCGGCACCGTCGCGTCGCACCTCGGCATCGCCGACGCGGGGGTCGCCACCTACTCCGACATGGTCGGCCGCATGGCGCGCTTCGCCGGCGGCTGCCGGACGCCGGTGATCGCCGACGCCGACACCGGCTACGGCGGCCTCCTGAACGTCCGCGAGACCGTCCGGGGATACGAGGCGGCGGGCGTGACCGCGATCCAGATCGAGGACCAGGAGGTGCCGAAGAAGTGCGGCCACACCCCGGGACGCCGGGTCATCCCGGCCGGGGACATGGCGCTGAAGGTCGCCGTGGCGGCGGAGACGCGGCGCTCGCCGGACTTCCTCATCATCGCCCGCACCGACGCCCGCACCGCCCACGGGCTGGACGAGGCGCTGCGCCGCGCCGCCCTCTACGCCGAGGCCGGGGCGGACATCCTCTTCGTCGAGAGCCCCGAGAGCGAGGAGGAGATGGCGCGGATCGGGGAGGCCGGCCGCCGGCTCGGCAAGCCGCTGCTGGCCAACATGGTGGAGGGGGGGCGGACCCCGATCCTGCCGGCGGCCCGGCTCCGGGACCTCGGCTACGGCATCGCGATCTATCCCGCGGTCGGCTTCCTCGCGGCGTCCGCGGCGCTGGAGCGCGTCTTTTCCCACCTTCGGCGCGAAGGCGACAGCAACGCCCTCCCGCCGTCGGAGTCCTACGGCTTCGGCCGCATGCTGGACCTCATGGGCTTCCCCGACGTGTGGGATTTCGAGCGCCGTTGGGCCCGCCCGGCCGACGAACCCGCGACGGAGGGTTGATGCGCGGCGCTCCCTGCCCGACCTTGGCCGCATGAGCGACGATCCCCTGATGTCCGACCCCGCGTGGTCGGCCGCCGCCCGCTTCCTCGAAGGGCGGATCGCCCCCGGCCAGCGCGTGACGGCGCCACCGGCCTTCGCGCGCCTCACCGGCCCGCTGGCGCCGCCCGACGCCGCCACGCTTCCCGACTGGGCGGTGATCCACAAGGGAGAGCTGGACGCGGTGCCGGCGCCGCTCCTGCGGCAGCTCATGGCCCAGTCGACCCCGGTCTTCGCGAACGACGTCTTCGTGATCTTCGCCCGCCGGCCGACCTTCGGGCTGACGAACCAGCGCGGCTCCGTCCACGTCAACGCACTCGTCGAGCGCCTCGCCTCCCTCGGCGCATCCGATCCCCGGCCTGTCCCACCCTCGCCTCCCGCGGCGGGGTCACCTCCGTCGGCGGCCCCCTCCTCCCCTCCGCCCTGGGCGTCCGCGCCGATGGCCCCGGCTCCCCCACCGCCCTCCCCCGGAGCGGCGCCGGGATGGGGAGGCGTCCCATCCGCCGCGCCGCCCGCGCCGGTTCCCGGTGCGGCGGACACGCCGTCCTGGGCCCTGCCTCCCCCCGCGGGGGACCGCCCGGCCTGGGCCTCCGCCCCGACGGGAATGCCGCGCGCCACGCCGGCGAGCCGGGCGACCCCGGCCGCCCCGCCCGTCTGGCCCGCGTCGCCTGCCCCCGTCGCGACCGGCGATGCCGGTCCGCCGCGCCCATTCGGGGGGATGCCCCCGGAAGCCGCCGCCCTTCGCGGCGGGACACCATCGGTGGGGGATGAGCGGCCCGCACCCACCAACCGGTCCGCCCCCGTGGCGTCGGGCACCCTCGCCACCCGGCTCGCCGCCATGCTGCCGGGCCCCGCGCCGCGCCATGCCGCGGAACTCGGCGGCGGGGGTCTCGCCACCGAGGCCTTCCCGGCCGCCACCGTATCGCCGGAGGGCGCGAACGACGCCGTCGTCCTGCGGGTCACCGATGTCGGCGCGATGGGTCCGGGCATCGAGGCCGGCCTCCGCCGCCTCGGCCCGTCCGGCCACCTTCTCGTCGTCGCGGAGAACGCGGCCTCCCTCGGCCGCCGCCTGGCGCGGGGGGCGGGGCGGCCCACGACGGGCGGCGTCACCCTCGCCGACCTGCTCGCCGCCCTCCGCGCCGCCGGCCTGCGCCCGGCACGTGCCGAGGGTCACTCCCTCGACGCGTGGCGCGCATGGTCGGACGAGCCGCCCGCCCATCAGGCCTCCGGCGACGGCGCCGCCGCCCTGGAGGAGGCCGGCCGCGACGCGGGCCCCGATCACGCCGCCTTCCTCCTCGTCGCGGCGCGGTCCGCGTGACCCCCGCCCTCCCCCCGGGACCGGGCCGATGACGTGGTCGATCGTCGCCCATGACCCCGCGACGGGCGCCTTCGCCGTGGCGGTGACGACATGCAGCCTCGCGGTCGGCGCCTCCTGCCCGCACCTGCGGGCGGGGGTCGGCGCGGTGTCCACGCAATCCTTCACCAATCGCTACCTCGGCCCCGCGGTGCTCGATGGGATGGCGCGCGGCCTGCCCCCCGCGGACGCCATCGAAGGCGCCCTGGCCGGCGACGAGGGACGTGGCATCCGCCAGGTGCACGCCGTGGACCGATTCGGCCGCACCGCCGCCTTCACGGGGGAGAACTGCGTCGGCTGGGCCGGGGACCAGGCGGCGTCCGGCGTATCCTTCGCCGGAAACATGCTGTCGGGCGCGGCGGTGCTGAACGACACCCTCGCGGCCTATGCCGTCAGCGGCGACGTGCCGCTGCCGGAGCGGCTGCTGCTGGCGCTGGACGCCGGCGAGGCGGCCGGCGGGGACCGGCGGGGGCGGCAGTCCGCGGCGATCCGGATGCGGACGACGGAGGATTTCTGCGACCTGGACCTGCGGGTGGACGACCACCCGGAGCCGCTGAACGAGCTGCGGCGGCTGCTCGTCCTCTGGCGTCGGGACCGGGCGCCGTTCCTCAACCGTCAGCCGCGGCGCGCGAGCCCGTCGGGCGTGCACGACCTCGACGCCATGGAGGGCGCCTGGAAGGCCGCGGGCCTGGACCTGCGGTTCAGGCGGTAGCGGCGGTCAGGACGCCGGACGCGCCGCCGGCGGCCCGGGGATCTCCACCGCGACGGCGAGGGTGGACAGGTCGCCGCCCCGTTCGAGCGAGACGTTCACCTTCCCCGGGTCCACGGCAACATACTTCATCACCAGCTCCACGATCTCCTTCTGGAGCTTCGGGAGGAAATCCTCGCCGGAGCGCCCGATGCGCTCGTGCGCGAGGACGATCTGCAGCCGTTCCTTCGCCACGGAGGCGGTGTGCGGCGGCGCGTCCTGCTTGCCGCGGAAGTAGTCCAGCCAGCTCATGCCGCCCTCCCCCCGAACAGCCGTGACAGGAAGCCCTTCTTCTCGGCATCGAGGAAGCGCATCGGCTTGTCATCCCCGAGGAAGCGGGCCACCGCGTCCTTGTAGGCCTGACCGGCGACGGATTCAGCATCCATGATGACGGGGTTGCCGGTGTTCGACGCCTTCAGGACGCTCTCGCTCTCCGGGATCACCCCGAGGAGCGGGATCTTGAGGATGTCCTGGATGTCGTCGAGCTTCAGCATCTCCCCGCGCTCGACCCGGGCCGGGTCGTAGCGGGTGACGAGGAGGTGTTCCTTCACCGGATCCTTCTTGTCCTCCGCGCGCTTGGAGCGGGACTGGAGCACGCCGAGGATGCGATCGCTGTCCCGCACCGACGAGACCTCGGGGTTGGTGACGACGATCGCCTGATCCGCGAAGTAGAGGGCGAGCAGCGCGCCCTTCTCGATGCCGGCGGGGGAGTCGCAGAGGATGTAGTCGAACTCCTTCGACAGCTCCTCGATGATCTTCTCCACGCCCTCCTTCGTCAGCGCGTCCTTGTCCCGCGTCTGGGAGGCCGGGAGGATGGAGAGGGAGTCCACCCGCTTGTCGCGGATGAGCGCCTGGTTCAGCCGCGCCTCGCCCGAGATGACGTTGACGATGTCGAACACCACGCGCCGCTCGACGCCCATGATGAGGTCGAGGTTCCGCAGCCCCACGTCGAAGTCGATGACGACGGTCTTCTTGCCCGCCTGGGCCAAGCCGGTGGCGAAGGCGGCCGAGGAGGTGGTCTTGCCGACCCCGCCCTTGCCCGACGTCACCACGATCACCTGCGCCATGCACTCATTCCCTTCCGCCGCGCCCGCCCCCTGGTTCACGGTCCAGGGGCGTGGCGGCGGCCCGTTCATCGCGCGGGGGTCGCCCTCGCCGCGTTCACGGTCCCGTTTGGCAAATCCCGGGCCGGACCGCAAACCCGATCGGACGGGTCACATCCGATCGAACCGCATGCTCTCGCCCTTGAGGGTCGCCTGCACGGCCTTGCCGATCGGGGCCTCCCCCAGCCCGTCCCGCACGGCGTAGTAGCCGGCGATCGAGACGAGTTCGGGATCGAAGACGAGGGCGAAGATGCGCGCGGCGGTGTCGTCCGCCCCGCCGGCGATCGCCCGGCCCTTGAGGGCACCGTAGACGTGGACGTTGCCGTCCGCGATGACCTCGCCGCCCGGGTTGACGGTGCCGTGGACGATGAGGTCGCGCTGCTGCGCCCAGACCCGCTGTCCCGCGCGGACCGACCCGTCCACGATCATCGCGGGTTGCCAGCCGGAGGGCGGGGGTGGGGCAGCCGGTTCCGGCGCGGCGACCGGGGCGGCCGGGGCTATGGCGACCGGCGTGTCCGTCCCCGCGGCGCGCAGCGGCGGCAGCCCGGCGGCCTGGGCGGCGGCCCGGACCTCCGGCGTGCCGCCGGTCATGCCGATGGCGGAGATGTGGACCGAGCGGAGGCCGGCGATCAGCGCCGCGAAGTCCGGGGCGGCGGCGGGGTCCACGTCGTCCAGCCCCAGCACGATCGGGGCGTTCCGGAGGAAGCCCGGCGCGCGGCGGAACTGGTCGGCCAGCGCGGGCACGATCACCTCCACCCGCGGGTCGAGGAGGCGCAGCACCAGCAGGTTGAAGTTGGCGCCGCGCAGCCGGAACGGCTCGGATCGGGCGTCGGCGGCGGAGGACGACATGCGGGGCGCGGGTTCCCGGGGTGTTCCCAGGAAACCTACAGGAAAGCGTCCGGGGCGCGAAGCCGGTGGGGTTGCGCGGCGGGGCGGCCGCGTCCAAGGGCGGCGCGGCATCGAGGGGATGGGAATGGAGAAGCGACGGGGCACTCGCGCCGACTACCGCCACATGCTGGCGATCCCGACCCGCTGGGCGGACATGGACGCCTACGCGCACGTCAACAACGTGGTCTACTACGCCTACTTCGACACGGTGGTGGCCGACTACCTGCTGGGGCGCGGCGCACTGGACCTGAAGCACTCGCCGGTGATCGGGCTGGTGGTCGAAACGGGGTGCCGCTTCTTCGCCCCGATCGCCTTCCCCGACCTCGTGACCGCGGGGCTGCGCGTCGCCCGCCTCGGCAACACCTCCGCCCGCTACGAGATCGGCATCTTCCGGAACGACGGGGACGAGGCGAGCGCCGAGGGCCACTTCGTCCACGTCTACGTGGACCGGGCCACCCAGAAGCAGCCCACCCCCCTCCCCCCGGCGCTGCGCGACGCGCTGACGCCGCTCGTGACGGGTTAGCGCGCCACCGGGTCCGGCGCGAAGCGGACCCCGGGGCGGGCGAGGCCGCCGCCGATCCCCACGGGCATCCCGTCGGCGCGCCAGCAGGCGGCCCCGGTCATCAATCCATCCGGCGCGAAGGCGATGGCGTTGAGGCCGCCGCCCACCGTGCGGACCCGTTCGGTGCGGTGGCCGCGGGCCGTCAGCGCCGCTTCGGTCTCATCGCTGATCGCGGGTTCCAGGTGCAGCGTGTGGCCTTGCGTCCAGACCCGCGGCGCCTCCACCGCCTCCTGCAACGTCATCCCGTGGTCCAGCAGATTGATGACCGCCTGCAGCGCCGAGCCGAAGATCTTCACCCCGCCGGGCAGGCCGAGGGCGTAGAGCGGCATGCCGCCGCGCAGCACGATCGTCGGCGCCATGGAGGTGAAGACGCGCTTGCCCGGGGCGACCGACAGGGCGCGTCCCGGGTGCGGATCGAAGTTGTACATGTAGTTGTTGAGGATCAGCCCCGTCCCCGGCACCGCGATCCGCGCGCCGAAGAGCGAGTTGATGGTCTGGGTGGTGGAGACGATGTTGCCCGCGGCATCGGCGGCGGTGACGTGCGTCGTGTTCGCGGATTCGAGCAGGCCCGGCCCGGGCGACCAGTCCCGCGCCCGGTCCATGCGGATCTCCGCCCGCCGCAGGGCGGCGTAGTCCTTCGAGGTGAGGCGCGCGACGGGCACGTCCACGAAGGCCGGGTCGGCGGTGGCGACGGAGCGATCGGCGAAGGCCATCTTCAGCACCTCCGCGAGGAGGTGGACGCCGTCCGGCGTGCCGAAGCCGCGGGCGGCGAGGTCGTGGCCCTCCAGCACGTTCAGCATCTGCGCCACGTGGACGCCGGCGGAGGAGGGCGGCGGCGGGGCGAGGATGTCGTGGCCGCGGTAGGTGGCGCGGATGGGCTCGCGCTCGATCGGGGCGGCGGCGCGGAGGTCGTCGTGGGTGACGAGGCCGCCCGCGGCCGAGAGGTGGTCCGCCAGGGCGGCGCCGAGTGGGCCGTCGTGCAGCGCGGCGTCGCCGTCTCGCGCGATGACGCGCAGGGCGTCCGCGTAATCGGGCCGCTTGACCCGGTCGCCCGCGCGGATCGGGAAGCCCCCGGGCAGGAACAGCGCCGCGAGCGCAGGGTCGGCCGCCAGGTCCGCGGCGCAGTCGCCGATGCAGTCCGACAGGTAGGGGGTGGCGGTCCAGCCGCGCGCGGCGTGGCGGATGGCAGGTTCCAGCACGTCAGCCAGCGGCAGGGTGCCGTAGCGGGACAGGGTGTGGCACCAGGCGCGAAGGGCGCCGGGCACGGCGACGGCGCGGGGGCCGACGGCGTTCTCGCGGCCCTCCGTTTCCTGATAGTCGGGCAGGACGTCGGAGACGGTGCGATACATGTCCGGCGTCGCGGCGGCCGGTGCGGTGGACAGGCCGTCCACGAGGACGTGGCGCCCGTCGGGCAGGCGCAGGTGGGCGACACCGCCGCCGGTGATGCCGACCATCATCGGCTCCACCACCGTCAGCGTGAACAGCGCGGCGATGGCGGCGTCCACGGCGTTGCCGCCGGCCAGCAGCATCTCGGCACCCGCGGCGGAGGCGAGGGGGTGGTTGGCCACCACCATCCCCCGGCTGCCGGTGGCCGACCGCTTCTCCGTCATGCGGGGTCGCGGATCAGCGGGCAGGTGGAGCAGTGGATGCCGCCGCCGCCGAGATACACCTTGTCGTAGGGGACGAGCCGGACACTGATGCCCGCCTTGTCCAGCGCCTCCCGCGTGCGCGGGCCGACCTGATCCGACATCAGCACCCGCCCGGGCCGCACCGCGAGGCAGTTGACGGCCCAGGACGGGTCCTCATGCGTCAGCGGGATCATGCGGATCCCGAGGCGCTTCAGCTCCTGCATGAAGACGAAGGGCAGGATCACCGGGTTCACCAGCGCCACGTCGTGATCGAGCATCACCAGGGCACCGTCGATGTGCAAGCGGTAACCGGGGATCTGCACCCGGATCAGCCGCGCGCCGGAGGCCGCGAGCACCTCCTCCACCTGCCGCGCCCCCTCCTCGTTCACGCGGGAGGAGATGCCGATGACGGCGACGCCGGGCCGCACCCAGGCGAAGGACCCACCCTCCATGATCGCCGATCCGTGGATGGTGCGGAGGATGGGGGCGCCGAGGGCGCCGAGGGTTTCGGTGACCGGCGCCTCCTCGCCACGACGGATGCGCGGGCCGAGGCGGGTGACGATGATGCCGCCGCCGACCGCGATGGCGGAGTCGCGGGTGTAGATCGTTTTGTGCCGCCCCGGCGCGGCCCGGCGCATCAGCACCACCTGCACCCCTTCCTCCCGCAGCGCGGAGGCGAGGGCGTCGTGCTGGGCCTGCTGCTCCTCCAGCGTCGGGCGCACGTCGCCGCGCCAGTAGGCGCCGGTCGCGGGGTCGCCGAAGGCGTTGACTTCCGCGATGTAGGGCAGGTCGTCCACCACCCGCATCTCCTCGCCGGGACGGTGCATCAGAACCATCCGCAAGCGGCCGACGTCATCCGTGCAGCCCCAGCGCCGGCCCCAGGTCGCTTCCTGCTCCGACGCGTCCTCGAAGGGCGGCTCGGGCTCGGAGGCGAAGCGCTCGATGAGCATGTTGTAGCGGTGGTCGAACTCGCTCATGGCGTTCGCCATGGGGGTCTCCTGTCAGGCGTCGCGGCGGCGGCGGAGCGCGAGGTCCAGCAGCAGCAGCAGGACCGTCATGGCCACGAGTAGCACGGCCACAGCGGCCATCGCAGGGTCCAGGTTCTCGTTGATCCCGTCCCAGATCTTTCGCGGCAGGGTAAAGACCTGGCGGGAGGCGATGAACAGCACGATCACGAGTTCGTCCCAGGAATGGATGAAGGCGAAGATCGCGCCGGAGACGATGCCCGGCATGATCCGCGGCAGGATCACCCACCAGAGCGTCTGCGGGAGCGACGCGCCCATGCCGCGTGCGGCGGACTCCAGCCGGGAATCGAAGGAGGCGAGCGCCGTGGAGACGGTGATGACGACGTAGGGCAGCCCCGTGACCCCGTGCGCCAGCGTAACGCCGAGGAACCGGTCCAGCAGGTCCAGCCGCGCGTAGGAACGATACAGGCCGACCGCATAGACCACGCTCGGGATGATGAGCGGCAGCAGCATCAGCGCCCGCACGAGATCGGTGGAACGGCGCGACAGGCGCCAGCACCCGATGGCGCAGAGGGTGCCGAGGACGACCGCGAGGATGGTGGACGCCACCGCGATCCAGAGGGACTGCCAGATGGCGGAGGTCCACGCCTCGCTCGTCACCAGCCGGACGTAGTGCTGGACCGACAGCCGTTCGTAGGGCAGCGACAGGAACCGTTGGTCCGTCAGCGACACCGGCAGGATGATCGTCACGGGCAGGACGAGGTAGGCGACGGTCGCCCAGGCGATCCCGTTGTTGAGCCAGCCCGGCCGGTGCCCGCCGGTCATCCGGCCGCCCCGAACAGGCGGCGCAGGTTCACGAGGCGCGAGAACACCGCGAGCGTGCCGAGGATCGCGACCACGAGCATCGTCGCCATCATCGCGCCGAGCCCCCAGCGCAGCAGGTCGAGGATCTGGAGCTTGATCCACTCCGCGACCATCAGCGTCTTGCCGCCGCCGAGGATGGCCGGGGTGATGTAGAAGCCGAGCGAGAAGATGAAGACGAGGACGCCCGCCGCGATCACGCCGGGGAGCGACAGCGGTAGGAACACCCGAAGGAACGCCTCGGCCCGCCGCGCGCCCATGCCGCGGGCGGCGGCCAGCACACGCGGGTCCACCTCCCGCATCGTCGAGAGCATCGGCAGCACGGCGTAGGGCACCATGTAGTGGACCATCCCCACCACGATCCCGAACTCGTTCCAGACCAATGCCAGTGGTTCGGAGATGATACCGGCGGATTGCAGCCCCTGGTTCACCAGCCCCTGCCGCCGCAGCAGCGTCACCCAGGCGAAGGCGCGGACGAGGGTGCTGATCCACAGCGGCACCAGAACCCCCAGCAGCCACCACCGCTGCGCGTTCGGGGAGGCCATGGCGATCCGGTAGGCCAGCGCGTAGCCCAGCAGCAGCGCGATCGCCGTCGTGATCACGCCGATGCGGAGGGTGGTGCCGATGACCCGCTGCATGGACTCGCTCGTCAGCAGTCGTTCGTAGTTCGAGAGGCCGGGCGAGGGTTCGGTGAAGGAGATCACCAACACCTGGGCGATGGGCGCGACGTAGAATGCCGTCATCAGCAGGAGGGCGGGAAGGATGAGGGCCCACCAGCCCGCGGCGTGGCGGCCGGTGGGCGTCACGCGGCGCGGTCGGTCGCGTCTGGGGCGACGGGCACCGCGGCGTCGCGCGCCCAGCCGAGGCGGACCGGGTCGCCTTCGCGCGGCGCGGCGCCGGCCGGGAGGTGGACGCGGATCGGGCCGTGCTCCGCGGTCTGCACCGTCAGCGCGTGGCCGGCGCCAAGGTAGGACGCGGCGGTGACGTGGCCGGTGGCGACGTGATCCGCGGTCGCGCCCTCCGGCAGCAGCGCGACGCGTTCGGGCCGCAGCGACAGGATCGGGGCCTCGCCGATGAAGTTCGACTTGCCGAGGAAGTCCGCCACGAACCGCGTCGCCGGCCGTTCGTAGAGGTCCGACGGCGTGCCGGTCTGGATGATGCTGCCGTGGTTCAGGATGGCGATATGGTCGGAGAGCGACAGCGCCTCCTCCTGGTCATGCGTCACGTTGATGAAGGTGCGGCCGACGCGGCGGTGCAGCGCCCGCAACTCGTCCTGCAACTCGGCGCGCAGTTTCTTGTCCAGCGCCGACAACGGTTCGTCCAGCAGAAGCAGCGCCGGGTCGAACACCAGCGCCCGCGCCAGTGCGACCCGCTGCTGCTGCCCGCCCGACAGCTGCGACGGCTTCCGCTCCGCGAACTGCGTCAACTGCACGAGGTCCAGCGCCCCGCGCACCTTCTCCTCCCGCTGCGCCTTCGGTATCCGACGCACCCGCAGCGGGAAAGCGACGTTCTCCGCCACCGTCATGTGCGGGAACAGCGCGTAGCCCTGGAACACCATCCCGAAGTCGCGTCGTTCCGGCGGCAGGGCGGTGATGTCGCGCCCGTCCAGCAGCACGCGCCCCGCGCTCGGTTCCACGAAGCCGGCGATCACCATGAGGATGGTCGTCTTTCCTGACCCCGACGGGCCGAGGAGCGTGAGGAACCCGCCGCGCTCCACCTCCAGCGACGCGTCGCGCACCGCGACGAAATCGCCGTAGCGCTTCGTCACGCCGTGCAGCGACAGCGCGTGCCCGCTCACGTCGCGTAGTCCGGCTGATCGCGGTCCAGCTTGCGGCGCAGCGCCTGCCACGGCAGCCACCCTTTCGTCGGGCCTTCGGAGAACTGCGTGCGCGCGCGGGATACGACCTCCGCCGGCGGCATGGTCAACGGGGCCCCGGTGGACTGCGCCGCCACCTGGATGCGGCATGCCTGTTCCAGATACCACATCCAGTAGAACGCCTCCGCCACGGTCCCGCCAACGGTCAGCAGTCCGTGGTTCCGCAGGATCATGCAGGGCTTGTCCCCCATGTCACGCACGATCCGCTCCCGCTCCGAGAGGTTGTCGTCCGCCGCGATCCCCTCGTAGCCGTGGATCGCCACGCGCCCGTCGAACTCCATCGAGATCTGGTTCAGCGGCAGCAGCCCGCCCGCCTGCGCCGCCACCACCATCCCCGCGAGGGTATGGGTGTGCATCACGCAGGCCGCGTTCGGCGCCTCCCGGTGCAGCGCGGAGTGGATGACGAATCCCGCGGGGTTGACCGGCCACGCCGTCTCCTGCGCCGGCTCCCCCTCCGCGTCCACGACGACGAGGGAGGAGGCGGTGATCTCCTCGAACAACAGCCCGTAGGGGTTCACGAGGAAGCGGTGGCCATCGCCGGGAAGCCGCACGGACAGGTGGGTGAAGACGAGGTCCGTCATCCCATGCAGCGCGATCAGGCGATACGCCGCCGCGAGGTCACGGCGCAGGTCCCATTCATCGGGCACAACGGACGGATCGGGGCGGACGGGGGGCGGCGGCAGGGGCATGGTCAGTAACCCCTGGCCGGATCGTAGAGGTTCGGCAAGGGCCGTCCCGCCTCGAACCCCGCGATCGCCTCCGCGACGAACCGGGCGCGTTCCCGGCGTCGGGCGATGCTGGCCACGTGCGGCGTGATCGTCACCTTGGGGTGCGTCCAGAGCGGATCGTCCGCCGGCAGCGGCTCCACGTCGAAGGCGTCGAGCACGGCGCCCGACAGGTGCCCGGAATCCAGCGCCGCGATTAGGTCCGGCAGCACCACGTGCGCGCCTCGCGCCGCGTTCACCACCGCCGCGCCGGGCGGCATCCGCATCAGCAGGTCCTCGTTCACGATCCCCACCGTATCCGGCGTGGCCGGCAGCAGGATGACGAGGATGTCCGTCGTCGCGAGGAACGCGTCCAGCCCCTCCGCTCCCGCGAAGCACGCCACGCCGGGCACGTCCCGCGGCGACCGCGTCCAACCCGCCATCCGGAACCCCAGCCCCCGCAGCATCGGCACCGCGGCCGTGCCGAGCGTGCCGAGCCCCATGATCCCGACGGTCCGGTCGGTCGCGGTGAACTCGCCGGGATCGTAGTGCCATACCCGCGCCGCCTGGTTCACCGCGAACGTCCGGGCGTTCCGCAGCAGCGAGAGGCACGCCCAGGCGACGTATTCACCCATGCGCTGCCCCGTCTCGTCCCCGCCCATCCGCACCAGCGGCACGTGACGCGGCCATGTCGGATCGGCCGTGACGTGGTCCACCCCCGCGCCGATCGAGAAGATCGCCCGCAGCCCCGTCAGCGACGCCAGCCATCCGGGCGGCGGTTCCCAGCACAGGGCGTAGGTCGCCTCGCCCGGCCGCACGGACGGATCGTCATGCGCCGCCGTCCGCAGCGCCGGCGCCAGCTCGGCGAAGTAGCCGCGCCATTCTTCGACCATCGCGCGGTCGCCCGACTTGATCAGCAGCACGCCCGCGATTCAGCCCGTGATGATGTCGATGACGTCGGCGTTCGCCTGGGTGTAGTTGTCGCCCCACCAGTTGCCGTTCAGCGTCACCTGCAAGGCCGCGTTCGCCGGGTCGGTGGGGTTGAAGCGCCTGAACTCCTCCGGCACCAGCGCCGCCGCGCGCGGGTTGGTCGGCCCGTTGCCGAGGAACTTCAGCAGCTCCACCTGCGGCTCCGGATTGCCGAGCATCGAGGCCAGCAGACGCTGCGCCCCCTCCCCACCCGGGTTGTTGCGGGGGATCACGAAAATGCCGGCCTGGAGCATACCCTGGTTCCAGATGAACTTGATCCGCCCGTTCGTCTCCTGTTCCAGCACCTTGGCGCGGGTGTGCCAGATCTGGCCCATCACCGCCTCGCCCGTCCGCATGAACTGCTCGGATTCCGACCCCGAGGTCCAGTAGACCGACTGGCGCCGGATCTCCCGCACCTTGCCGAGCGACGCCCGCAGATCGAGCGGATAGAGGTTCGCCGGATCCTTCCCGAGCGCGATCTGCGCCGCGTCCAGCACCGCCAGCGCGTCCCGCCGCAGCAGTCGCGTGCCGGGGAAGCGACCGAGGTCCCAGAAGTCCCGCCACCCGGTCGGCGCGGTGGGGAACTTCGAACTGTCGTAGGCGAGGACGGAGGAGAAGGAGTACGGCGCCGCCCCGTATTCCAGCGTGAAAGCCTCGGAGATCGCGTCGCTCTTCTTGACGAGGTCGTAGTTAATCCGCTGCACCGCGTTCTGTCCCGCCAGCACGCGCGACGACGACGCGGAGGAATCGCACAGGTCCCAGGTGACGCGCCCGGAATCCACCATCCCCTTGATGCGTCCGGCGGACGGCCCGCTGCTGTCCTGCCGCACCGTCCAGCCCGCATTGGCCGATTGGAACGGCGCCCCGTAGAAGTTGCCGAAACCCTGGTTGGCGATCCCGCCCCAGTTCACCATCACCAGTTCACGGCCCTGCGCCGCCGCATCGCGCCCGCCCGCCGTCGCCATCCCGAGCGCGGCCATCGCGCCGAGGAGCGTGCGCCGCTCGACCTTGCCCTCGCGCACCAACCGCCCGGCCAGTTCGACGCAATCCTGATGGAACGTCTGCATCGCCCGATCCCCTCTTGCCGCGCCGACGCGGTGGCGCGACCCTCGCTGCCGATGATCGCAAGTTTGATACCACCCCCGCGGCCCGCGCAATGACCGGCGTCTTCGCGCAAGGCTTCAAGCCCGCTCCCTACTGGTGGGACGCCGCCGAGCCCGCCCGCCGCGACACCCCCATGCCCGACGCCGCCGACATCGCCATCATCGGCGGCGGCTACGCGGGCCTGTCCGCCGCCCTCACCCTCGCCCGCCTCGGCCGCAAGCCCGTGGTGCTGGACGCCGAGCGCATCGGCTGGGGTGCTTCCTCCCGCAACGGCGGCATGGTGTCGGGCGGCCTGAAACTCGCGGGGAGCGACCTCGCGAAGCAGCACGGCGCCGACCGCGCCCGCGCCATCCTGCGCGACGGCGCCGCGTCCTTCCCCTTCATCGAGGACCTGATCGAGCGGGAGGGCATCGCCTGCGACTACGCCCGCGTCGGCCGCTTCACCGCCGCCTGGACCGACGCCCACTACCGCGCCCAGTCCGCCCGCGTGGATGCCATCCGCGAGGCCACCGGCCTGCACGCCGAGATGCTTCCCCCCGAGCGCCAGCGCGAGGCCCTCGGCAGCGACCGCTACCGCGGCGGCATGATCACGGAAGCCAGCGGCGGCCTGCATCCCGGCAAGTACGCCCGCGGCCTCGCGGAGGCCGCGGAGAAGGCCGGCGCGACATTGGTGGATCAGACCCGCGTCGGCCCCGTCACCCGCACCGGCACCGGCTTCTCCCTGCAAACCTCGAAGGGCGGCCTCCGCGCCGACCACGTCCTCGTCACCACCAACGGCTACTCGCTCTCCTCCGACGGCACCGCCATGCCCTGGCTCGCCAAGCGCCTCATCCCCGTCGGCTCCTACATCATCGCGACGGAACCGCTGCCGACGGGCACGATGGATCGCCTGTTCCCTGGCCGCCGCATGATCGGCGACACCCGCCGCGTCCTGAACTACTTCCGCGCCTCCCCCGACGGCACGCGCGTGCTGTGGGGCGGCCGCGCCTCCTTCGGCCCCACCACACCGGAACAGGCCGCGCCCGTCCTGCACGGCTTCATGACCTCCGTCTTCCCCGAACTGCGCGACGTGAAGATCACCCACGCCTGGACCGGCAACGTCGCCTTCACCTTCGACTTCCTCCCGCATCTCGGCGTGCAGGACGGGGTGCACTACGCCGCCGGCTGCCAGGGCTCGGGCGTCGCCATGGCGTCGTGGATGGGCCACCGCGCCGGCCTTCGCATCGCCGGCGCCGACAACGAGCCCTTCGCCCTCGCCGACCTCCCCTTCCCGACCCTGCCGACCTACACCGGCAACCCCTGGTTCCTGCCCTTCGTCGGCACCTGGTACCGCCTCCGCGACCGCCTGGACCGCATGGCCGCCTGATGCCCGCCCCGGACCTCGTCCTGCACAACGGCCGCGTCGCCACGATGCACGGCCCCGACGTCACCGCCTTCGCCGTGCTGGGCGGCCGCTTCGTCGCGGTCGGCGACGACGCCGCCATCCTCGACCTCGCCGGTCCCGGCACGCGCCGCCTGGACGCTGACGGCTGCCGCGTCATCCCCGGCATCGTGGACGGCCACGCCCACCCGGATGCCTACGCCGTCCGCCTCCGCACCTGGACGCTCCTCTCCCCCGACCGCGTGAGCTCCCGCGCGGAACTGCTCGACACCATCCGCGCCCGCTGCGCCGAACTGCCGGGCGACCGCTGGTTCGCCGGCTACCGCTTGAACGAGCGCGCATCCGGCGGCTACCCGACGCTGGCGGAACTGAACGACGCGACCGGCGGCCGCCCCCTCTTCATCCTCCGCACCGACGGCCACCTCGGCCTCGCCAACACCGCCGCCTTCCGCGCCTGCGGCATCGGCGACGCCACCCCCGACCCGCCCTTCGGCCGCTTCGACCGTCTCCCCGACGGCACCCTCACCGGCCTCGTCCGCGAAACCGCCGCGCACGTCTTCCTCTCCGCCGTCCACGGCCAGGACACGGAGGCCGACATCGCCGACGGCATGGAGCGCGTGCAGGATGAATGCCTGTCCCACGGCATCACCTCCGTCGCGAACTCCCTCACGCCGTCCAAGGCGATCCGCGCCTACCAAGCGATGCAGCGGGACGGCCGCTGGCGCACCCGCATGGGCATCATCGCCTCCGGGCGCGAAGCCGGCCTCATCGAGGCCCTCATCGCCTCCGGCATCCAGTCGGGCTTCGGCGACGACACCCTCCGCCTGATCGGCGTGGAATGGTGCCCGGACTGCTCCACCTCCGGCCGCACCGCCGCCTACTGGGAGCCGTACGTCGGCACCCCCGTCCCCGGCGAACCCGTCCCCAACACCGGCATGTTGCTTTACGACCGCCACGACCTGACCGCCCGCGCCACCGCCGCCCACCGCGCCGGGTTGGGGCTGATGATCGAGGGCGTCGGCGACCGCGGCATCGACTTCGCCCTCGACGTGATGGAGGCCGCCCTGGCCGCCCACCCCGTGGCGGACCACCGGATGCGCGTGGAGCACTGCTGCCACGTCACCCCCGCCATCCTCGCCCGCCTGAAGCGCGGCGGCTTCGTGGACAGCAGCGCCACCGGCTTCATGGACGAACTCGGCGAAGCCTACGTCGCCAACCGCGGCCAGGACTCGATGCGCCACATGTGGCCCCACCGCGCCCTCATCGACGCCGGCATCCCCGCCCCCGGCCATTCCGACTTCGCCGTCTGCCGCGTGAACCCCTTCACCGCCATGGGCGCCATGGTCACCCGCCGCACGAGCACCGGCACCGGACTCGACGCCTCCCAGGCCATCGCCCCGCGCGAGGCGCTCGCCGCCTACACCACCCTCGCCGCCTGGGCGCAGCGGGAGGAGGCGTCGAAGGGCCGCATCGCCCCCGGCTTCCTCGCGGACTTCGCCATCCTCGACACGGACGTCCTGGAAGGCGATCCCGCCGCCATCGCCACGACCCGCGTCCTGTCCACCCACGTCGGCGGCATCGAACGCCACGCGGCCTGACGCCCTACCGCGCCGGCACCGGGTCCGGCCGCTCGATGGCGGAGAACAGACCCCGCAGCGCCCCCGGCGTCAGCGCCGACAGCGGGTTCACCGACACCGTCGGGTCGCTGATCGGCCCCGTCGCCCGGTAGGTCACGGAGAACAGCCCGCCGCCCTCCTCCGCCGAGAACAGCCGCCCGATCAGCGGCAGCCGCCCCAGGAGCGAGTTGAACACGTAGGCCGGCACGACCGTCCCCTGCATCTCCATCGTGTCCGTCCGCCGCAGCACCCGCCCCCGCGCCGTGATGCCGAGCGAGGCGGAGAAGGCCTGCGCCCCGTCCAGGGTCACCGCCTCTGGCGTGAAGGTGAAGGGCGCGATGAGGCGGGAGAAGTTGAGCCCCGGCCCGCTCGCCGCGTCGGCGATCCCGTAGACGGTCAGCGCCTGGAGGAACTTCCCCACCGCCGGCGCATTCCGCACGGAGAAGTCGGTGATCTCCGCCGTCCCGGTCAGCGGCGCGCCCGGCGCGTCGGACGCCCAAGTCGCGATGACCCGCATCCGCCCGCCCACCATGTCCTCGAACAGGTTCATGCCCCGCAGGAACGCCCCGGCGTCGTTGGACGCGACGTCGAGCATCCGCCCCGTCCCCCGCGGCGCGATCGCCACGTCGAACGGCCCGCCGCCGGCGCGGCCGGACGCCCGCAGCTCCCGCAGCACCCCCCGCGCGTCCACGGAGGCGGTCGCCGCCACCGGCGCCACCTCCCGCCCGTCGTACAGCAGCGCCCGGTCGAAGCGCAGGTCGAGCACGAGGGGCGGGGAGCGCCCGCCGCCCCGACCCGGCCCCGACGTCTCCGGCATGTCGAGGATGGCCCGCGCGTCCCAGTAGGGCCCGCGCAGGGTCACCCGGTACGGCGCCCCCGGACCCGTCGGCGGGATCACCGTCCCGGACGCCTGCCCCCGCCCGATCCGCGCCTCCGCGATCTCCACCCGCGTCAGGCGCGCTCGTGGCCCGAAGGTCAGGCCGCCGCGGAACAGGAAGTCCGGTGCCGTCACCCGCACCCCGTCGAGCGACCGCGCCGTGTCGCCCTGTACGCGCAGGGTGCCCTCCGCCGTTCCGGCCGTTCCGGCCCGCTTCACGTAGCCGATCCGCTCGAGGTCCAGCCGCGCGCCCCGCAGGTCCCCCCGCAGCGCCACCGTCGTCTCCCCGTTGCGCCGCCGCTCCACCTCCGCGACGTAGCCGATCGGCCCCGTCACGATGTCGTCCGTCTCCACCCCGAAGGCCGCGAGGCTCGCCGCGTCTGTCCGCCCTTCCGCCCGCACGCGTTCCGTCACCTGCCCCGGCGGCCCAGGGCGGAAGTCCAGTTCCGCCCGCGCCGTCGTCGGGATCGGGCCGAGGTTCGCCGTCCCGCTGAGCCGCATCCCCGCCGGGTCCACCGACAGGTCGAGGTTCGCCCGTTCCAGCGGCAGCCCCGCGACGAAGTCCGCCAGCCGCCCGTTCGTCACCCGCGCGGCGGCCGAGACCGTGATCCGCTCCACCGGCAGGTCGGCGACGAGGGGAAAGGCGAGGTTCACCGTCCCCTCCAACGTCCCGGACGGCTCCTTCAGGTCCAGCGGCCGGCGGTCGAACAGGTGCAGGCGGGGGTGCTTCAGCAGCCCGATCATGTCGGCCAGCGGCCCGCCCACCCGCAGCTCCATCGCGATCCGCTCCGCCGCGCCGAGGCCGGTGATGCGGATCGGGCCGTCGCGGATGGCCAGCCCGGTGCCGGACTGTCGTCCGCCGCGCACCGCGATGGCGATCTCGGTGGGGGAGAAGGTGGCGACGGCATCCGCCCCCTCCGCCGGCGGGATGGGCCGCAGCCAGTGCACGGTCATCCCCGTGGCCCGCACCGTCCCCCCCGCGCCGAGCAGCCGGACGTTCGACAGGTCGCCGTTGGCCTCGGCCTCCGCCCACCACGCGCCGTCGCGCGCCGTGCCGGCGGTGATGTTCTCCGCCATCCAGTCCCGCGCCCCGTCCGCCAGTCCCGGCGGCCAGAGCGAGCCGAGGTCGCCGAAGGCCACGGCGTCGAGGCTCACCTCGGCCCGCCCCCGCCACGCCTCGCCGGCCCGCGCCGCTTCCCCGCGCGCGACGATGCGCGTCGACGGCGCCCCGGGGCGCGCCGGCCGCGCCCGGACCTCCGCCCCCTCCAGCCGCACCCGCGACCCGTCCGTGGACAGGGTGACGGAGAGGGAGTCGAACCGCGCCGGCCGCCCCCCCGACACCACCGCCCCCGCGCCCGCCGTCACCTCGGCCCGTGCCGCGAGCGCCCCGTCCCCGAACGCGTAGCGCCCGGAGAACCGGGCCGAGACCGGCGCGTCCAGCGCCTCCATCGGCCGCAGCGCCGGCAGGGTCCGCGACAGCGCGGCGGGCGAGATCGAGGGCAGGTCGAGCGAGCCTTCCACCACCGCCGGGTCGCCGGCGGCGCGCGCCGAGAGGGACACGGGGATGCTTTCGCCGCCGAGCCGGAACACCGCCCGCCCCGACGCCTCGACGCCCTGCCCGGCCGCGCGCCGGACGGTGACGTCGGCGCCGCCGAGGGTCCAGGCGATGCCGAGGGGGTCGTCGCGCACCCGAACCGTGGCATCCGCCACGACGATCTCGCGGAGCGCGACGAGCACGCTGTCGGGCGGCGGCGACCCGAGTAGGTCGCGCAGCATCGCCGCCCCGATCTCCGGGTCCGCCCCTTCCACCGGTTCCTCCGCCCGCTCGCCTGCGGCAGGCGCGGCGCCCTCGAGGTCCAGCGCGACCGACCCGTACTCCGCCCGCCGCAGCATCACGATGGGCCCGCGCACCGCGATCCGCGTCGGCGCCACCACGCCGCGCAGCAGCTGCACGACCGAGAGCCACGCCTCGACCACGGGCACGACGGCGCGCTCCACTCCCGCGGCGTCCCGCAGGTGCAGCCCCTCCACCCGCACGGCGATCGGCAGGGGCTCGCTCCCGCCCCACCCGGCCCAGGCGAGCGACACGGCGTCCAGGCGCACGTCGAGCCCTGGCCCGAGCGCCCGCGCCTGCCGGACGAGTTCCTCCCGCACCGCCTCCGTCGCCGCGGGAAAGGAGATCGGCCCCTGGGACAGCCGCCATGCCAGGGCGACGGCGCCGAGGCCCGCGAGGATCACCGCGAGCATCGCGGCGCGGGCGAGAAGCGAGCCGAGCCGCCCCACTTGACCCGCGACCCGCCTCACGGCGTCACTGCGCCCGCATGTCGGACCCCGCGACCGGGCGACGCGTCCCGCCCCCCCCCTACGACCCCGCCGCCGCCGACCGCCTCGTCGCCGATTTCGCGGAGCGCGGCCCGAACGGCGAGGCCTTCGCGCGCGCCGAGGGCGGCCGCGCCCTGCTCGCCGCCCTCGGCGGCCACTCCCCGTTCCTCGCGGACCTGGCGCTGCGGGAGGCCGGGATCCTCGCCCGCGTGGCGGAGGACGGCCCGGACGCGGCGCTGGCCGCCGCGATGGACCCCCTCGGCCGCTCCGACGCGGCGACGACCACGGCCCAGCTCGGCGCCCTGCTGCGGCAGGCCCGCCGTCGCGTCGCCCTCGTCGCCGCCGCCGCCGACCTGACGGGCGCCTGGGGCCTGGACCGCGTCACCGGCGCCCTGTCCACGCTGGCGGAGACGACGACCGACCTCGCCGCCGCGCACCTGCTGCGGGAGGCGGCGGCGCGCGGCGACATCGCCCTTCCCCACGCCGCCAAGCGCGACCCGAAGATCGCCTCCCGCGGCTCGGGCCTCGTCATCCTCGGCATGGGCAAGCTCGGCGGCCGGGAGCTGAACTACTCCTCCGACATCGACCTGATGGTGCTCTACGACCCCGCCGCCGCGGCCCACCCGGACCGCGCCGGGGCCACCTACGTCCGGCTCGCGCGCGACCTCGTGAAGCTGATGGAGGAGCGCACGGCGGAGGGCTACGTCTTCCGCACCGACCTCCGGCTCCGCCCCGACCCCGCGGCGACGCCGCTCGCCGTCTCGATCCCCGCGGCGATCGCCTATTACGAGAGCTTCGGCCAGAACTGGGAACGCGCCGCCATGCTGAAGGCGCGGCCCGTAGCCGGCGATCGGGGACTCGGCGAGCATGTCCTCTCCGAGATACGACCCTTCGTCTGGCGGCGACACCTCGATTTCGCGATGATCGCGGACATCCACGCCATCAAGCGCCAGATCCACGCCGTCCACGCCGTCAAACGGGGGGCGGGATCGGAGATCGCCGTGGCCGGCCACGACGTGAAGCTCGGCCGCGGCGGCATCCGCGAGATCGAGTTCACCGCCCAGGTCCTGCAACTGATCTGGGGCGGCCGCGACCCCTCCCTGCGCGACCCGACGACGCTCGGCGCCCTCGCGGCGCTGGCCGGCGCCGGACGCATGGACCGCCGGGCGGCGGCCGAACTCGCGGACGCCTACGTCTTCCTGCGCGACGTGGAGCACCGCGCCCAGATGGTGGCGGACCGCCAGACGCACAGGGTTCCGGAGGACGAGGCCGGCGTCGCCCGCCTCGCCTCCTTCATGGGCTACGCCGACCCCGCCGACTTCGCCACCGCCCTGACGGGCCACCTCACCCGGGTGGCGGCCCACTACGCCCGGCAGTTCGAGGGCTCCCCCTCCCTCGGCCTGACGACGGAGGAGGGCGGCTCCCTCGTCTTCACCGGCGCGGAGGACGACCCGGACACCCTCGCGACCCTCTCCCGCATGGGCTACGCCAACCCGCCGGGCGTATCCGCGACCGTCCGCGCCTGGCACCACGGCCACCGCCGCGCCGCGCGGACGGAGCGGGCCCGGGAACTCCTGACGCTCCTCATGCCCACGATCCTCGCGGCCTTCGCGCGCCAGCGCGACCCGGACGCCGCCCTCGGCCGCTTCGATTCCCTTCTCGAACGCCTCGCCGCCGGGGTGCAGATCCTCTCCCTGTTCCAACGCAACCACGGGCTGCTGGACCGCGTCGCCGGCGTCCTCGGCGCCGCCCCCACCCTCGCGGACCACCTCGCCCGCACCCCGTCCGCCATCGAAGGCCTCCTGGCGGGGGGCGACGGCCACGCCGCCGCCGCCCTCCCGGGCCTCGTCGCCTCCGCCCGCCACTACGAGGAGGCGCTGGAGGGCGCCCGCCGCCTCGTCACCGAGGGCAAGTTCGAGGTGGACGTCGCGGCCCTGGAGGGCGCGCTGGACGTGGACGCCGCGGGGACCGCCCGCAGCGACCTCGCGGACGCCGCCATCAACGCCCTCCTCCCGGCGGTGGCGAAGGACTTCGCCACCCGGCACGGCCGCATCGCGGGGGCGGCGCTCGCGGTGGTCGCGATGGGCAAGCTGGGGGGGCGGGAGATGCTGCCCGGCTCCGACCTCGACCTCGTCCTCATCTACGACCACGCGCCGGGAGAGGACGGGGCGGCGACCGAGAGCGACGGTCCGCGCGCCCTGCCGGTGCCCACCTACTTCGCCAAGCTGGCCGCGGCCTTCGTCGCCGCCCTCACGACGCCGGGCGCGGACGGCAAGCCCTACGAGGTCGACATGCGGCTGCGGCCGACGGGCAACAAGGGCCCCGTCGCCACCTCCCTCGCCGCCTTCGAACGCTACCACGGCCCCCGCGACGGCGGCGGCGGCGACGCCTGGACCTGGGAGCGCATGGCGCTGACCCGCGCCCGCCCCGTCGCCGGCCCCGCCGCCCTGCGGAAACGGATCGCCGAGATCGCGCGCGGCGCCCTGATCGCCCACGCCGGCCCCGCGGCCATCGCCGACGCGCTCACCATGCGCACCCGGATGCTCCGCGACCTGCCGCCCGACGGGCCCTGGGACGTGAAGGCCATGCCCGGCGGCCTCATTGAGGTCGAGTTCATCGCCCAGGCCCTGCAATGCGCCCACGCCGCCGAGCATCCGGCGATCCTGTGCCGCACGACCCGCGACGCCCTCGCCGCGCTCGGCAAGGCGGGCCTGCTGGAGGCGGAGGAGGCCGCGGCCCTCATCCGCGCCGAACGGTTCTGGCGCACGCTCCAGGCCCTGCTGAGGCTCACGGTCGGGCCCTGGCGGCAGACGGACCTGCCGGAGCCCGCCACGGCCGCGATCCTGCGGGCGATGGCGCCGGCCTGCGAGGCCGCGCCCGTTGACCTTGCCGGGCTCCGCGCGCAGATGGCCGACACCGCCGCCCTCGTCCGCGCTTCCTTCGTGCACCGGATCGGCCGGCCGTAGGGAACCACGCCATGCCCATCGCCATCGGCGACGACGCCCCGGATTTCGACCTGCCGGCCGCGGGCGGCGCGCGCGTCTCCTCCGCCGCGCTGCGCGGCACGGCCTACGCGATCTATTTCTACCCGAAGGCCGACACCTCCGGGTGCACGGTGCAGGCGCAGGACATCCAGGCGGCGATCCCCGATCTGCGGGGCGTGACGGTGATCGGCGTCTCGCCCGACCCCGTGGGGAAGCTCGACGCCTTCGCGCGGAAGTTCGGCCTGACCTTCCCCCTCGCCTCCGACGAGGCCCAGACCCTCGCGAACGCCTACGCCACCTGGGTCGAGAAGAGCATGTACGGCCGCACCTACATGGGCATGGAACGCAGCACCTTCCTCGTCGGTGCCGACGGCCGCGTCGCCGCCATCTGGCGCAAGGTGAAGCCGGCCGACCACGCGATGGTCCTCACGACGGCCGCCGCCGACCTCCCCCGCTGACGCCGCGTGGCGGGGGGATGACAACGCCCCCCCGGCCCTGCCATGACTCTCCGAAACGTCCAACGGAACCAACGCGGATGAACGCTCCCCTCACGGGCCGTCGCGCCCTCCTCGCGGCCGCCGCGGCGGCACCCCTCGCCCTCCCCGCCCTCGCCCAGACGGACCGTCCGATCCGCTGGGTCGTCGCCTATCCCGCGGGCGGCGGCACCGACAACATCGCCCGGACGCTGTCCGGCCCCATGTCGCAGGCCCTCGGCCAGACCATCGTCATCGACAACCGCCCCGGCGCCGCCGCCACCCTCGGCGCGGACGCCGCCGCGAAGGCGCCGCCGGACGGGCTGACCGTGTTCTCCGCCGACCCCGGCTCCATGGTGAACGCCATCGGCCTGTTCCGCCGCCTGCCCTACGACCCCGCCCGGGATTTTCGAGGTGTCGGCCTGTTCTGCGACTTTCCCTTCGCCATCACCGTCCGCCGCGACAGCCGCTACCGCGACCTCGCGGGTTTCGTGGAAGCCGCGAAGCGCGGCGATGGGGCGGTGGCCTGCGGTACGCCCGGCAACGGATCGCCGCACCACCTCGCGCTCGAGAACTTCCAGCGCATGGCCGGCATCAAGCTGAACATCATCCCGTACCGCGGCGGCGCCCCGGGGATGACCGACATCATCGCCGGCAACCTCGAGAGCATGATGCTCGACATCGGCACGGCGGGCGGCGCCTTCCGGTCCGGCGACATCCGCGCCCTCGCGCTCACGATGCCCGAGCGCTGGCAGTGGCTCCGCGACGTGCCGCTCATCCGCGAGACCTTTCCGGAGTACCGCGCCGGCGCGTGGCAGGGCCTCGTCGTTCCCGCCGCGACGCCCGATCCGGTGGTGCGCCGCCTCTCCGACGCCCTTGCCCGCGTCATGGCGGACAACGCGGTCCGCGAGCGCCTCATCAACGTCGGCGTCGAGCCGCTCACCAGCAGCGCCGCCGAGTTCGACGCCCTCCTGGCACGCGACCGCTCCTTCTGGGTGCCGCTGATCCGGGAAGCGGGGATCACGCTGGACGGCTGACGCCCGTGGCCATCCCGGACTCCGACCTCGATCCCTTCGACGCGTCCTACTTCGAGGATCCCTACCCCGCGCAGCACGCGCTGCGCGAGGCGGGGCCGGTGGTCCGGCTGACCCGCCACGGCATCTACGCCGCCGCCCGCCACGCCGAGGTGAAGGCGATGCTGGAGGACTGGGAGACCTTCTCCTCCGCCCGCGGCGTGGGAATCCAGGATTTCCACCGCGAACGTCCGGTCCGCCTGCCCTCCCTCGTCCTCGAAACCGATCCGCCGCTGCACGACCGCACGCGGGCCGTGCTGGCGAAGGTTCTGTCCCCCGCCGCGATCCGCGCCCTGAGGGAACCCTTCACCGAGGCGGCGGAGGCGATGGCCGACGACCTCCTCGCCCGCCGCGAGTTCGACGCGATCCCCGACCTCGCCGAGGCCTACCCGCTGCGGGTCTTCCCGGACGCCATGGGCATGCCGCGGGAGAACCGTGGGCACCTCCTCCCCTACGGCGACCTCGTGTTCAATTCCTTCGGCCCGAAGAACGAATACCTGGAGGCCGCCATGGCCCGGTCCGCCCCCGCCATCGCCTGGGTGCAGGAACAATCGCAGCGGGCGGCGCTGGGCGACACCGGCTTCGGCGCGCAGATCCACGCGATCGCGGCCACCGGCACGCTGACGGAGGAGGAGGCGCCCCAGGTCGTCCGCTCCGTCCTGACGGCGGGGGTGGACACCACCGTCTCCGGCATCGGCGCCGCCATCTGGGCGATGGCCCGCTACCCCGAGGGGTGGGACGCCCTGCACGCCGAGCCCGGCCTCGCCCGCGCCGCGTTCGACGAGGCGATCCGGTTCGAGACCCCCGTCCAGACCTTCTTCCGCACCACCACGCGGGCGGCCGAACTCGGCGGCGAGACGATCCCGGCGGATTCCAAGGTCCTCATGTTCCTCGGCGCCGCCAACCGCGACCCCCGGAAGTGGCCGGACCCCGACCGGTTCGACCTCCACCGCCGCCCGACGGGCCATGTCGGCTACGGCTCCGGCATCCACGCCTGCGTCGGCATGGCGCTGGCCCGGCTGGAAGGCGAGTGCATCCTCTCCGCCCTCGCGAAGCGCGTCCGCCGGATCGAGATCGCGGGCGAGCCGAGGCGCCGCTACAACAACACCCTCCGCGGCCTCGCCTCCCTTCCGGTCCGCCTGCACGCCGCCTGAACCCGTCGGGAGCCGCGCGCGGGGCGCATGACGCGCCCGGCCGCCCCGCGAACGGGCCCCGTGGCACCGCCGGATGGACCGGCGCATACCCGGTCCATGTCCGATCGCGCGTCGCCCTCCGTCCCGATCATCCTCGGCTGCGCCGTCCTCTGCGCCGCCCTCGGCATGGGCCTGCGCCAGTCCTTCGGCCTCTTCCTCGCGCCGATGACCGCCGAGAACGGGTGGACCACGAGCGGCTTCGCCTTCGCCATCGCCGTGCAGGTGCTGGTGAACGGCCTCACCGCCCCGATCGCGGGGCAGCTGGCGGACCGCTACGGCAGCCGCCGCGTGATGGTCGCGGGCGCGATCATGTTCGCGGTCGGCACGGTCGGGATGGCGTTCTCCCCGAACCTGCCGACCTTCATCCTGTTCGCCGGCCTCGTGAACGGCACCGCCGTGTCCTTCTCGGGCTTCCCGATCATCGTCGCCTCCCTCGCCCGGCAGTTGCCGGAGGAATGGCGGGGGCGCGCCACCGGCCTCGGCACCGCCGGGTCGTCCTTCGGCCAGTTCCTCTGCGTCCCCATCGTCGGGGTGGCGCTGGCGGGGTTCGGCTGGCAACCCGCCCTCATCGGCATGGCCGTCGCCGGCCTGCTCATCGCCCCGCTCTCCCTCGTCCTCCTCCACCGCCCGCCGGCGCCCTCCACCCTCGCCGGCGACGACCAGACCGCGCGCGCCGCGCTGCGCGAGGCCGTCGGCTCCCGCATGTTCTGGTGCCTCTTCTTCGGATTCTTCGTCTGCGGCGTGCACATCTCCTTCCTGACGGTCCACCTCCCGGGCTTCATCGCCACCTGCCACCTGCCCTCCTACCTCGGCGCGGCCTCCATCGCCCTCGTCGGCCTGTTCAACGTCGCGGGGTCGCTCCTGTCCGGCGAGTTGACCCAGCGCTGGCGGCGGCGTGAGCTGCTGATGCTGATCTACGCCTCCCGCGCGCTGCTGATGGGCCTGTTCTTCCTCGCGCCGAAGACGGCGGAGACCGTTCTCCTCTTCTCCGCCGTCATGGGCGTCCTCTGGCTCTCCACCGTGCCGCCGACGGTCGCCCTCTGCGCCCGGCTGTTCGGCACGCGCTGGCTCGGCACGATCTTCGGGCTCGTCTTCCTCGGCCACCAGATCGGCGGCTTCTCCGGCGCCTGGCTCGGCGGCATCGTCTTCGACCGGACGGGGTCCTACGACACGATGTGGCTCATCTGCATCGCCGCCGGCCTCTTCGCCGCCCTCGTCCACCTGCCGGTGCGCGAGCCGCCGCCGCGCGCCGTCCCCGCGCCGGCCTGACGCAAGGGACGGGGGGAGGAAGCATGGCGGGGTGGACACGCCCCGCCCCGCCATGCTCCCTCCCCCCGCCCGTCCCCGGTCAAGCGGGATGGCGGGCCTCCTACGACTGAAGGCAGGATCGCTTCCCATGTGGCGGAAAACCCTCGCGGCCCTCGCGCTCATCGCGCCCCTCGCCGTCGCCTCCAGCCAGGGTGACGCCCAGGGGTCCGGCCAGCCCGCCCCGCCGCACGCCTTCCTCTACGGCGTCTGGACCGGCGGCATCTTCCCGGCGACGGAGACGGAAGGCCCCACCTGCTTCGGGCAGGCGACCGTCATCGTCACGCGGGACGTCATCATGCGCGTCTCCGTCCTCGACGTGCCCTACCGCCAGCGCCTCATCGAGACGGTGGCCGCGACCGCCGACGGGGTGGAGTTCCGCCTCGCCCCCGCCGGCGCCTCCATCGCGCCCCTCGGCGGCCGGCTGCCGCCCGACAGCGCCTTCGGCTGCGCCAACCCGAACAACCTCCGCGTGGAGCGCCGCGGCGCCAACGAGATCGTCTTCCCCAATTGCGGCGAGTTCCCGTCCCCCCTTCGCCGCTGCACGACGCCCCGCTGAGGTGGACCGCGACGCGCCGCTGCGCCTGACCGCCCATACGCTGGACGGCCCGGCCCCGGTGCTGCGGCCGGCGCCGGCGCGGCGGGACTGGATGGACGCCTCGCCCGGGGGGTTCGCCAACCGCTGCCTTCCCCTCACCATCGCCAACGCCCATGGCTGGGAGGTCGTCGGCGACTGCGCGTTCGAGGCCTGGTGGACCGGCGGCGACCGACCGGAGGACGTGACGATCCGCGTGGAGCGGGAGGGCCGGCCCCTTCCCGTCAGCCACTTCGGCGCGGGCGTGCTGACCTTCCACGTCGAGGTCCTGTTCCGCACCGATCCGGGGATCAGCCTCTGGGTCTCCGGCCCGCCGAACGCGATGAAGGACGGGATCGCCCCGCTGACCGGAGTCGTCGAGACCGACTGGTCCCCCGCGACCTTCACGATGAACTGGCGCTTCACCCGCCCCCGCGCGCCGGTCCGCTTCATGCCCGGGGAGGCGGTGTGCTTCCTCTTCCCCATCCCCCGCGACCTGATCGCGCGGGTCCACCCGACCATCCGCCCGATCGCGGAGGACCCGCCCCTCCAGGCCGCGCACCGGGCCTGGGGCGCGTCGCGCGGCGCCTTCAACGCCGGCCTGAAGGAGCCGGGCAGCGAGGCCCGCGACCAGGGCTGGCAGCGCGCGTATCACCAGGGCCGGATGGAGGGCGCCGCGTCGGCGGACCACCTCACGCGGCTGCGGCCCCGCCCCTTCGTCGCGGGCTGACCCGGCGTCGCCGTCGTGGCGTTGCGATCGTCAGGCCGGCAACGCGACCTCCGCGACGAGCCCGCGCGCCGGCCGGTTCCGCAAGGTGACGTCGCCGCCATGGGCGCGGAGGATGTTGCGGGCGATGGGCAGGCCGAGGCCGACGCCGCCCGTTTCCCGGTTGCGGCTCGACTCCAGGCGGCGGAACGGCTGGAACACCGCCTCGCGGCTGTCCTCCGGGATGCCGGGCCCCTCATCCTCGATGGCGAGGCGGATCATGCCGGTGGCCGGCGGGTCCAGCCGCACGCGCGCCGCCCCCCCGTAGGCGACCGCGTTGCTGATGAGGTTCGCGAGGGCGCGCTTGAGCGCCATCGGCCGCCCGCGCACCGTCAGGTGCTCCGGCCCCGCATAGGCTAGCGCCTCCTCCGGCAGGTCGGGCCGGGCGTCGGAGGCCTCGTCCAGCACCGTGCGGCACAGCGTCGCGAGATCGAGCGGCACCGACGGCTCGGCCGCCGCGTCGTCCCGCGCGAAGGCCAGCGTGGCCGCCACCATCGCCTCCATCTCCGCGAGGTCCGACAGCATCTTCGCCCGCTGCTCCTCGTCGTCCATGAACTCGGCGCGCAGCTTCAGGCGGGTGATCGGCGTCCGCAGGTCGTGCCCGATCGCCGCGAGCATCTGCGTCCGGTCGCCCACGAAGCGACGGATGCGGTCGGCCATCGTGTTGAAGGCCCGCGCCGCGGTCGCGACCTCCCGCGGCCCGTCCTCCGGCAGCGGCGGCGCGTTCACGTCGCGGCCGAGGGCGTCGGCGGCGGCCGACAGGTCCCGCACGGGGCGGGTGAGGCGGCGCGTCGCCCAGAGGATGAGCGCGACGGCCGCGACGGTCATGAGCGCGAAGGCCGCGAGGAAGGTCTCGGAATGCCAGGGCCGCGGCGGCGGCATGTGGACGCGGAGGTTGAGCCAGTCGCCGTCCGGGAGGCGGAGGCCGACATGCATCGTGTCGTGCCGCATCCCCACCTGGACCTCGCGCGGGCGGAAGCGGGGAGGAGCCGAGGCGAGCGCCTCCGGCCGCATCATGCGCAGCACCGGCGGCGGCGGCGGCCCCATGTCCCGTCGCACGCCGGAGGCGGGGTCGAGCGACGCGTCGAGGCCGTTCGGGAGGTCCATGTCGGCCAGCAGCGCCCCCCGGCGGTCCGGCGGGGAGGCGAGCATCGTCCGCCACACCCCGAAGGCGCGGGCGGACATCTCCCGCTCCATCAGCACGCGCTGCAGGTCGATGCGGTCGAAGGCGTGGATCGTCAGCCCGGCCGCCTGCACGACCATGAGGGCGAGGACGAGGAAGAGGGCGGTCCGCCCCGCGAGGGTGCAGGGCAGGAAACGCCGCATCAGGCCACCTTCTCCACGTCCGCCGCGAGGACGTAGCCGCCGCCGCGCACGGTCTTGATGAGGGAGGGGTTGCGGCCGTCATCCTCCAGCTTGCGGCGCAGGCGCGACACGGCGACGTCGATCGCCCGGTCGAAGGGCCCGGCCTGCCGGCCGCGCAGCAGGTCCATCAGCATGTCGCGGGTGAGGACGCGGTTGGGCCGTTCGACGAGCACCGTCAGGAGTTCGTACTCGCCGCCGGTGAGGGGGATCTCCGTCCCGTCGGGGTTGAGGAGTCGCCGCCGGGCCGGTTCCAGCACCCAGCCGCCGAAGCGGATCGCGCTCGGCAGCGGATCGCGGCGCGCGCCCTCCCCGTGGGAGCGGCGGAGGACGGCACGGATCCGGGCCAGCAGTTCGCGAGGGTTGAAGGGCTTGGCGACGTAATCGTCGGCGCCGAGCTCCAGCCCGACGATCCGGTCGGTCTCCTCCCCCATGGCGGTGAGCATGACGATGGGCACGTCGGATTGTCCGCGCAGCCAGCGGGCGAAGTCCAGGCCGGATTCGCCGGGCATCATCAGGTCCAGCACGACGAGGTGGTAGCGGCCGAGCGGCCACTGCTTCCGGGCCTCCCGCGCCTCCCGCGCCGTGGTGACCCGGAATCCCTGCTTCTCCATGAAGCGGGCGAGGAGGTCGCGGATCTCCCGGTCGTCGTCCACGATGAGGATGTGGGGGGCGGAGTCCATGCGCCGTTACATGGGACGTGGCGGGGCGGTTGCCGGGGGCGGGGCGGCAGGGGGCGTGTTACATTCCATGTCGGGACGCCGACACGTTGCGCGGCGTTGCACGGACGGGTTGGAAGGCGGGCGTCGCGATCCCAAGTGGTGAGACGGACGCAGCCTGCTCCCCCCCGAGCGTGGCGCGTCCGGGCAGCGCGGCGGGCTCCCATCCCCCTCCCCTGGGAGTCCCGCCGCGCGCCAACCCTTCCTCCATGCCCCTCCACACGAGGGTCTCGCACCCGGCGCGCCCGACTGGGCGTCGCGCGGGATGGCGGCGCTCCGCGGGGTCGATCCGCTCCTCGGTAGCATCCCCGACCGGTGCGGCCCGCTGCCCTGGCGACGGCGGGCGCCCGGGTTCCCGGGGCTGCTGCGGGCGATCTGCGGGCAGCAGATCAGCAACCACGCGGCCGGCGCCATCTGGGCGCGGCTGCGGGCCATCCCCGGGGCGCTGACACCCGAGGGACTGATCGGGTTGGGCGATGCCGCGCTGTGCGGCGTGGGCGGCCTCTCGCGACCGAAGGCGGCCCATGCGCGCGCCCTGGCCGCCGCGGTGCTGGACGGCTCGCTGCGCCTGGAGGGGCTGTCCGCCATGTCGGACGCGGCGGCCGTCGCCCACCTCACCGCCGTTCGCGGCCTCGGGCCGTGGACCGCCGCCGTCCACCTGCTCTTCGCCGAGGACCGGCCGGACCTGTTCCCGGCGGGCGACCTCGCCCTCGCCGCGTCACTCGCGAACCTGCGCGGGCTGACCGCCCGGCCGACGCCGGCGGCCCTGGCGCTCCTGGCCCAATCCTGGGCGCCGTGGCGGTCCCTCGCGGCGCGGCTGCTGTGGCACCACTGGCGTCACGCGACGGGTCGCCCCGGCGCGGACCCGGAGGACGACGGCTGACGCCGGCCGTCCCCCCTGCGGCATGTCAGGTGGAGAGCAGCACCACCGCCTCGCCGATGGCCCAGGCCAGCGGGAAGGTCACGACGAAGGCCCACATCGCCTCGCGCACGCTCATCATCCGGTTCATCGCTTCGTCCCCCTCGACTGGTTAACAGACATGAACAAAACATGAACGACGGGGACGGGCAAGCGGGATCGGGCACGTGTCGGGCGGGCCGGATCCGACGAGAACGAACCGTGACCTTAGCGCCACGGCCCGCCCGGCGCCAACCGGGCTCGCGGCCGGGGCAGCGGTCGGTGGACGGCCCGGGGTTACGAGGCCGGGATGGCCGTATGCCGAGCGACCGCAGTCGCAGATTGGGGACCGGCGACCGGCCTGGCGGCCCGCCCCGGCCCGTCGGACGGCCGCCGCCCTCCCATCGATTCGGCCGGCTCGACGCCCTCAGGTGCCGAGGCGGCGCAGCGCCTCCTCGACGAGCGCCCCGGGCGCCCGGGCGATGTCGAGCGGGATCACGTCCTCTCCTTCCTCCGGGGGCTCGAGCGTCGCGATCTGGCTCGCGAGGAGCGAGGGCGGCATGAAGTGGTCCCGCCGCGCCGCCTGCCGCGCGGCGATGAGGGCCGTGTCGCCCATGAGGTAGAGAAACACGAGGCGGGGCGATGCGGCGCGCAGGCGGTCGCGATACGTCCGCTTCAGCGCCGAGCACCCGACGATCGCCCCTTCCGGCCGCGCCGCGAGATGGGCGCCGATGGCATCGAGCCAGGGCCATCGGTCGTCGTCGGTCAGGGGAATCCCCGCCCTCTGCTTCTCGATGTTGGCCGGGGGATGGAAGTCGTCCGCGTCCCGGAAGGTCAGGCCCAGCCGCGCCGCCAGCAGCGGGCCGAGGGTGGACTTCCCGGCGCCCGAGATCCCCATGAGGCAGAGGTGGCGGGCCGGCCCCGCGACGCTCGTCACGGATCCTTCGGCTCCAGGTGGCCCCCGAAGGCGTGGCGCATGGCGGAGAGGACGCGGTCGGCCAGCGGTGCGCCCTGACGGGAGCGGAACCGCGCGTAGAGGGCCTCCGTCAGCACGGGGGCCGGGGTGGCGGTCTCCACCGCGGTCATGACGGTCCAGCGCCCCTCCCCCGAATCCCCGACCCGGCCGGAATAGGCCGACAGGTCCGGGTCGCTCGCCAGCGCCTGGGCGGTGAGGTCGAGGAGCCAGGAGGAGACGACGGAGCCGCGCCGCCACGCCTCGGCGATCTCCGGCAGCGGCAGGTCGAGCCCGTAGGTGGGCTTTCCGGCCTCCAGCAGCGCGAAGCCCTCGGCCATCGCCTGCATCATGCCGTACTCGATGCCGTTGTGGACCATCTTGGCGTAGTGGCCCGCGCCCGATCCGCCGGCGTGGACGTAGCCGCGCGGGGCGCGGGGGTCGCCGGCCCAGCCGGGGGTCGGCGTGTTGGCGCCCTCCCCGGGGGACAGGGCCTGGAAGACCGGGTCGAGGCGTTCCACCGCGCCGGACGGGCCGCCGATCATGAGGCAGTAGCCGCGGGCCAGTCCCCAGACGCCGCCGGAGGTGCCGATGTCGAGGTAGTCCACGCCCCGCGCCGCCGCCGCCCCGGCCCGCCGGGCGGAATCCTTCCAGAACGAGTTGCCGCCCTCGATGAGCGTGTCGCGGGGGGACAGCATCGCCGTGAGTTCGGCGACGGTCGCCTCCGTCGGCTCCCCGTGCGGCAGCATCACCCAGACGGCGCGGGGCGCGTCGAGGGCTGACACGACGTCGGGCAGCGACGACGCGGCCACCGCCCCCTCCGCGGCCAGCGCCGCGACCGCGCCCGCGTCCTGGTCGTAGGCCACCACCTCGTGCCCCGCGCGGAGCAGCCGCCGGGCGAGGTTCGCCCCCATCCGCCCGAGCCCCACCATGGCGATCCGCACGATGACCCCTCCCCTCGCGATGCGCGGCACGGCATATCATTCCGGCGGCCGGGGCGCGCCCCCCTTCCCGGCCGGCGGCCCAGCGTGGTTCCGGGGCAGGGTCGGACGCCGTCGTCCGCCCTCTCCGTCGATACCGGCACGGGCCTTGCTGCCATGCTGGGGGGCTGGGACGGGAGCGCGCCTTGGCGGGTTTCGACGAGATGAACGACGGCGGCGGCATCCGCGGCCCCTACGCCCAGGTCGCCCGGCTCCTGGGCACCGCCTCGGCCGGCGAGATGGAGGCGAAGCGGCGGGAGGCGGAGGTCCTGTTCCGCCGCATCGGCGTGACCTTCGCCGTCTATACGGAAGGCGGCGATCCGGAGCGGCTCATCCCCTTCGACATCATCCCCCGCATCCTCGCCCGCGCGGAGTGGGACCGGCTGCACCGCGGGCTGGAGCAGCGGGTGCGCGCGCTGAACGCCTTCCTGGCCGATGTCTACAACGACCGTCGCATCCTGAAGGAAGGCCTCATCCCCTCCGAGCTCGTGCTGCGGAACGAGGGCTGGCGCGACGTGATGCAGGGCTTCACGCCGCCGGGCGGGGTCTATGCCGTGGTCTCCGGCATCGACCTCGTCCGCACCGGCGCCGACGAGTTCTTCGTGCTGGAGGACAACTGCCGCGTCCCGTCGGGCGTGTCCTACATGCTGGAGAACCGGGAGGCGATGCTGCGCCTCCTCCCCGGCCTCTGCGCCGCGCACCGCATCGCGCCGGTGTCGCAGTATCCGGAGGAACTGCTGGAGACGCTCAAGTCGCTCGCGCCGCCGGCCTGCACGGAGGAGCCGACGGTGGTGGTGCTGACGCCCGGCCCGTTCAACTCCGCCTACTACGAGCACTCCTTCCTCGCGGACGAGATGGGCGTCGAGCTGGTGGAAGGCGCCGACCTGCTGGTGCGGGACGAGACGGTGTTCATGCGGACGACGGCCGGCCCGAAGCGGGTGGACGTGATCTACCGCCGCGTGGACGACGAGTTCCTCGACCCCACGGTGTTCCGGGCCGACTCCACCCTCGGCGTGCCGGGGCTGATCGGGGCCTACCGGGCCGGGCGGGTCACGCTGGCGAACGCCCCGGGCGCGGGCATCGCGGACGACAAGGCGGTGTATCCCTTCGTGCCGGAGATGATCCGCTTCTACCTGTCGGAGGAGCCGATCCTCTCGAACGTCCCGACCTTCATGTGCGAGCGGGACGACGAGCGGGCGCACGTGCTGGCGAACCTCGACAGGCTCGTGGTGAAGCTGGCGCGCGGCTCCGGCGGCTACGGCATGCTCGTCGGGCCGCACGCGACCGACGCGCAGCGCGCGACCTTCGCCGAGCGCATCAGGGCGAAGCCCGCGGACTACATCGCGCAGCCCACCCTCGCCCTCTCCACCGTGCCGACCCTGTCGGATGCGGGGCCGGCGCCGCGGCACGTGGACCTGCGGCCCTTCGTGCTGTTCGGCCGCGACCAGGTGCGGATCGTGCCGGGCGGCCTGACGCGGGTGGCGCTGACCGAGGGCTCGCTCGTGGTCAACTCCTCCCAGGGCGGCGGCACGAAGGACACCTGGGTGCTGGACGACGAACCCGCCGCGCCGGTGTCGCAGGCCATGGGGGGGATGACGCAGGGCTTCGGGACCCAGACGATGGGTGGCGTAACGCAGACCCTACCCACCCCTTCGGGCCGGCGCTGATGCTCGCGCGGACCGCGGACAGCCTCTTCTGGCTCGGGCGATACACCGAACGCGCGGCGAACGTGGCGCGCGGGCTCGGGGCGACGCTGCGGATGGCCGCCTTCGCCGGGCCGCGGGGGGAGGAGGCGGCTGAGTGGCGCCGGCTGCTCGACGCCACGGGGGGCACGCCCCACTACGAACAGCTCTACGGCGATCCGGTCCCGGCGCAGGTGGTGCGCTGGCTCACCTCCGACACGCTCAACCCCTCCTCCATCGCCTCGTGCTTCGAGGCGGCGCGCCGCAACGGCCGGGCCGTCCGGACGGCGTTGACCGTGGACATGTGGGAAGCCGTCAACGACACCTGGATGGACCTGCGGAAGCTCGACCCGGGCGACGCCGGCGGCGACCGCCTCGCGGGCTTCCTCGACTGGGTGCGGTCCCGCACGGTGCTGTTCAACGGCGCGGCGATGGACACGATGCTGCGCGACGACGCGTGGCGCTTCGTCCGCCTCGGCACGATGCTGGAGCGGTCGGACAACACGGTGCGGCTGCTCGCGGCGCGACAGGACGCCTTCGCGCCCGACACGGCCTCCGACGCGATGCACCACGCGCAGTGGCAGAACACGCTGCGCGCGGTGTCCGCCATCCGCGCCTACCAGCACCTGTTCCGGGAGCGGCTGCGGCCGGAGCGGGTGGTGGAGCTGCTGATCGCGCGGCCCGAGCTGCCCCGCTCCGCCCGCGCCTGCTACGCGGAGGTCTGCTCCATCCTGGAGGTGCTGACAGCGACGGAGGGCGGCGGGCGGTCGTGCCGCCGGGTCGCCGATGAGCTGAAGGACCGTTGCGGGCCGCGCTCCACCGAAGGCCTCTCGGCCGTCTCCCTCGGCGCGATGCTGACGGGGTTGATCGAGGGGAACGCCAACCTCGGGGCGTCGCTCGGGGAGTGCTTCCTCAACGGGTGACGGCTCCTGCGCGGGTGGGAGGCAGGCATGCGGGCGCGACGGGCAACGGGCCGCCCCGCCCCGCGTTCCCCGCTTCGGCGTGAGGATCCGGGAATGACGTATTGCGTGGGCCTGTTCCTCGGCGACGGGCTCGTCATGCTCGGCGACACGCGGACCAACGCGGGCGTGGACAACGTCTCCACCTTCTCCAAGCTCTACACCGCGTCCCAGCCGGGGGAGCGGGCGGTCTGCCTCCTCTCCGCCGGCAACCTCGGCATCACCCAGGCCGTGTGGAACAAGCTGGGGGAAGGCGTGGCGCTGGAGGGCGCGACCCACACCCTCCTCACGGTTCCCACCATGTTCCGGGCGGCGCAGCTGCTCGGGGAAGCGGTGCGGGCCGTGGACGCACAGGACGGCGCGGCGCTGCGCCACCGGAACATCCCCTTCGCCGCCTCCTTCCTCCTCGGCGGGCAGATCGCGGGCGGGCCGGTGCGGCTCTACCTCGTCTATTCCGCCGGCAACTTCATCGAGGCGACGCCCGATACGCCCTACCTCCAGATCGGCGAGCACAAATACGGCAAGCCCACCCTCCTGCGGGTGCTGACCCACGGCACGTCCCTGGAGGACGGCGCGAAGGTCGCCCTGCTGTCGATGGACGACACGATGCGGACGAACCTCTCCGTCGGCATGCCCCTCGACCTCGTCGCCTACCGGCGGGACACGCTGACCCTGCCGCCGCCCCGACGCATCGAGGAGGGCGATCCCTACTTCCGCGGGCTGCGCCAGGGCTGGACCGACGGCATCCGCGCCGTGTTCCGCGGGCTGCCGGACCCGGAGGGACTGGCGGGGTAGGCAGGGCCCGCGCATCCTCGCGGGGACGGAGGACGCGCACCATGCCGAGGATGATCGCGATGACGGCTGCGACCCTGCTCACCCTCGCCGCCGGCCCCGCCGCCGCGCAGGCCCCGGACGCCGCGCGGGCCGCGCTGGCCCCGACGGGGACGCTCCGCGCGGCGATCAACTTCGGCAACCCGGTGCTGGCGCAGCGTGACCCGGTGGGCGGGGAACCGCGGGGCGTCTCGGCCGAACTGGCGCGGGAGATGGGGCGGCGCCTCGGCGTGCCGGTGACCTACGTGGCCTACGACGCGGCCGGCCGGGTGACGGAGTCCAACCGGGAGAACCCCGGCAACGTGTGGGACGTCGCCTTCCTCGCCGTGGACCCGGGCCGCGCCGAGGGCATCGCCTTCACCGCGCCCTACGTGGTGATCGAGGGCATCTACGCGGTGCGGGCGGACAGCCCGATCCGGGCGAACGAGGAGGTGGACCGGGCGGGGGTGCGGGTCGCGGTCGGGCGGGGCAGCGCCTACGACCTCTACCTCACCCGGGCCATCCGGGCGGCCACCCTCGTCCGATCCGGAACGTCGGCCGGGGCGATCGAGGATTTCGCGCGGGACAGGTCGCTGGACGTGGTGGCGGGCGTCGGTCAGCCGGTGCGGGGCTTCGTGGCGGCGCAGCCGGGATACCGGGTGCTGGCCGGGCGCTTCATGGTGATCGAGCAGGCGGTGGCGACGCCGCGCGGCCGCGACGAGGCGGGGCTGGCCTTCCTCCGCGGCGTGGTCGAGGACGCGAAGGCGTCCGGGCTCGTCGCTCGCGCGCTGGCGGACAGCGGGCAGCGCGACGCGGAGGTGGCGCCGCCGGCGCCCCGCTGAGGCACCCGCCTCAATCCAGCGCGAGGGCGCCGAGGAGGAGGCCCGCGAGCGTATCGGCGTAGGCCGGGTCGGCGAACGCCGCGGGGTCGCGTTCCGCCGTGGCGGCGACGGCGCCCTCCAGGGCGCTCACGGCGATCGCGAGGCGGGCGACCTCCGCGGCGTCGAGCGGTCGGGCCAGGAGGCGTTCCAGAAGCGCGGCGAGGATCGTGCCGGCCCGCCGGGCGCCCTCGGCCACGGCGTCGCGCCATTCCACGTCGGGCTTGGCGTCCAGCAGGGCGAGGGACAGGGCGATCCCCCGCCGCTTCGACGCGACGAAGGCGCCCATCACCTCGGCCAGGGCGTCGCGCGGCGAGCCCTCCGCAGCCTGCGCCGCTGCGGAGATGGCGGCGACGCTGCCCTCCATCTTGCGCCGGATGACCTCCGCCACGAGGGACCGGCGGTGCGGAAAATACTGGTAGAGCGACCCGACCGACACGCCCGCGACCTCCGCCACCCGGCGGGTGGTCAGGCGGGGGTAGCCCTCGGCCAGCAGGATGCGAACGGACGCCTCGATCATCGCGTCCACCGTGACCGCCGAGCGCTCCTGGCGCGGGCGCTTGCGAGGGAGGGCGGGGTCGCGGAGGGCGGTCTGGCTCATCACCGGGGATGCGAATCGCATGGGCGGGCCCGCGGCGCCACCTCTTCCGGGACACCGAGGGGCGAACGATGACACTCACCATCCTCATCACCGGCGCGACGTCCGGGCTGGGCCTGGAGGCGGCGCGGGTGCTGGCGCGGGGCGGACACCGGCTGATCGTCGGGGCCCGCTCGCCTGGCGGGTCACCGGCGCTGCGCGACGCGGTGCCCGCGGCGCAGCTGACGGTGCTGCCGCTGGACACGAGCGCCCTGGACTCCGTCCACGCCTTCACGCGCCGGGTCCGCGACCACCTGGGCGCCGATGGGCGCCTGGACGCGGTGGCGCTGAACGCCGGCCTGCAGTTCGCCGGCCCGATGCGGCGCTCGGCGGACGGCCACGAGCTGACCTTCGCGACGAACCACCTCGGCCACTTCCTGCTGACGCACGCGTTGCTGGACCGGCTGTCTCCCGGCGCGGCGGTGGTGAGCACGGCGAGCGGGACGCACGACCCTGACGATTCCGGCGCCCGTCGGTTCGGCTTCCGCGGCGGGGTGTTCCCCGACGCGGCGGCCGTGGCGCGCGGCGCGCTGGACCCCGGCGCGTCGGAGACGCAGCTCGCGGCGGATTTCTATGCGACCTCCAAGCTGTGCGGCATCCTCTTCACCTACGGCATGGCGCGGCGGGTGGCGCCGGGGGCGACGCGCTTCGTGGCCTTCGACCCCGGGCTGATGCCCGGCACGGGGCTGGCGCGCGACCGGGGGCTGCCGCTGCGGCTGGCCTGGACCTATGTCGTGCCCCTGATGCGGTTCGTCATGGCAGGCGTCAGTTCGGCCGCCCGTTCCGGCGCTTCGCTCGCGGCGGTGCTGACCGAACCGCGCCACGCCCCGGAGAGCGGGGCGCACCTGGACTTCCATCTCCGGCACACCGGGTCCTCACGCGACAGCCATCGGCTGGACTGGCAGGACGACCTGTATGAGACGAGCGCGGCGCTCACCGGGACCGCCGGGCTGTCGGTGGCGGCATCGGCCTAACCGTCCAGCGCGCGCCGCAGCACCTCGTTCACCAGCGCGGGATTTCCCTTCCCCGCCATCGCCTTCATCACCTGGCCGACGAACCAGCCGAAGAGGGTCGGCTTCTCCCGGTACTGCGCGACCTTGTCGGGGTTGTCGGCGATGACCTTGGCGACGGCGGCCTCGATGGCGCCGCCGTCGGTCACCTGGCGAAGGCCGCGGGCCTCGACGATCGCGGCGGGCGGCTCGCCCGTCTCGAACATCGCCTCCAGCACGTCCTTCGCGAGCTTGCCGGACAGGGTCCTGTCGGCGATCAGGTCGAGCAGCGCGCCGAGGTCCGCGGCGGAGACGGGGCTGTCCTCGATGTCCCGCCCCACCCGGTTGAGGCCGGCGAAGAAGTCGCCCGTGACCCAGTTCGCCGCGACCTTCGGATCACGCCCCTTCGCGACCGCCTCGTAGAACGCGGCGGTCTCCCGCTCCGCCGTCAGCACCCGCGCGTCGTAGGGCGAGAGGCCGAAGGCCTCGACGTAACGCGCCCGCCGCGCGTCCGGCAGTTCCGGCAGCCCGGCGCGCAGTTCCTCGATCCAGGCCTCCTCCAGCACGAGCGGCGGCAGGTCGGGGTCGGGGAAGTAGCGGTAGTCGTGCGCGTCCTCCTTGCTCCGCATGGACCGCGTGGTGCCGCGCGACGTGTCGAACAGCCGCGTCTCCTGCACGACCTCGCCGCCGGATTCCCACACCTCCACCTGCCGTCGCGCCTCCGCCTCCACGGCCCCCATGACGTAGCGGATGGAGTTGACGTTCTTCACCTCGCAGCGCGTCCGGAACCCCTCCCCCGCCTTCCGCACGGAGACGTTCACGTCGGCGCGGAGCGACCCCTCCTCCATGTTGCCGTCGCAGGTGCCGAGGTAGCGGAGGATCTGCCGCAGCTTCGTCACGTAGGCGCCCGCCTCCTCCGGCGACCGCATGTCGGGTTCCGACACGATCTCCATCAGCGCGACGCCGGAGCGGTTCAGGTCCACGTAGGTCTTCGCCGGGTGCTGATCGTGCAGCGACTTCCCCGCGTCTTGCTCCAGGTGCAGACGCGTGATGCCGATGTCCTTCGTGGCGCCGTCCGGCAGTTCCACCGTGATGGTGCCGGTGCCGACGACCGGGAAGGCGAACTGGCTGATCTGGTAGCCCTGCGGCAGGTCCGCGTAGAAGTAGTTCTTCCGGTCGAAGCGAGACCACGGGTTGATCGCCGCGTTCAGCCCCAGCCCCGTCCGCACGGCCTGGGCGACGCATTCCCGGTTGATCACCGGCAGCATGCCCGGGAAGCCCGCATCGACGAACGACACCTGCGAGTTCGGCTCCGCCCCGAAGCCCGTCGCGGCG
>CAXVWQ010000229.1:0-8153 GCA_964263755.1 Roseomonas sp. | reverse complement strand
GCCGCGTGGAAGGGCGCCCAGGCGCCGAGGCCGCGGAACGCCTCGGCGGTGCCGATGACCGGGACGCCGTGAGAGAGGGCCTCGACGGTCTTGATCTTCAGGCCGGTCCCGCCCTCGTGCGGGTTCACCACGAGGTCCACGGTCCGCAGGAAGTCCGCGGGCTCCGCGACGGGGCCGACCGGCTGCACCCCCGGCCGGGCGGGCCCGGCGTGGCGAGCGGCACCGCCGGCGACGCGGAGGACCGCGCCGCGGTCGGCGAGCGCGGCGGGGTCGAGGGCGCCGAGGAAGCGGGACAGGGCGCGCGCGTTGATCGGGTTGGCGCTGCCGAGATAGCCGACGGCGAGTCCCGGCGGGGCGGGGCGGCCGGGCGTCGCCGCGGGGGGGACGAAGCCGACGGTGACCACGGGCGCCCGCGTCATCGCCTCGAACACCGCCCGTTCGTCGTCCTGGATCGCCAGGACGAGGTCGGCCCGGTCCAGGCCCCGGGCCTCCTCCTCCGGCGTCGTGTGGAAGAAGCCGGGGGGCAGGCCGAGGGCTTCGAGCCGCCGGTGGCGGTCGGCGAACACGTCGTGGGTGTCGAGCACCCTGATCGTCGGTGGGGCGAAGACGTCGAGGGCGCGGCTCAGGAACACGTATTCGACGAGGACGAGGTCCCAGGGGCCGTCCGCCGCCGCTGCGCGCACGGCGTCCTCCAGCGGGGGAAGGAACCAGTCGTCGAGGGCGTGGGTGTCGCCGAGGCTCCGTCGCTCCGCCGAACGGTCGTGCGGCACGGTCGTCACCCGGTCCCAGGCGCGGCGCATGGCCGAGAGCCCGTCCTCCGTCACGTCCTCGCGGAGGAGGAGGAGGAGTTCGACCCGGTGCCCGAACCCCTTCAGGCGGGAGAGCAGGGCGTGGATGCGGGCGCGGTTCCCCGCATCCTGGGGATGGGTCGGCGTGGGGGAGACGACGAGGCAGCGCACGGCGCGGGCGGTCTCCCCGGGGCTGGCCCGGGCGGCGCGCCGGGTTGGGCAGGACCGGGACGTGCTGCCACGCGGCCGGGGGGCCGGCAAGCCGGGCGAGGGCATCGCGCGCTGCCGCGGTGAACGGGTTGCGCCGGGCGCCGACCCTTTCCACCATCGGCGCCGCGGCGTGGTCCGGACCTCCCGTGCCCACGTCGGCTCATCACGGAATCCGGCCCCATGTCCTTCGCCCTCGCCGACGGCCTGCACGCCGGCCTCGACTGCGCCGGCGAGGCGGCGCCCGGGATCGGCGTCGTCACGGGCTGGGTCCGCCACGGCGCCGACGCCCTTCTCGACGTGGCGATCGAGGAGGCGCCCGGGCGCCCCCTGGGCGTCCTGCTGCTCTCCTTCCATCCACGCCCCGACCTGCCGACCGGAGCCGGGCTCGCGGTCACCGGCTTCGTCCTCGTCCACGCATCGGCGGCGAACGGCGCCGCGGGCATCCTCGTGTTGCGGGCCGGCGACCGGACGGCCCGCCTGGACCTCAGCGCCCACGACGTGCCCCGGGACGTCCCCGCCGCCCTGGCCGGCGGCGAGGGCCGGGCGGCCTTCGACCTCATGAGCGCCGGCGCCGCGAGCGCCGGCCGCGTACCCCTGCTCGGAACCGACGGCGGGGGGCTGGGGCCCTTCGCCCGAACCCTCGCCCGGCAGACGCGCCTGACCGGCCCGACGGACTGGTTCCGGGACTTCCGGCGCGTCGCCGCCCACCGTCTCCCTCTCGGGGAGGTCGTCCTCGCCGGCTCCTTCGCCGTGGCGGGCGGCACCGACGACGCGGAGGTCGTCGCCGTCGCCCTCGCCGGCGCCGCCGGGGTCACGGACGACGCCGCGGCGGGGGTGGCGGGCCGCCTCCTCCCGCTCCGTGGCGCCACCGCCTTCGGCGTGCCGGAAGGCTTCGCGCTGCACGGCTTCCTCGACGGCGTGACGGAGGATGAGTCGGTCGATCTCGTCGTCTCGGTCCGGCGCGGTGGAGCGTCCTGGTCCTTCCGTGCGGAGGCCATCCCCGGGCCGCTGGAACCCTTCCTCCACGCCCTGACCCTCACCGGCTTTGACCTGCCGGACCCCCGCGCCGCGGCGCTGGAGCGGTGGCTCCGGCATGCGCTCGACGCCCGGCTGGACGCGCTGCGGGGGGCGCTGTCGCGCCTCACCGTCCTGCGCGGCGCCGGCGCCATGGGGGCGGGCCGGGGAACGGCCCTCTTCTTCGACCTCGACGAGCCGCTGGCGGCGCGCGTGCTGGCCCTCGTGGCCCCGACGCTGGAACGGCGGTTCGAGCGGATCATCGTCGCCGGCGCCGCGGCGTCCCGGGCCGTCGCCGCCCTGTTGGGACGGCCGGGGCTGGAGGTGGCGGCCGAGGCCGGGCCGGCGGAAGCCCTGGCCGCCGCCGCGACCTCCCGCGGGATGGTGGTCCCGGCCGACACTGCCACGCTCGCGTCCCTCGCCATCGGCGGCGACGGCGGGGATGGGCCGCCCGTCGGGCTGGATCCCGCCCGGCTCGACGAACTCCTCCTGCTCCACGGCCTCGCCGGCACCGGGGGCATGGGCGCCACGCTCCGCCGGGTCGTCGCGATGCTGGAGGGGGCGGACGTGGCGCCCCCGGCCGCGGCCGGGCCCGTCGTCGCGGCCCATCTGGCGGCGGTCTGGCGCCTCGCCGCCGCGGGTGCGAGAGGTCGCGCGTGACGCCTCCGTCCGTCTGCATCGTCGCCCACGCGCATCCCGACTTCTCGAAGGGCGGGGGGGAGATCGCCGCCTACCGGCAGCACCGGACGCTGCTGGCGGGCGGCTGGCGGAGCACCTTCGTCGCGGCGGTGGAACTGCCGGGGGGGCAGATGCCGGGCGACCGCGGCGCGTCCGTCGCCCGCTACGGGGAGGACGAGCACCTCTACGCGGTGTCGGGGATGGAGGAGGACCGCCTGTGGTGGCGGCAGCCGGGGGAGCGCCGCGCCCTCCTTGACCTGCTCGTGGGGCTGAAGGCCGACGTGTATCACTTCCACCATTACTGGCGGGTCGGCCTCGACCTCGTCGCGGCGCTGGCGGAGGCGAGGCCGGAGGCGCGGCTGGTGCTGACCGCCCACGAGATGCTCGCGATCTGCGCGCACCACGGACAGATGGTCCGCACCCGCTTCCGCGAACTCTGCCGGAAGGAGACGGCGCAGCGCTGCCTCGACTGCTACCCCGACGCCACCCTGGAGCGGATGCGGCTTCGCAAGGCGATGCTCCTGGCCGGGCTGCGGCGCTTCCACCGCCACGTCTTCCCCAGCCATTTCGTGGCGGAGCGCCACGCGGCGTGGGGGCTGGACCCCGCGGCCGGGACGGTGCTGGAGAACTACCTCGGCGACGGCCTGTGGGACCTGCCGCGGCCGGACCCGACGGGCGCGGCGACGGATTTCGCCTTCTTCGGGCGACCCACCGAATTCAAGGGGCTGGACGTCCTCGTCGTCGGCTTCGCGATCGCGGCGCGGGACGAGCCGCGCCTGCGGCTGGCGGTGCACGGCGCCACCGCGCAGGAGGCTCTCGGGATGTTCCCGGAACTGGCCGAGCCGCTCGCCGCCTGCGGCGACCGGGTGGGCTTCTCCGGCCGCTACGACGGCGCGGACGTCCTGGGGCTGATGGCGGCGGCGGGCTGGGTCGTGCTGCCCTCGGTCTGGTGGGAGAACTCGCCGGTGGTGATCCAGGAGGCGCGGCTGGCCGGCGTGCCGACGATCGTCTCGGGTATCGGCGGCATGGCGGAGAAGGTGGCGGACCGGGTGGACGGGCTGCACTTCCGCGTGGGATCCGCGACGGACCTGGCGCGCGTGCTGCGGATCGCCGCGGTGCCGGCGAACCGCGCGAGGCTGGCGGCCGGCGTGGCGCCGCCGATCGGGCGGGACGCGTTCCTCGACGCGCTGCGCGGCATCTATGCCGCGGACGTGACCGGTGCGGCGGGATCATCATCGCCGACGCCTTGATGGCGCCGCCGTCGTCCGCGAGATTGGCGCGTAGGATCCAGGGCGCGGCCGGGCGGCCGCCCACAGCGGAAGGGACACCATGCGTCATCGCCTCATCGTCGCGACCCTGGCGGCCGGCCTCGCCGGCGCCGCACCCCTCGCCGCGGTGGCGCAGCCCATGCTGTACGAGCAGCGGCTGCCCGAGGGGACGGGGTTCGTGCGGATGGTCAACGCCACGGGGGCGGCGATCTCCGTCAAGCCGGACTATGACGAGGCGACGGACCTCGGGATGAACGGGGCGGAGCGGGTCAGCCCGTACTTCGTGTCGGAGGGGATCGCGAACCGGGCGGTGCGCTACGCCGTCACGGCGGGGGGGCGGACCTCGACGGTGGAGGCGCGGCTGCAGGGGGCGGCGCTCAACGTCGTCATCTTCCGGGAGGCGGGCGGGGCGGTGACGGCCTCGGCGTTCCAGGTGCCGCAGCGCTACGAGCAGCAGCGGGCGGTGCTGGCCTACTTCAACGCCATTCCGGGCTGCGCGGGCGGGGCGCTGGCGCTCGATCCGTCGGGGCAGTCGCTCTTCTCCAACATCGCGCCCGACACGGGGCAGAGCCGCAGCGTGGCGCCGGCGGCGGCGGTGGTGCGGGCGTCCTGCACGGGCCAGCGCGCGGCGAACCTCGATCTCGGGCGGCTCCAGGCAGGCGGGCTGTATTCGGTGTGGCTCATGGCGCCGGGGGGGCAGGCGACCTCCTTCCTCGCCCGCGACACCATCGCCCGGCGGTGAGGGCGCTGCGGCGGCTGGCGCTGGCGGCGGCGATGGTCGTGCAGGCCGGCGGGGCGCTGGCGCAGGTGGTGGGGGCCTGCGCGGCCTTCCCGCCACGCAACCCGATGCCGAAGGAGGCGGTGCCGACGAACCTCGACGACGGATACTGGCGCGGGCGGGTGGCGGAACTTCAGCGCCTGACCTCCGGCGACATGTCGCGGGTGCAGACGGTGTTCCTGGGGGATTCGCTCACACAGGGGTTCTTCCCGGTAATCTTCGACCAGTTCTTCGCGCACCGGGCGCCACTGAACCTGGGAGTGGCGGGGGACTTCACCCAGGGAGTGCTGTACCGGATCACGCAGGGGGGAAACTGGCCGCCGTCCCTGCGGCCGCGGCTGGCGGTGCTGCTGATCGGGACGAACAACTCGGGCTTCACGGACCGGCCCGAGGACACGGCGCTCGGGGTGGCGGAGATCGTGCGGGCGATCCGGGCGCGGTCGCCCGGCACGCGGGTGCTGATCGTCGGGATCACGCCGCGGGGCGCGGATGCGAACGATGCGAACCGGCGGATGAATCAGCGGGTGAACGCGCTGATCGCGCGGTGCGCGGACAATGCGGCGGTGTTCTACGCCGACCCTGGGGCGATGCTCGTGGATGCGGCGGGGCGGCTGTCGGAGCACATGGCGCAGGACCGGCTGCACCTGACGATGGTGGGCTACGCCGTGCTGGCCGCGGGGCTGGAGCCGCACGTGGCGCGGCTCCTCGGGGAGGCTACCACCGGGCGATGAAGGCCCGCTCGGTGGGGGTGACGGGGTTGGGGATCACCCGTTCCGGGATCTCCCAGACGATGATCCTCGGCGGGGTGTCGCGGAAGGCCTCTCCCGCGAAGTAGGGGTCGGCGGCGCCGGCGAAGGCACCGCCGGCGGTGGCGGCGTTGAACACCGCGGTCCGCAGCGCCTCCTGCAGGTAGCCGTGGAAGTTGGCGTTGACCGAGTAGGAGGAGCCGATGAGGGCGACCTCCGGGGCCGGGGTCTCGTCGAGGAGGCTGGCCTCGCCGCCGGCCTCCGGTTCGACGGCCGTGGCGACGCGCTGGCGGTCGGGGTCGGGACGGACGGCGTTCGGGACGCGGTCCAGGCTCATCAGGCGGAGGAGGTCGCCCGGGCCGTCGGTGTCGGCGGTCGCGGTCTCCGTTCGGAACCCGTCGTTGCGGGTGATCTCGCGGTTCTCCAGGGCGGCGGCGATCGCCCCGGCGGCGGCGCGCGCGCCCTCCTGGTTCCAGTGCGTGTCGGTCCGGTAGAAGGCGGCCCCCGGCCGCGCCTGCTGCGCCTGGAGGGCGGGGAGGAGGGGGATCACGTCCGTCACGCCCGCGGTGCGGAGGGCGGCGAGGAAGGCGTCGTGCCGGGCCTGGGCCTGGGCCGACCACGGGGCGCCGCAGAGGCGATCGCGCACCACGCGAGCCTTGTCCGGCACGACGGCGACGACGAGGACGATGTTGCGCGCGGCCATGGCGGCCTGGACGCGGCGGAGGCCGGCGGCGCGTTCCGCCATGGCGGCGTCGGCGCCGGGCCAGGGGCGGAGTTCCTCGGTGAGGAAGAGGGTGTCCTCGCAGCCGACGCGGACCTGGGGGCCGCCGGAGTTGAACAGGGCGTAGCGGAAGACGCCGCCGGTGGCGCGGAGGAGGGGATCGGCGGGGAGCTGGTGCGCCATGACGTAGTTCACCGCGGCGGTGGTGCGGCCGGCGAGGAAGGATTCGCCGTTGAGGGTCGGGCGGAGCCGGGTCTGGCCGGGGGTGCTGGCGATGGCGGCCACGCCCCCCCACGCGCCGAGGAGGAGGAGCGCGACGGCGATCCAGCCCTCGGTCTTCGAGACCCGGTGTTTCCAGGTCGGGACGATCCTGCCGGAGGCGGTGGCGGGGGTGTCGCTCATCCTGACCTCAGCCATCGGGGCCTCAGAACTGGAAGTAGAGGAAGGGGACGGCGGCGCGGCTGTAGAGCAGCACGATGCCGAGGAGGAAGCCGAGAAGCGGCCCGACGGCCCAGAGGGCGCGCCAGAAGGGGTTCATCTCCTCCGGGCGGCGCAAGAAGGGGAGGAAGGACGCGCAGAGCGGGAGGTAGATCACGACGACGGCAATGAGGATCGTCCACCACTGGTCCGGGGTGACCTGCCACGCCAGCCCATCCGAGAGGCCGAAGCCGTTGAGGCCGGCCATGCCGCGGTACATGACGAAGGCTTGCCCGATGTCGTGGGCGCGGAACACCACCCACCCGATGATCGCGGCGAGCATCGTGAGGATGTTGCCGAGGATGTAGGGCATCGGGCCGCGGCCCGAGGCGCGGTAGGCGCGGTGCAGGGCGAGCAGCCCGCCGTGCCAGAAGCCCCAGACGATGAAGGTCCAGTTGGCGCCGTGCCAGAAGCCGCCGATGACCATCGTGGCGAGGAGGTTGACGTAGGTGCGCACCGGGCCGCCGCGGTTCCCGCCGAGGGAGATGTAGAGGTAGTCCCGCAGGAACCGGGACAGCGTCATGTGCCAGCGCTGCCAGAACGCCTGGATGGAGCCCGCGAGGTAGGGGTGGTTGAAGTTCTCGGGGAAGTGGAAGCCGAGCATGAGGGCGAGGCCGATGGCCATGGCGGAGTAGCCCGCGAAGTCGAAGAACAGCTGCAGCGTGTAGGCGATGGCCCCGGTCCAGGCATCCACGAAAGTGGGGGAGGGGAGGGCGAAGGCGGCGTCGGCCACGAGCGCCACCGTGTCCGCCAGGATGACCTTCATCGCGAAGCCGATCATGAATCTACGAAAACCGCGCCCGAATTGCTCCATCGTGTGGGGGCGGGACTTCAGCTCGTCGGCGATCTCGGCGTAGCGGACGATCGGGCCGGCGATGAGCTGGGAGAAGATCGCCTTGTAGGCCGCGTAGTTGATGAAGGACTTCGAGGGGGCGATGTCGCCGCGCCAGACGTCGATCAGGTAGGAGACGGACTGGAGGACGTAGAAGGACAGGCCGATCGGGAGGATGATCTCGGTCCAGCCCATCGGGGCGAGCCCGAAGCCCGCGCGGATGTCGTTGAAGGCGGCGACGCCGAAATTGGCGTACTTGAAGTAGGCGAGGACGCCGAGATTGCCGAGGAGGCCGAGGGTGAGGAGCCAGCCGCCCTTGCGGGTTTGCGGCCCCGCGTGGTCCATCGCCAGGACGACGACGAAGGTGAAGATCGTCACGCCCACCAGCAGGGCGAGGAAGTCCACGCGCCACCACCCGTAGAAGGCCCAGGACAGGATAAGGATCGGCCAGTTCCGATAGCGGAACGGCGTCAGGAAATAGACCGCGAAGAAGAGCGGAAGGAAAAGGCAGAGGAACTCGAAGGACGCGAAGATCATAGGGCGGGCGCCTTGCCTGCGGCCCCGTGCGACGTGACCGCATCCCTCTCGCCCGTCATCCCCCTGTTCCCCTCGGTCTCGCGACGCGCCGGACCGCCCCCGCG
>CAXVWQ010000228.1:0-8963 GCA_964263755.1 Roseomonas sp. | reverse complement strand
GGCGCCGTCCGCAGCCGCGCCGACCAGTCACGCGCCAGCCCCGCCAGCGCCTCGGCCGACCGCGCCGAGATGACGAGCGGCGGGAGGGACCCCCGCGGCGTCCCCCGCGCCTCGCGCGCGGCCGGGGCGGGGCCCAGCAGCGCCGTCGCGTTGGTGCCCCCGAAGCCGAAGGAGTTGACGCCGACCACCGTCCCCGCCCCCACCGCCAGCGGCTCCGCCACGGTGGGGATGCGGATGTTCAGCGCCTCGAAGGCGATGTTCGGGTTCGGCTCGTCGAGGTGCAGGTGCGCCGGCACCACGCCGTCCCCCAGCACGATCAGGCCCTTCAGGAGCCCGGCCATGCCGGAGGCGGGTTCGAGATGCCCGAGGTTGGTCTTGGCGGAGCCCACCGGCAGCGGCGTCGCGCGGCCGGTCGCCACCGCCTCCCCGATCGCCCGCGCCTCGGTCGGGTCGCCCGCCTGGGTGCCGGTGCCGTGGGCTTCCCAGTAGCCGATCCGGTCGGGGTCCACGCCCGCCTCCGCCATCACCCGGCGCATCAGCCGCGCCTGCGCCTCGTGGTTCGGGAGGGAGAGGCCGATGGAGCGCCCGACCGCGTTGACCCCGGCGCCGAGGATCACCCCGCGGATGAGGTCGCCATCCGCCCGCGCCGCCGAGAGGAGCTTGAGGACCACCGCCCCCGCCCCTTCCGCCCGCACGTAGCCGTCCGCCGCCGCGGAGAAGGCGCGGCACCGCCCCGTGGGCGACAGCATCCCGGCGCGGGAGAACCCGATGAAGGCGTAGGGGGAGAGGAGGAGCTGCACCCCCGCCACCACCGCCGCCTCCGCCCGCCCCAGCCGCAGCGCGTCCACCGCGAGGGAGAGGGCGACGAGGGAGGAGGAGCACGCCGTGTCCACCGTCTGCCCGCCGCCCCGCAGGTCGAAGGCGTTCGTCAGCCGGTTCGCGAGGATGGAGAGCGCGTTCCCCGTCATGAAGTAGCGGTCGGCGCCCGAGGGGTCGGACAGGCGGAGTTCGGCGTAGTCCGTGGAGGAGCCGCCGACGAAGACCGCGACCTCCCGCCCCGCGACCGCGCCGTGCGGCCAGCCCGCGTCGTCGAAGGCGTGCGCCACCACCTCCAGCAGCAGCCGCTGCTGCGGGTCGGCTTCGGCCGCCTCGCGCGGCGACATCCCGAAATGCCCTGCGTCGAAGAGGGAGACGTCCCCGAGATGGCCGGCGGCGAAGGTGTAGGACCGCCCGGGCTCCCCCCGCCGCGGGTGGCCGAACCAGCCCTGCGAGAACCGGTCGGCCGGAAGGGTGGACACCGCGTCGCGCCCCTCCCGCAGCAGGGCGGCGAAGGATTCGAGGTCGGGCGCCCCGGGGAAGCGGCACGCCGCCCCGACGATGGCGACCGGTTCGCCCCCGGTCCGTGTCCGGGGGACGGCCGGAGGGGCCGGAGCGGTCACCGCGCTCAGCCCGGCGCGAGGCGGGCGGGCGCGCGGAGGGCGGGCGCGGTCACCGCGCCGTGCCGCCGAGGAGCCAGGCCGCCGGGGCCCGCGACCGGGTGGCCGGCACCACCTCGCGCCCCAGGGCCGCACCGTGGGGCGTGAGGGCGGTCAGCGCCGCATCCACCGCGTCGAAATGCGTTTCCCACAGCGGCTGGCGCCAGTCGCGGATCCGGTGGAGCTGCGCGGCCCGCGCCCGGCTCTCCGGCGCCGCGTAGTCGAGAACGATGTTGCGCCACGCCACGCCGTCCAGCGGGTCGAGGTATTCCGGCACGTCGGCCCCCACCTCGCGCAGCGCCGGCAGGTCGGAGCAGATGACGGGGACGCCGAGGGTCAGGGCCTCGCCCAGCGGCAGCCCGTAGCCCTCCGCGAAGGAGGGAAAGAGGAGGGCGCGGGCGCCGCGCAGCACCGACCACGCCTCCCGGTCCGGCACGGCGCCGAGTTCCTTCACCGTCGCCCGCAGCACGTCGGAGCGGTCGAGGAGGTCGACGATGTTCTCGTTCTCCCACCCTCGGCGCCCGATGACGACGAGGCGCGGGGCGGCGGAGCCGAGGCGCGTCGAGAGGTCGCGCCAGAGGTGGAGGAGGAGGAGGTGGTTCTTCCGCGGCTCGATGGTGCCGAGGACGACGAAGTAGGGCTCCAGCGGCAGGGCGGGCGACAGCGCGGCCGGCGCATCGATCCCGAGGGGGGCGACGGTGACCCGCGGCGGCAGCGCCCGGCGGGTGACGTGCGGCGCCAGCGCCCGGGCGGTGTGGCGGGAGTTGACGATGATCGCGTCCGCCAGCGCCGCCGTGTTGGCGATGCGGCGGTGGTGCCGCTCCGCGTGGCCGGGGCGGGCGAACTCCGGATGCTCCAGCGGGATGAGGTCGTGGATCAGCGGCACGAAGGCGCAGCCGGCCCGGCGCATGGATTCGATCGGCCCGGCCCGGTCGAGGGCGCGGTGGGAGACGAGGAGGAAGGCCTTGGGGTGGGGCGTGCGCCGCAGCCGCCGCGCCAGCGCGAGCTGCCCGAGGCCGGAGGCGGAGCGGATGCGGAGCCCGCGTCCCAGCCGCCGCGCCGCGCGCATCTCCGGTCCCGGTCGCCCGCTCTCCCACGCCGCGGCGAGGGTGGCGAGGAAGCGCAGCACGGGCACGCGCGGCAGGGCGGCGTAGGGCCCCGAGAGGATCTGCCCGACGAAGGTGCCGGCTTCCTCCGGCAGCGCCGCCCAGCGGCGGGCATAGGCCATCTCCACCCGGTCGATGCCGGAGGGCGCGGACCGCCCGGCATCCCCGATGAGGCGGGAGATGTCGAGGAACACGTGCGGCAGCGCGTCGGTCCGGGTCCCGGGCCGCGACGCGATCGCATCCAGCACGGCATGGTCGGGCACGTGGTTCACGCTCTCGGGCCCCTCGGTCGTTCCCACGTTAGCCGGTTTCGCGGGTGATCTCGCAACTGCGAAATGCGAAAATCTCTCACGAAGTGGCGAGGTGGGGTGGTCGGGGAGGGACACTGTGGCAGTGGTCCCATCAGCCGTCGGCCGGGAGGATCACGTTGGTGCGGAGGCCTTCGACCAGCACGTCGCGCATCGTCTCCGCGCTCTTGCGGCGGATGTCCTCCCAGGCTTCCGGGGAGTGGAAGGCGGAGTGCGGGGTGACGACGAGGCGCCCCGTCAGCCAGGGCTCCCGCGCGCGGTAGGCCGCGAGGAGGGGGGGCACCGGGTCGCCCGGCGGCTCCTCCGGCAGCACGTCGAGGCCGGCGCCGGCCACGCCGCCGTCGCGGAGGCAGCGGTGCAGCGCGTCCAGGTCCATTACCGGACCGCGCGCGGTGTTCACCACCACGGCGCCCGCGGGCAGCCGGCGCAGCAGGGACTCCGTCACCAGCCCCCGGGTGCCGCGGGTGAGCGGGACATGGATGGAGAGGGTGTCGGCCGCCTCGAACAGGTCCTCGATGCGGCGGGCGCGCTCCACGCCGAGGGCGCGGTCGGCGCCGTTCGGCAGGAAGGGGTCGTGGAACACCACGCGCCAGCCGAAGGCCTTGGCGCGCAGCGCCGCGGCGGTGCCGATCCGGCCGAGGCCGAGGATGCCGAAGACCCGCGTGCCCGGCCGCTGCACCACGGGGTGGTCCACGTAGCCCCAGCTGGCCGGCGGGTCGGCGCGTTGCAGGTCGTGGTGCAGGATGATGCCGCGGCGCAGGGCGAGCGCGAGGGCGATGGCGTGGTCCGCCACCTCCGTCGTCCCGTAATCCGGCACGTTGCACACGGTGACCCCGCGCGCCGCCAGCGCCTCCCGGTCCAGCCGGTCGTAGCCGACGCCCATCCGCACGACGACCTTCAGGCGGGGGAAGCGCGCGATGTCGGCGGCGCGGAGCCAGTGGCGGAAGATGAACAGCCCGTCGGTGGCCGCGCAGAGGTCGTCCGGAACCTCCTCGATGCCGCCGCCGGCCGCGGCCTGGACCACCCGCACGGAGGGGCCGAGGATCTCCCGCTCCAGCGCCGTGTCGGGATACATCCCCTCCGGCTCCAGGACGGTCAGGGGTTGGTCCGGCACCCGATGCTCCCCTTCCGAATCGCCGGCATCCCCGGCCGGCCTTCGCGATCGCGGCAACGCCCCCGGACGTCCACCGGGCGCCGCATGGGCCCCATCCTGGGGCACGGCCTCCTGACGCGCCGGTTGACCGGGTCGGTTCCCCGGTGCCGCGCCGAACGGAACGCCCTGGTCCGGCCGTTCCGGCGCGCCTTCCGTTCCGTGACGCCTTAACCTCTACCGGCCGACGGGCGCAACCTCCGAAGCGGGCGGGGCGAGGCCGCGACGGCGTCAGTCCACCTTCGCGCCGCTCGCCCGCACGATCGGCCCCCAGGTCGCGAGCTCGCGGTCCCAGAAGGCGGTGAACTCCTCCGGGGAGGAGCCGACGGGGTTGACGCCCATCTCCGTCAGGCGGGCGCGGCAGGCGGGATCGCGGGTGACGCGCGCGACCTCGGCGGCGAGGCGGTCCACCACCGGGCGCGGGGTGCGGGCGGGAACGTAGATGCCGAACCAGTTCTGGGTGTCGAAGCCGGGGATGCCGGCCTCGGCCATCGTGGGGAGGTCGGGGAGCTGCGGGAGGCGGGCGGGGGAGGTGACGGCGAGGCCGCGCACGGAGCCGTCCCGCACCTGGGGCATGACGACGGGGAGGGAATCGACCAGCAGGTCCACCTGGTTGGCCATCACGGCCTGGAGGCCCTGGGTGCCGGAGCGGAAGGGGACGTGCTGCATCCGCACGCCCGCCATGTTGCCGAGGAGCACGGTGGAGAGGTGGACGATCGTGCCGTTGCCGCCGGAGCCGTAGGTCACCGCGTCCGGCCGGGCGCGGGCGTCGGCGAGGAAGGCCTGGAGGTCGCGCGCCGGGTGCCCCGGGCGGATGGCGACGATGTTGGGGGAGCGGCCGATCTCCGAGACCGCGGCGAAGTCGCGGCGGGTGTCGTAGGGCAGTCGTTCGTAGAGGTGGTGCGTGAGGACCGCGGAGGAGAGGGTGAGGACGGTCATGGTGTAGCCGTCCGCCGCGGCCTTGGCGCCGAGGTCGGCGCCGACCGTGCCGCCGGCGCCGGTGCGGTTGTCCACGACGACGTTCTGGCCGAGGCCCTGGGCCATGCACCCCGCGGCGACACGGCCGACGACGTCCGTGGCGCCGCCGGCGGCGAAGGGGATGATGAGGCGGAGGGGGCGGTCGGGGAAGGTCTGCGCGGCGGCGAGGGTGGGCAGCGCGAAGGCGCCGAGGAGGGCGAGCGCGATGCGCCGCGGGGCGATGGGCATGTGGTTCGTGTCCCCCGACGCGCCGTGTCGTCCGGCGCGTCCTGCCTTGCGGCGGGGGAGGCTATGCGCGACCGTCGGCGGGTGTCCAGCGTGACCCCCGCCCCGCGCATCGCGCTGATCCACGCCGTGGCGGTGGCGATGCCGCCGGTGGCGGCGGCCTTCGCGGCCTTGTGGCCCGAAGCGCGGGTGACGAACCTGCTGGAGGATTCGCTCTCGCCCGACCGGGCGGCCGACGGCGACCTGACGCCGGCGATGGGAGGGCGGATCGGGGCGCTGGCGCGCTACGTGGCGGGAGCGGGCGCGGAGGGGGTGCTGTTCACCTGCTCCGCCTTCGGGGCGGCGATCGGGGCGGCGGCGCGGGATCTCGCGCCGCTGCCGGTGCTGCGGCCGAACGAGGCGATGTTCGCGGCGGCACTCGGGGCAGGTTCGGGGCGTGGCCGGCGGATCGGGATGCTCGCGACCTTCGGGCCGTCCGTCGCGTCCATGGAGGAGGAGTTCGCCGAGGCGGCGGCCGGGACGGGCGCGACTGTCGAGACGGTCCTGGTGGAACCGGCGATGGCGGCGCTGCGGGCGGGGGACGGGGAGGTGCACGACCGCCTGCTGGCGGAGGCGGCGCCGCGGCTGCGCGGGTGCGACGCGGTGATGCTCGCCCACTTCTCGACGAGCCGGGCGGAGGCGGCGGTGGCGGCGGCGCTGCCGGGGGCGGCGGTGCTGACGAGCCCCGGGGCGGCGGTGCGGGCGCTGCGGACGCGGCTCGGGGCGCTGCGGGAGGTGGACCGGGCGCGGCCGGCCTTCGAGGCGTTGTTGCGCGAGTTCGGGGCGGAGGCGCCGCGGTGAGCGACGCGGCGGGGGGCGGGGGAACGCTGCGGGTCGCGCTCGCGGGGGCTGGGATGATCTCGCTGTATCACCTGCGCGCCTGGGCGACGCTGCCCGGGGCCGGGGTGGTGGCGGTGATGGACCCCGACATGGACCGGGCGCGGGAGCGGGCGGCGGCCTTCGGGGTTGCGCGTACCTACGGGAACGCCGAGGCGATGCTGGACGCGGAGCGGCCGGACGCGCTGGACGTGGCCTCGCCGCGCGAGACCCACGCCGGACTGGTGCGCGCCGCGGCGGCGCGGGGCATCCCCGTGCTGTGCCAGAAGCCGCTCGCCCCGAGGCTGGCGGAGGCCGAGGCGCTGGCCGCCGAGGTGGCCGGCCGGACGCGGCTGATGGTGCACGAGAACTGGCGGTTCCGGCCCTACTACCGCGCCCTGAAGGGGTGGCTCGATGCGGGGCGCCTCGGGCGGGTCACGTCGCTCACCCTCACCTATCGCGGGTCCGGGTTCCTGGCGGGGGCGGACGGGACGGTGCCGTCGCTCGTCCGGCAGCCCTTCATGGCGACGGAGCCGCGGTTGATGATCGCGGAATCGCTCATCCATCACCTCGACGTCGCGCGGTGGCTCGCGGGGCCGCTGCGGGTGGTGACGGCGCGGCGTCAGCGGCTGGTGGAGGCCTGCGTCGGGGAGACCGCGGCGACCATCCTGCTGGAGACGGCGGACGGCGTGCCGGTGGTGGTGGAGGGCAACGGCGCCGTCCCCGGCTGGCCGGCGCGGCAGCGGGACGACCTCGTGCTGACCGGCACCCGCGCCACCGCGACCTTCGACGGGGCGACCCTGCGGCTCCTCGGCCCGGAGCCGGAGGCGCACGCCTTCGACCACGACGCCGCCTACCAGTCCTGCTTCGATGCCTGCGTCGCGCACTTCGCCGCCGCCCTGCGGGACGGGACGCCGTTCGAGACGGGGCCGGAGGACAACCTGGAGACGCTGCGGCTGGTCGAGGCCGCCTACGCCGCCTGACGTTGCAGGTGGGCGGCGCGCCCCCTAGTGCTGGGTCGGCACGGGAGGGTCGCGCGTGAGGACACAGGTCGGCATCGTCGGCGCGGGCCCCGCGGGGCTGTTCCTCGCGCACCTGCTGCACCGGGAGGGGGTCGAGAGCGTCATCCTCGAATCCCGGTCGCGGGAGGAGGTGGAGGGGACCATCCGCGCGGGGGTGCTGGAACAGTGGGTGGCGGACCTCCTCGTCGAACTCGGCGCGGGGGAGCGGATGCGGGCGGAGGCGCACGTCCACACCGGCATCACGCTGCAATACGGCCCCCGGCGCTTCCATCTGGACATCGAAGGGCTGACGGAGGGCAAGCGCGTCACCGTCTGGCCGCAGCACGAGGTGCTGCGCGACCTCATCGCGGCACGGCTGGCGCAGGATTCCGGCGGCATCCTCTTCGGCGCGCGGGAGACGGCGATCCACGACGTGCAGACCGACGCGCCCTACCTGACGTGGCGCGTGGACGGGGAGGACGAGGAGCGGCTGGACTGCGACTGGGTGATCGGCGCGGACGGCTTCCACGGGCCGGGACGGCGGGCCATCCCGGATCGCGTCGAGTTCGGGAAGGTGTATCCCTTCGGCTGGCTCGGCATCCTCGCGCGCGCCCCGGTGGCGTGGCACGAACTCATCTACGCGCGGCACGAGGACGGGTTCGCGCTGGCCTCCACGCGGAACGACGCGGTGCAGCGGATGTACGTGCAGTGCGACCCGCGCGACGACATGGCGAACTGGCCGGACCGCCGCATCTGGGACGCGTTGCACAAGCGGCTCGGCACCGACGATGGCTGGGCGCTGACGGAGGGCGAGATCTTCCAGAAGGGGATCATCCCCCTGCGCTCCTTCGTCTGCGAGACGATGCGGCACGGGCGGCTGTTCCTCGCGGGGGATGCCGCGCACATCGTGCCGCCGACGGGCGCGAAGGGACTGAACCTCGCGGTCGCCGACGTGCGCGTCCTCGCCCGCGCCCTCGTCGCCGCGTATCGCACGAACGCCACGGCGGGGCTGGACGCCTACGCCGCGACGGCGCTGCGCCGCATCTGGAAGGCCGAGCGGTTCTCCTGGTACATGACGACGATGCTGCACCGGGACGACGGCGAGACGGCGTTCGAGCAGCGCATCCACATGGCGGACCTCGACTACGTCGCCTCCTCCCGCGTCGCGCAGGCGGCGATCGCGGAGAACTACGTGGGGCTGCCCTTCGAGGCGTGACGCCGGCGCCCGGGAGGCGCGCGCCTCCCGGACGTGCGCGCGTCTACGCGATGACGACGAGGTCCGCCGCCGCGAGGCTCCCGCTCGCCAGGCTGGCGATCCGCACCGCCGCGGCCCCGCCGGCCCCGTCCGCGTCCCACCACAGCTGCGCCGTGTCGGTCTCGAACACGAACTGGCCGGTGCCGGAGGCGGCGTCCGCCTCGCCCGTCGCGTTGGCCACGAACCGCCCGGTCGCCGCGAGGTCCATCCCGGCCGTCAGCCCACCCGCGAACCCGGCGGCCGAGACCTCCAGCAGGTCGGTGCCCGCGACGAAGTCGGTCAGCGCATCCCGTCCCTCGGCCGCCGTGCCGTAGCGGAACACGTCGCTCCCGCCGCCGCCCGTCAGCCGGTCCGCGCCGGCCCCGCCGAGGATGATGTCCGCCCCCGCGCCGCCGACGAGGATGTCGTTGCCGCCGAGGCCCGAGAGCGTGCCGCCGCCGGCCCCGCCGATGATGCGGTTGCCGAGGTTGTTGCCCGTGCCGGACAGCGCGCCGCCCCCCGTCAGCGTCAGGTTGTCCACGCCCGTCCCGAGGGTGAAGGAGACGGTGGCGAGCACGAGGTCCTCCCCGCCGCCGCCGATCTCCGTCACCACGTCCCCGGCGTGGTCCAC
>CAXVWQ010000227.1:0-5940 GCA_964263755.1 Roseomonas sp. | reverse complement strand
CTCCGCTACAACCTGGAGAAGGGCGGCTTCCGGGTGGAGGAGGCGACGGACGGGCAGGAAGCGCTCCTCCGGGTCGCCGAGGCCAAGCCCGACCTCATCCTGCTGGACTGGATGCTGCCGGTGATGTCAGGGCTGGAGGTCTGCCGGCAGCTCCGCCGCCGCGCGGAGACGCGCGACCTGCCGATCATCATGGTCACCGCCCGCACGGAGGACCAGGACGCCGTCCGCGCCCTCGACATCGGCGCCGACGACCACATCGCCAAGCCCTTCGCGGTGGACGCGCTCATGGCCCGCGTCCGCGCCCTGCTCCGCCGCTCCGGCACCGGGGCTCCGAAGGGGATGCTGACCTGGCACGACATCCAGATGGATGGCGACGCGCATCGCGTGATTCGCAACGGCCGGAACCTGCACCTCGGCCCCACCGAATACCGGCTGCTGGAGTTCTTCCTCCAGCATCCCGGCCGCGTCTTCTCGCGCGAGCAGCTGCTCGACGCCGTGTGGGGACGGGACATCCACGTCGAGCTCCGGACCGTGGACGTCCACATCCGGCGCCTGCGAAAGGCGGTGAACGGCGACGGCGAGACCGACGTCATCCGCACCGTCCGGTCCGCGGGCTACGCCCTCGACCGCGAGGCGTAGCCCGGGGGGGGGTCTCAGCCCGCGCGCTTCAGTTCCGCGTGGCGTTGCGCGGGCTGGCCCCGGCCGTCCGCCGCGTCCTCGTCCGTCGCGCCCGCCCCCTCGTCCTGCGCCGCCGTCGCGGCCTCGGACATGATCGTCCGCATCTCCCGCAGGAGGGCGTTTCCCTTCACGGTCCGCTGCACCAGGACGGAGCGCCGGTCCTGCGGGTCCGTCTTGCGGCGCGCGAAGTCGAGTTCCCCCAGCCGGTCGAGCGCCCGGGTGATGGCGGGCTTGGAGACGTTCAGGGCCGCCGCGAGCCCGCGGACGGTATGCGGGCCCTCGCCCAGGTAGACGGTGAGGAACACGCCGAGCTGGCGTGCGGAGAGGTCGGGGCCGTCGCGTCGGACGAGGGCGACGACGGTGTCTCGAAGCACGCCGATGAGTTGCTCTTGGGTTGCCTGGATGGGCACGGTGGTGATCCTTCTCTTTCCTTCGTCCGGCCGACGGTCCGATCCCCCTCATGGGATCGTGCCGGCCCGCTGCCCGCCCGGCGCCCTCGGGGCCGGGCCGGCGAGCGACGGGGCCGCCCCCGCCGTCAGGCGCAACGCGGCGGCACCAGGGCCGTCACGCCGGCGACCAGGGCCCGCAGGCCCGTGGCTTCGCCGCCCTCCGGCCGTGCTGGGCGGCCCGCATCGTTCCACGCGTAAACGTCCAGATGGGCCCACTGGATGCCTCGTGGAACAAACCGTTCGAGAAACAGGGCCGCGACGATCGCCCCGGCCATCGGTTTCGTGCCCACGTTGGACAGATCGGCCGCTCCCGTTTCGAGCCACGGAACGTAGGCGGCGTGGAGGGGGAGCCTCCAGAGCGGGTCATGCGTCGCGAGCCCGGCGCGGAGCAGTTCCGTCGCGACCCCGTCGTCGTTGCAGAAGAGTGCGGGGAGGTCGGGGCCGAGGGCCACCCGGGCGGCGCCCGTCAGCGTCGCCACGTCCAGCAGCAGGTCCGGCCGCTCCTCCCCGGCCCGGGCGAGGAGGTCGGCGAGGACCAGGCGGCCCTCCGCGTCGGTGTTGCCGACCTCCACGGTCAGCCCGGCGCGGGTCCGCAGCACGTCGAGCGGGCGCATGGCGGTGGGAGAGACGGCGTTCTCCACCGCGCCGACGAGCAGCAGCAGCCGGATCGGGGCGTCCGCGCGCATGAGGCATTCGGCGGCGGCGAGGGCGATGGCGGCGCCGCCCATGTCCTTCTTCATCCGCAGCATCCCGGCGGCGGGCTTCAGGTCGAGGCCGCCGGTGTCGAAGCACACGCCCTTGCCGCAGAGGGCGACGAGCGGCAGTGGTCCGCCCGGGGCCGGTGCGCCCTCCCACCGCAGGATCGCCACGCGCGGCACCCGGTGGCTGCCGCGGCCGACGGCGGCCACGGCGGGGTAGCCCGCCTCCAGCGCCTCGCCCGACACCTCCTCGAAGGTCGCGCCGCAGCGCTCCGCCACGGCCCGCACGGCGTCGGACAGCTCGGCCGGGCCGAGGTCGGCGGCGGGGAGGTTGATCAGGTCGCGGGCCCGGCACGTCGCCTCCGCGATGATCCGCGCGGCCTCCGTCCCATCCGGCGGGACCAGCAGGGCGGGCCGGCGGGTCGGGGCCTTGTGCCGGGAGAGGCGATAGGCGCCGAGGGACCAGCCGAGGGCGGCGGCGGCCGGGTCGCCGCCGTCCAGGCGCCACGCGGTTCCCTCCGGCAGCGCGTACGGCGCGGCGCCGTAGGACCAGGGCACCGTCGGGTCGTCCCCGAGGCCGAGGAGGGCGGCGGCCACCCCCGCTTCGCCAGGGATGAGCGAGACCTGGGCGGCCTTCCCGGTGAACCCGGCCTCCCGCACGAAGGCCGCGGCGGCGGGGGGGAGGGCGGCGAGGGCGGCGTTCAGGCCGGCGGCCGTCACGGCGCGGATCGGCCGCGCCTCGGCCCCGGGTGCCGCGAACCCCGGTGCGGCGAAGCCGGGTGGGGAGGGGGCCGGCGCGGCGACGGCCTGCACGAACGGGTCCGGTGCGTCCGGCATGGCGTGCTCCGATCCGGGAGGTGGGTGACGAGCCGGGGCGGGCCCGGCACGGGGTCAGCGATCCGGCAGCCCGGCGCGGATGCCCCGCGCCATCGCCTCGGCGAGGCAGGCGTAGCCGCGATCGTTGTGGTGCAGCCCGTCGGAGACGAGCATCCCCTCCGGCGCCGCACCCGCGGAGGCCCAGGTGTCCATCAGCCGGTGGCGGGAGAACAGGGCGACGCCCTTCTCCACCGCCATGTCGGCCAGCGCCGCGTCGAAGGCGTCGCGCATCGGGGCGCGGCGGGCCCAGGGACCGCCCTGGCTGTCGAGCAGCACCACGTCGGCGCCGGCCTCCTGCATCGCCCGGACACCCTCCCGCAGCAGCAGCACGAAGCGGTCCAGCGGGTGGCTCCGGATCGCCCCGTTCACCCCGACCTGCCAGATGACGACCGCGGGGCGGTGCGTCAGCACGTCGGCCTCCAGGCGGGAGAGCATCTCCGCCACCTCCTCGCCGCCGCGCCCGCGGTTGACGACGCGGGCGGCGAGGCCCTGGCGGGCGAGCGCCGCCTCCAGCTGGGGGGGATAGGCCGCCGCGGGGGAGGACGCGCCCGCGCCTTCCGTGGAGGAGGAGCCGAGGGCGACGATCACGGGCGGGGCACCCGCCGTCGCGACGAGGCGCGGCAGCCGCAGCGGCTGGATGGGCGCCGCCGGGCAGGCGGGCGCCTCGGTCGCGGCGGGGCGGCCGGCCGGGAGCGCGAGAAGCGCCAGGAGGAGGGCGGGGAGGAGGCGGAACGCCATCCCACCCTTATGCCCGCGGAAGTCGGCGGCGCAAGGCCGGACTCGCGGCAGCGTGAGCGGCCGGGAGCGCCCCGACGGGGTCCGCCCCCCGATGGATCGCCGACGACCGCCCTGGCCGCGCCCCGGCCCCGATGCTACCCGCCGACCATGCGGATCCTGCTGTGGTACTGGGGCCGGCGCGGCGGCGGCGCGGCCGACGCGCTGGCGCTGGCCCGCGGCCTCGCGGCGCGGCCGGACGTCACGCTCGGCCTCTCGCTGGCCGACCGGAACGAACTCCTGCCCGCCTTCCGCGACCTGCCCGCCGCGCTCGACGCCGTGCCGACCTTCGCTGGGGCGGCGGGGGCGCTGCTCGGCACGCTCCGCATCCCCGCGCTGCGGCGGCGGCTCGTGCGGCAGGCGCGGGACCTGCGGGCGGACGCCGTCGTCTCCGTCATGAACCACGTCTGGACCCCCCTCGTCGCCCCGGCGCTGCCGCGGGCGGGGGTGCGCTACCTCGCGGCGGTCCACGACGCCGCGCCGCATCCCGGCGACCCCCGGCTCCTCTGGGACTGGCGGCTGAACACGGAACTCCGCGCGGCCTCCGCCGGCATCGTGTTCTCGGAGGCGGTGGCGACCGCCCTCGCCGCCCGGGCGCCGCGCCTGCCGCTGCTGCGCCTGCCCCTCATCGCCCACGTGCGCGCGGGGGCGGCCTCCGGCCCGCCGACGCACGACGTCCTCCTGTTCGGGCGCCTGCGCGCCTACAAGGGCCTCGACCTGCTGCGGGACGCGTGGCCGCTGCTCCGCGCCCGCCGGCCGCACGCCACCCTCCGCGTGGTGGGGGAGGGGGACGCCGAGGCCCTCGCCCCCGGCCTCTCCGCCCTGCCCGGCGTGACCGTCGAGACCCGCTGGGTGCCGGAATCCGAGATGGCCGCGATCGTTGGCGCCGCGCGCGTCGTGGTGCTGCCCTACACCGAGGCGAGCCAGTCGGGCGTCGCCCCGCTCGCCATGGCGCTCGGCGTCCCCACGGTCGTCACGCCCGTCGGCGGCTTGGCGGAGGGTGTTCGGGACGGGGTGACCGGCTTCGTCGCCCGCGCGGTGACGCCGGAGGCGCTGGCGGAGGCGCTGGACGCCATCCTCGAGCCCGCCCGCCAGGCCGCGATGGCGGCGGCGGCGCTGGAGGAGGGCACCCGCCTCGCCGACCCCGCCCCGGCCGCCGACGCCCTCGTGGACTGGCTGCGGCGCCACCCCGGACCGGGCGCCTGACGCGGGCCACCCGGCCGGACGCGCGCCGCGCCGATTGAAGCGCGACCGGGGACGCCGCACATGCCTCCCACATGCGCCTCCTCCTCGCCGCCCTCCTCCTCGCCACCCCGGCGCTCGCCCAGGCACCCGCCCCCGCGGAGCCGTTCCGCGTGCAGAACCGCACGGGGCAGGAGGCCACCGCCCTCCACGCCGTCCGCACCGGCCGCCCGGACTGGGGGAGCAACCTGCTGCGCGCGCCCGTCGCCGATGGCGGGGAGTTCCGCCTGCGCGTGAACCCGGAGGCGGGGTGCCGCTTCGACCTCCGCCTCGTCCTCGCGGACGGGCGGGAGGCGGTGGCGCGGAACCAGGACGTCTGCGGCGGGGAACGCCGGTCGGCGCTGGAGCCGGCCTCCGTCGTCGCGGCCGGGGCCGCCGCGCCGGCGCGCCCGCCGCTGGCGAGCCCGAATCCAACGCCGGCAAGCCCGACGCCGCCCCAGGCCATGCCCACCCCCGGGGCGCGGGCCGCCACCGGCACCGGCTTCCTCGTCGCCCCGGAGCGGGTGATGACGAACCACCACGTGGTGGACAACTGCAACCGCGTGCTGGTGCGGGCGCCGGACGGGCGGAACTTCGCCGCCACCCCGCCGGCCCTCGTGAACACCAACCTCGACCTCGCCGTGCTGACCGTCCCCGGCCTCACCGGCCCCGCCCTGTCCTTCCGGCAGGCGCCGGAGGTGCGGCGGGGCGAATCGGTGGTGGCCTACGGCTTCCCCCTCTCCGGCCTCCTCTCCTCCGACCCGAAGCTGACGCGGGGAGAGATCAACGGGCTGGCGGGGCTGCGCGACAACCGTGACCAGTTCCAGATCTCCGCCCCCGTGCAGCCCGGCAATTCCGGCGGGCCGCTGCTGGACATGCACGGCCACATCGTTGGCGTCGTCGTCTCGAAGCTCAACGCCCAGGCGGTGGCGGGACGGACGGGCGACATCGCGCAGAACATCAACTTCGCCATCCGGGGCGAGCGCGCCGCTGCCTTCCTCCGCGCCACGAACGTGCCCTTCACGGCGGCCCGGAGCGAGGGGACGGAACGCTCCACGGCCGACGTGGGCGAGATCGCCGGGCGCTCCACCGTGTTCATCCGCTGCGAGCGGTAGGCGTGGCGCCTGTGGGCCGGAGAAGGGCTTTGCCCTCCTCCGGACCTCCACCCACCAGGCGCGAAGCACTGCTTCGCGGGGGCCCCTGGACCCGCCTTCGTAAGAAGAGAGAACGCCGTCGTCGGAGGG
>CAXVWQ010000226.1:0-7245 GCA_964263755.1 Roseomonas sp. | reverse complement strand
CGTGAACTGGGCGTGGAGGAAGTCGGAGTGGTGCTCCTCGTCCGTCAGGATCTTCAGCAGCAGGTCGCGCGACACGTAGTCCCGCACCGCCTCGCAATGCGCGATCCCCTCCTTCAGGTCGGCGATCGCCTTGATCTCCAGCCGCTCGTCGCATTGCAGGACCTCCAGCACGTCCTGGCCGATCAGCACGGGGTTCAGTCGCTGCACGTTCGGCAGCCCGTCGAGGAAGAGGATGCGGTGGATCAGGTCGTCCGCGTGCTTCATCTCCTCGATGGATTCCTCATACTCGTGGCGGCCGAGGCGGGTGACGCCCCAGTGGCGGAGCATGCGGGCGTGGAGGAAATACTGGTTGATGGCCGTCAGCTCGTTCGTGAGCTGGACGTTGAGCCATTCGATGACCTTGACGTCGCCGGGCATGGCGGGATTTCCCTGGGTGGTCCGAACGACATGGACCGCGCCGGGTGGGCGATCAAGTCTTTGTTTTCACTCGCGATTGCGAGTGGTTCGCGGTCAGTCGCCCGCCACCTGCGCGCCGTGCGGCGCGGCGCGAAGGAGGCAGAGGACGTTGGCGGTGCAGCCCCCGCACTGCGCCCGGCAGCCGCAGGCCGCGTAGACGTCGTGGGTGCGATCCGCGCCGGACGCGATGGCGGCCTTGATCTGCGTATCGGTCAGGCCGTTGCAGAGGCAGACGTACATGCGATTCGGGGTCCGGCGGCTGTCACGGACCCGTATAGCGAGATGCGACAGCGTCTGCAAGTCATTCTCAACTGAGTGACAGCGTTTTCATCCGCGTGCCGCGTGGTCAGCCGGCTTCCCGCACCACCCGCAGCACGTCGAGCCCGTAGCGGTCCAGCTTCGACGCCCCCACCCCGTGGATCGCCGCGAGGTCGTCCAGATTCCGCGGTTTCTCGGCCGCGATCTCCTGCAAGGTGCGGTCGGGAAAGATGACGTAGGCCGGGACGGACTGCCGGGACGCCTCTTCCCGCCGCCAGGACCGCAGCGCCTCGAACACGTCGCCGCCCTGCGCGCGCCCCGGTGAATCCGCGAACCCCGCCGCCGCGGGGGCGGGCCGGGCGGTGCGGCGCTGCCGAACCCGCGGCGTGTCGCGCAGCGCCGCTTCCCGCAGCATCACCGTCTCCTCGCCCCGCAGGATCGATCGCGCGGCGTCGGAGACGCGGTAGATCGCGAGGTTCGTTCCCGGCTCCATGTCCAGCGCCCCGCGGGCCAGCAGGTGACGCGCGATACCCTTCCACGCCTCCGTCCCGACGTCCCGCCCGATCCCGAACACCGACAGGCGGTCATGGCCGAGGGCGGTGACGCGGTCCGTCTCCTCCCCCCGCAGCACCGCGACCACGTGGCGCAGCCCGAAGCGGTTGCCCGTGCGATGCACCGCCGAGAGCAGCTTCCGCGCCGCCTCCGTCCCATCCACCAGCCGCGGCGGGTCGAGGCAGGCGTCGCAGTTCCCGCAATCCTCCGCCAGATCGTCCCCGAAGCAGCGCAGCAGCAGCCGGCGACGGCAGGTCGCCGCCTCGACGATCGCCACCAGACGGTCCAGCCGTTCGTGGTCGAGCCGCTTCTGCGTTTCCGGCGCCGGCGACTCCTCGATCCGCTTGCGCGCGACCGCGATGTCCTCCGCGCCGTAGAGGAGGAGAGCCTTCGCCGGCGCCCCGTCCCGCCCGGCGCGCCCGATCTCCTGGTACCACGCCTCCGGCCCCCCCGGCAGCGCGAGGTGAGCGACCCAGCGCACGTCCGGCCGGTCGATCCCCATGCCGAAGGCGATCGTCGCCGCCATCACCACGGGATCACCGGAGGCGAAGCGCCGCTCGGCGTTACGTCGCGCCTCCGCCGGCATTCCCGCGTGGTAGTGCAGGGCGTCGTAGCCCGCCGCCTTCAGCCGCTCCGCCACCCGCTCCGTCTCGGCCCGGCTGGGGCAATAGACGATCCCGGCCCCCCGCCCGTCCGAGGCCTCCTCGATGAAGGCCCGCAACTGCCCCGCGCCGTCATGACGCGCCGCGACGCCGATCCGGATGTTCGGCCGGTCGAAGGTCCCGCGGAACACCGGCGCGTCGGTCAGCGACAGCCGCTCGCGGATGTCGTCCACCGTGCGCGCATCGGCCGTGGCCGTCAGCGCCACCCGGGGGATGTCGGGAAACCGCTCCGCCAGCATCGTCAGCCCGCGGTACTCCGGCCGGAAGGCGTGCCCCCAGGCGGAGATGCAATGCGCCTCGTCCACCGCGAACAGCGCGATGTCCCGCTTCGCCAGCCGCTCCGCCGTCCCCTCCAGCACGAGCCGTTCCGGCGACACGTAGAGCAGCTTCAGCCGCCCCGCCGACAGGTCGTTGCTGACCCGGACCCGCGTCTCCTCGTCCAGCCCCGAATGCAGCGCCGCCGCGGCCACGCCCTGCTGACGCAGCGCCGCGACCTGGTCCTCCATCAGCGCGATCAGCGGCGACACGACGACGCCCAGCCCCGGCCGGCACAGCGCCGGCACCTGGTAGCAGAGCGACTTCCCGCCGCCCGTCGGCATCAGCACTAGCCCGGACCCGCCCGCCGTGACGTGCTCGACGACTTCCCCCTGCATCCCGCGGAAGCCGGAGAACCCGAACACCTCGTGCAGCACCGCCCCGGGCGACCGGCCCCCCGCCTCACCCATCAGGCGCCGCCCCGGGTCGCGCGGCGTTTCATGCCGTCGTGCTTCGGTCCTGATCTTCTGCGCGGAGGTGCCTGTGGCCCTGGGGAGGCTTCGCCTCCCCAGACCCCATCACCGGGGACGCAACGGCGCCCCCGTACCCCCGCAATCTGTTTTTCTTGAATGTCCTCGTCCCGGAGGTCCCCGCTTCGGGGGGCCTCCGGGACGAGGACGTCTGAAACCGAACGCGGGTCCAGGGCCCCGCCGGGCCCCCGTGGGTGGAGGTCCGGAGGAGGGCAAAGCCCTTCCCCGGGGCCACAGGCGCCCCCCCGCGGAAGGTCAGGCCCGGAACATGACGGGATCAGAGCCCGACGCGGATCTCGGCGCGGCGGCTGGGGTAGGGCTGGGTGCCCGGGATGGGCGTCTCGCCGCCGCCGACCGTGTTGAGACGGTCCGGCGCCACGCCGTTCTCGCGCAGGGCCTGGGCCACCGCGCGGGCGCGGTTGGTGGACAGCGCCTGGTTCGTCGCGGTGGGGCCGAGGGGATCGGCGTAGCCGACCACCTCCACCGCCATGGAAGGGTTGCGGTTGGCGTAGGTCGCCGCCTCGGCGACGACGTTCCGGGCGTTGTCGTCGAGGGCGAAGCTGCTGTCGCCGAAGAACACCACCCGGGGGCCGGCGCTGGGCGGCACCTCGGTGGCGGCGCAGGCGGCGAGGAGGGGGAGGGCCGCCAGGGCCGCGATCAGGGAACGTCGCATCGTGGTCTCCGAGCGTGGGGAGGGGACGGCATGCGGCGGGGACGGGGTGGCGGTCAAGGCGAGGGTGGGACACGACGGCGCCAGATGGCCGCGAGGGGAGCGACTCGCCAGGGCCCGGCACCGCAACGAGCGCGTGGAATCCGGCCGTCGGCACGTCCCGGTCGTGGACCGGACTACCCCGTCCCCCCGGCGACGATGCCGCCGCGGTCATGCGGCGGCCGGAAGGGCGCGGCCGGCCGCGAGCCGCAGGATCCGCGTCGGCCGCTCCACCCCGACCAGCCGGTGGGTGATGAGGATGGCGCTGCGTCCCCCGAGGGCGTCGTCCAGCGTTTCGAGGAACCCGCGTTCCGTCTCGGCGTCGAGGCCCGCCGTCGGTTCGTCGAGGATGATGACGTCGGCGGGCGAGAGAAGCGCCCGGGCCAGCGCGATCCGGCGTGACTGCCCGCCGGAGAAGCGCGCCCCACCCTCGCCGCAGCGCGTGTCCAGCCCGTCCGGCAGGGCGCGGACGAGTTCGCCGATCCGGGCGCGGTCCAGCGCGCGCCAGAGGACGGGGTCCGGCGCGTCGGGCGCGGCGAGGCGGAGGTTGGCGGCGATGGTGTCGTCGAACAGGGTCGCGTCCTGGGTGAGGATGGCGATGCGGGACCGGACGGCGTCCGCGCCCAGCGCCGCGTAATCCACGCCGCCCAGGGTGATGCGACCGGCATCCGGCGCCGCCAGTTTCAGCAGGAGGGCCGCAAGGGTCGATTTCCCCGATCCGGACGGACCGAGGAGGGCGAGTCGCGCTCCCTCCGGCAGATCGAGCGACAGGGCCTCGAACACCGGCCGGCGGTCCGATGACCAGGCGAACCGCAGGTCGCGGACGGCGAGCGCATGGCCCGACGGCATGGCCCCCACCGGGGGGGCGGGAACGGCGATGGGCCGGTCGGCGGCGTCGAACAGTCGCCGGGCCCCGGCGGCGGCGAGCGCCAGCGAGGCCCCGGCGCGGGGGAGCGCCCCGACCGCCTCCGCCGCCGCCGCCGCGAGGAACAGGGCGAGGACCGTCGTCGCGACCGCCGCCGATCCCGTGGCGATGGCCCAGGCCAGCGCCAGCAGCAGCCCCGCGGCGCCGAGGAGGCTGCCGAGGGCGGTGGACAGCGCCCCCGCCCGGGCGAGGCGGCGGCGCGCCGCGTCCATCCGCGACGCCGCGGCGGCGATGGCGACGGCGGCACGGGATTCGCCGTTCGCCGCCGCCACGTCCTCGTGCGCGAGGAACGGCTCGACCGCCTCGGCGCGGAGGTTCCCCGTCGCCTCCGCCGTCGCCGTGGCGGCGCGGGCGGCGGCCGGGGCGGCGAGCACCGGCAGCAGCAGGGCGAGGAAGAGCGGCGCCGCGACGAGTGCCGCCAGCGGCGCCGACGCGGCCCCGAGGACCAAGGCGACCGCCAGGATCACCACGGCCGCCGCCGCGAGGGGAACGAGCGCGCGAAGGTAGAGCCCGTCGAGCGACTCCACGTCCGTCACGAGATGCCCGAGAAGGTCGCCCGACCGGGTGCGGCCGGGGACCGTGGGCAGGCGTTGCGCGAGCCGCCGGAAGAACCACACGCGGATGTCCGTCAGCGCCCGGAAGGTGGCGGCGTGCGTCGTCATCCGGTCCGCCCAGCGGAGTGCGGGGCGGAGCAGGATCAGCGGTCGCAGCAGCAGCAGCGACGCCGCGCCCGCCGCGAGGGTGCCGGCCGCGAGGCCCGCCCCGACCCCCTGCCCCGCGAGCGCCAGCAGCGCCACCCCCGCGAGGGCCGAGACGCAGGCGACGAGGGCGGCCCCGACGAGCCACCCGCCCCGCCCGCGCCAGAGCGACAGGATGCGGAGAAGGTCGCGCGCCGCGGTCACGTGTTCACGGCCCGGCGGATGGGGACGGGCGCCCCGGCGTCGAGTTCGAGCACCCGTGGAAAGCGCGCCCGGAGCGCGGCGGAGTGACTCGCGACGATGGCGGTGCGGCCGACCAGCAGCGCGCGCAGCCCGTCCAGGACGGCGGCCTCCGTGACCGGATCGAGGTGCGCGGTGGGCTCGTCCAGCAGCAGCAGGGGGGCGTCGCGCAGGTAGGCGCGGGCGAGCGCGACGCGCAGCCTCTCGCCGCCGGACAGCCCGTGACCCCCCTCCCCCACTTCGGTGTCCAGCCCGTTCGGCAGGGGTTCCGCGAAGGCCAGGACCTGCGCCAACCGCGCGGCGGCCACCACCGCCGCCTCCGGGGCATCGGGGCGGGCGAGGAGGATGTTGTCCCGGATGGAGGCGCGCAGGATGGCCGGGTGCTGGGGGAGGTAGGCGACGAGCCGCCGCAGCTCCTCCGGCGCCAGGGCCAGCGCGTCCCGCCCGTTCAACGCGATGCGCCCCGAATCCGGCCGCGCGAACCCCATCAGCAGCCGCAGCACGGAGGACTTGCCGGACCCCGACGGCCCGGCCAGCAGCAGCGCCTCGCCCGGCACGACGCGGAAGGAGACGTCGCGGAGCGCGAAGGGCCGCGACGGGTCCGGCCGCCAGGACACCCGGTCCAGCGCGAGGGTCACGTCCGGCGGCACCTCCTCCAGCCGCAGCCCGGCCACGGCGGGCGCCGCGAGGACCGGGACGAGGGCCTCCGCCGCACCGCGGGCCGAGAGGCGTTCGTGGTAGGCGGCGGAGAAGGCGCGCAGCGGCGCGAAGAAGGCGGGCACCAGGAGCAGCGTGAACAGCGCCGCGGCCGGGTCCGGGTGCGACCCGGTGGCGAGGGTGGCGTGCCGCCACGCGAGGCAGCCCAGCACCGCGGCCGCCGCGAGTTCCAGGGCGACGGAGGAGAGGAACGCCACCCGCAGGACGCGGAGCGTGCGCGTGCCGAGTTCCGCCGCCGCCGCCCCCAGCGCCTCCGCCTCGGCTTCCGTGCGCCGGAACAGGACGAGGGTGGGGAGGCCGCGCATCCGGTCGAGGAAACGGCCGGAGAGGCGCTGCAACGCGTCGAACTGACGGCGCGATGCGACGGCTGCCCCGATGCCCGACACCGCCATCCCGACCGGCACCAGCATCCCGCCGAGGAGGAGGATCGCGCCGGAGAGCGGGTCGGCGACCGTGGCGGCGGTCGCGACCACCAGCGGGCCCCCGATGGCGAGGGTGGTGGCGGGCAGCCAGCGGGCGAAGTGCCCGTCCAGCGCCTCCACGCGGTCCACGACGAGGGACGCGGCCTCCCCCGCCGGCCGGGTGTTCGGCGGCTCGGCGAGGAGGCGGGCGACGAGGCGGGTGCGGATGCGGGCCCGCGCCCCCTCCCCCGCCCCGGCCGAGGCCATCTCCGCCCCGGCCGCGCAGGCGGCGCCGAGGACCGCGAAGCCCGCCGCCGCGAGGAGGTCGTCCCACCCCGGCGCCCCGCCTCCCAGCAGTGCGGCAAGCACCCGCGCGACGAGGAAGGCGACGCCCACCCCGCTCGCTGTGGCCGCGAGGCCGAGGGCGACGGGGAGGAGGAGGGTCGCGCGGCCCTCCCGCGCCGTGGTGGCGAGGAGGGCCCGGGCGGGGTCTCGGCCGGACGTTTCGGGCATCGCGGCCTTGCTTAGCGCGGGTCGCGGATCGCGGGAACGGGCGGCATGCGCGATGCTACGGGATGACCGGGGGGGGCCGACGTGCTGCCGACGCATGACCGCTACGACTACGCGCCCTGGCGCGGGCGGGCGCGCTGGACGTGGCCCGGCGGGGCGCGGCTGGCCGTCTACCTCGGGGTGAACCTGGAGCATTTCGCGTTCGGCGAGGGTCTCGGAGCGGAACTTGCCCCCGGCGCCGCCTCGGGCGTCGGCCCGCATCCCGACATCCTCAACCACGCGTGGCGCGACTACGGCAACCGCGTGGGGGCGTGGCGGCTGATCGAGTTGCT
>CAXVWQ010000225.1:0-9099 GCA_964263755.1 Roseomonas sp. | reverse complement strand
CGCCCGCTCCCGCCGCGGCGATCGGGCGCGTCGGGCGCCTCGTCCGGGCGCTGCGCGGCGGGGGATAGCCGCGGGGCGCCCGGGCGCGGACGGGGAATGGCCTTGCCTTGAGCGGCGTGAGCGTGTTGGTGCGCCGGCATGACAGTCACCACCGTGCCCCAGGAGGAGTTCGAGGCGGCGCTGGCGGGGATCGGCGAGGGCGTGCCGGACGCTGCGGGCTTCGCGCGGCTCACCACCCTGTCCCTCGCCTCACCCGCCGCGGAACGGCTCGCGACGCTCGACCCTTTCTCCCCGTCGTACCGCGCCAGCGTCCTCGACCTCTATCTAGGCCTGCGCGGGCGGGGGGCGGACGCGGCCGGCTACGTCCCGGAGCGGGACGAGGCCGACGCGCACCGCACGCCCGAGGCGATCTGGAGCGGTCTGCCGCCCTGGAGCTTCGGGGACTCCTCCCTCGTCGGCGAGCACGTGCTCGCCTACGGCCAAGTCCTGCGGCACCTCTCGCTCCCGCCGGGCGGCAGCGTCCTCGAATACGGTCCCGGTTCCGGCCAGATCCTCCTCATGCTCGCGCGCTCCGGGGTCCGCGCCTGCGGCGTGGACATCAGCGCGGAGGCCCTCCTCGCCATCCGCCGGCAAGCCGAGATCATGGGCGTCGCGGTCGCGACCGAGCGCGCCCGCTTCGGCGAAGGCTTCGCCGACGAGCGCTTCGACGCCGTCGTGTTCTACGAGGCGTTCCACCACGCCCTGGACTTCGAGGCCCTGCTCCTCCGCCTGCACGACCGCATCAAGCCCGGGGGGCGCGTGGTCCTGTGCGGCGAGCCGATCGTGCATGCCGACACCCCCGCCATCCCCTATCCCTGGGGGCCGCGGCTCGACGCCCTCTCCGTGTTCTGCATTCGCCGGTTCGGCTGGATGGAACTCGGCTTCACCCACGCCTTCTTCGTGGAGGCGGCGCGCCGCGCCGGCTGGCGCGCGACCTTCCATCCCATGCCCGACTGCGGCCGGGCCTGCCTCTACGTCCTGGAACCCGGGAACCCGGAGCCGCCGGGCGCCGCGGCGGCGGCGACCCTGCCGCCCCCGGCGCCCCGGTCCCTTCCCTGGCGCGTCGTCCGGCGGATCGTGCATGCCGCCTCGCCCCGTCTTGCCGCGCGGATCGCCGCCGCCCTACGCTCCCGCCACCCCCCCTCGGAGGAATCTCCATGACCCTCGACCGCCGCACCCTGCTCGGCGCGACCTTCGCCGCGCCGGCCATCCTCGCCGCCCGCCCCACCCTCGCCCAGGGCACCGGCCCGATCCGCGTCGCCTCCGTCGGCCCGATGACCGGCCAGAACGCCGCCTTCGGCGCCCAGCTCCGCAACGGGGCGGAGCAGGCGGTGATCGACCTCAACGCCGCCGGCGGCGTCATGGGCCGCCAGCTGGTGCTGGAGATCGGCGACGACGCCTGCGACCCGCGCCAGGCCGTCTCCGTCGCCAACCAGATTTCCGGCCGCCGCGTCGCGGTCGTCGCCGGCCACTTCTGCTCCGGCTCCTCCATCCCCGCGAGCCGGGTGTACGCGGAGGAAGGGATCCTCCAGATCTCCCCCGCCTCCACCAACCCGGCCTACACCGATGCCGGAAGCTGGAACACCTTCCGCACCTGCGGGCGGGACGACCAGCAGGGCCTCGTCGCCGGCCGCTACATCGCGGAGACCTTCCGCGGCCGCCGCGTCGCCTTGCTGCACGACAACTCCGCCTACGGGAAGGGTTTGGCCGACGAGACGAAGAAGTCGCTCAACGCCGCGGGCGTGACGGAGGCGCTGTACGCCGCCTACACCCCCGGCGAGCGCGACTACTCCGCCGTGGTGTCGCGCCTGCGGGCGGCCAACGTGGAGGTCATCTACGTCGGCGGCTACCATACGGAGGCCGGCCTCATCATCCGCCAGGCCCGCGAGCAGGGGATGTCGCCGACGATGATCGGCGGCGACGCGCTCGTGACGAACGAGTTCTGGCAGATCAGCGGCCCGGCCGGCGAGGGCACGCTCATGACCTTCTCCTCCGATCCCCGCCGCCGCCCGCAGGCGGCAGAGGTCGTCGCGCGCCTCCGCGCCCGCAACATCGATTCGGAGGGCTACGTCCTCTACACCTACGCCGCGATGCAGATCTGGGCGGCGGCGGCGACCGGCGCCAACTCCATCGATCCGCGCCGCGTGGCGGAGCGGATGAAGGCGAACGGCCCGTGGAACACCGTCCTCGGCCCGATCTCCTTCGACGCGAAGGGCGACGTGACGGTGCCGGACTACGTGTTCTACGTGTGGCGCAACGGCGCCTACGCGCAGATGTGAGGCGCGCTTGCGGCGCCGGGCGATCCCCCCCATCGTGGGGGGATCATCCGGAGAAGGTGTCGTGGCGGTTCTGAAGCTGATCAACCTGAACGGGGCCATCGCGGCCGTACTTCCGCCGGAGGTCATGGCGGAGTTGGGCGTGACCGAGGGCGACTCGGTCGTGGTAGGTCCGGCGCCGTCGGATGACGGAATGACCGAAACCGAGCGGCAGATCGAGATGGCGCGCCGGATCGTGCGAGAGGAGCACGTGGTCCTCGCCGCGCTCGCGCGGTGAGAAGCGGCGCGCCGGTCTTCCTTCGTCGCGACGCGGTTCTCGAAGGTCATGCCGCCTCCCTCGCCGCCTATGGCGGGCCGAGCGGCGTGCGGGACATGGGGATGCTGGACTCGGCTCTCGCTCGTCCGCTGAACCTGCTCTCCTACGGAGAACCGGACCGCGCCGAGCTGGCCGCGTCCTACGCCTTCGGGATAGCCCGGAATCATCCCTTCGTGGACGGCAACAAGCGGGCGTCCTACGTCGCCACCCTCCTCTTCCTGGAAGCGAACGGGATGGTGTTGATGGGGACGGGCGAGGAGAAGATCGCCGCTTGGCTCGCCTTGGCAGCGGGTGAACTGACGGAAGAAGCGTTGGCCACCTGGATCCGCCAGAGAATGAAAGCCCTCGGGCGGGGCTGAACCCTCACCCCCGCAGCCGCACCGCCGCCCCGCCCACCAGCACCCGGAACGCCTCGTCCAGGCCCGCCCCCGAGACGCCCCACCCATCCCCCCGCAGCGCGAAGGCGCCGCGCCAGCCGAACTCTCCCTCCACCCAGTCCAGCCGCCCCGCCACCGCCACCGCCCCGCGCGGCACGCCCGGCGCGGCAAGACCGGGCAGCGCGATCGGCACGGCGTAGCGCATCCCCGCCGCCGTCAGCGCCGCGCGCGGCCGGTCCACCAGCGGGTCGTCGCCCGTCAGCCGGGCGTCGCGCCCGTCCCGGGACCGCAGCGCCAGCATCGGCGCCAGCCGTGGGCGCGGCGCGAGCCAGGGCCGTTCCCCCAGCGCCTCCAGCAGCCGCAGCAGCGCCTCGCCGTCGAAGCGCACCGTCAGGAGGAACGGCCGGTCCCGCGTCCCCTGTTCGTCGTTCAGCGGCTTGTCCAGCAGCACGTCCTCGTACGACAGGTCGAGGACGAGGGGCCCCGGATCGCGGTCGCCGACCCGTTCCTCCATCGCCGGGTTCCCCGACAGCCGCGCCAGCGCGATCCCGAGCGCCCGCCGCAGCGCCGGACGCGGGTCCGCCCGTCCCGGCGCGTCGGCCCGGACGGTGGCGGTGAGGAGCATGTCCGGCAGGCCGGACGCCGCCGCGGGGGCCGCGATCGCCGCCATCGCGCCGAGCATCGCCCCCCGCCGCCGCAACCCCGCGCAACGATCCCGCACGGCGCTTGATCCCGACCTGCCCATGGTCCACCTTACCATCGTCAACAACAGGAAGGAGGTGATCCAGTGTCTCATCGCTCTGCTCAGGGTTCCGCGCTCGTGGCCCGGATCACCGTCGGCCGCTAACCGGCGGGTCACCAGGCGACGCGGGCCGCGAACCGGCCACGCGATGGGAAGGCCCCGGGGTTCGCCCTGGGGCCTTCTGCGTTCCGGGGCCTTCCGCGTTCCGGAGACGGTGCGCGCTCGGCGCCGTCGTTTCCTGCTGCGTAACGAAGGGCAACCCCCCCACGAAACCCGACGTTCCCCGGCCACGCGCGCGGCGGGTGACCGCGCCGAGGAGCCACGCCATCATGTCCGACTACCCAGCCACCACCGCGACCGTCGTCGCCGGGGCGCCGGAAGGCGCGCCCGTCCTCCGCCACCGCATCTCCTGGGGCGCCATCTTCGCCGGCGCGCTCGTCGCCGTCGCCATCGGCGCCATGCTCAACATCCTCGGGGCCGCCATCGGCGCCACCTCCGTGGACGCGGTCGCGCGCAGCACGCCGTCCGCCTCCACCTTCGGGATCGCCGGGGCCGTCTGGGTCCTCGTCGCCAACCTCGTCGGCCTCGCGGTCGGCGGCTACGTCGCCGCCCGCCTGTCCGGCACCTCGGACAAGCCGGACGCGACGCTCCACGGCCTCGCGGTCTGGGCCACGGCGTTCATCGTCTCGGCGGTGCTCGTCGGCAACCTCGCCGCGGGCGCCGGGAGCGCCGCGGGATCGGCGATCTCCTCCATCGCCGGTGGCGCGACCCAGGCGGTCTCGACCGTCGCGGGCGGTGCCGCGGCCGGCGCGGCGGGGGGGGCGGGCAGCGTGGACCCGGAGGCCCTCGTCAACCGCGCCCGCCTCGCCCTCTCCGGCCCGACCGACGTCGCGCGGATGAACACGGAGCAGCGCGCCGCCGAGGTCACCTCGCTCATCGGCAAGCGCGTGGCGAACGGCAACCTGTCCGACGGCGACCGCACCCGCCTGAACCGCCTCGTCGCGGCCGAGGCCGGCATCCCGGAGGCCGAGGCCGCCCAGCGCGTCCAGGCTTACGAGGCGGAGGCGCAGCGCACCGTCCAGCAGGCGGAGCAGCGGGCGCGGGAAGCGGCGAACGCCGCCGCCACCGGGGCCGCCACCGCGGCCTTCTGGCTCTTCGGGGCCCTGCTGCTCGGTGCCATCGCGGCGGTGATCGGCAGCCGGACCGGCGTGCGGGACGTGATGCTGCTGGCCGACCGCCGCTACACCTGAGGCGCCCGACCTGAAACGCCGGGGGCCCGTCCCGCCTCGCGGGGCGGGCCCCTCGGCATCAGTCGTCCGCGCCCACCGGGTGGTAGTCGCGGGAGAACCAGATGAGCGCCCGCCCGGGGGGACCGAGCCGGATGGCCCGGACGGCGGCGAAGAGGACGGAGTGGGTGCCCTTCTCCAGCACCTCCTCCACCTCGCAATCCAGCGCCGCGACGGCGCTCCCGAGGGCGGGCGCGCCGGTCACGAGGGTGACCCACTCGTCCGCCGCGAACCGGTCAGCGGCGTCCGCGCCGGTGAAGCCCGCGAACAGGTCGGACAGCCGCTGCTGATCGGCCGCGAGGACGTTGATGCAGAACCGCCCGTTCGCCTTCACCGTCGGGTTCAGGCGGGAGTTCCGGTTCATGCACACCAGCAGCGTCGGCGGCGTGTCGGTGACGGAGCACACGGCGGAGGCGGTGAAGCCCGCGCGCCCCGCGGGGCCGTCCGTCGTCACGACGGTCACGGCGGCGCCGAGGCGGGCCATGGCGTCGCGGAACTCCTGGCGGCTCGGTTCCATGGCGCGTCCCCTTCGGGGGCGGGTGTAGCGGCCGGCCCTGCCGCCGTGAAGCGGCGCGGGGTATGGGCGGGGGATGGATCAGGCGGGACGGGGCGGGATGGTGGCGCGGCGCGCGATGCTGACCGGCACGGCGGCGCTCGCGGTTCGGCCGGCGCGGGCCCAGGCCGCGCCGGACTGGGCGGCGCTGGCGGAACGGTGGCTCGCCCCCGTGCGCGCCGCGGCGTCGGGGGACCACCCCCTCCTCCTCAGATCCTACGTCACCAACGGCGCCGAGGCCTTCGACCGCACCCACGCCGAGGTCGCCTACACCTACGACAACGCGATCGCCGGCATCGCCCTCCTGGCCGCCGGCGACCGCGCCGCGGCGTCCCGGATCGCGGAGGGCCTGCGCCTCTGCCAGTCGCAGGACCGCGCCTGGCGCGACGGCCGGCTGCGGAACGCCTACGCCGCCGGACGGGTCTTCCCGGAAGCCCCGGCCTCCGCCCGGCCACCGGGCTGGTGGGACGCCGCGGCGGGCCGCTGGCTGGAGGACGGCTACGCCGCCGGGTCCGCCGCGGGACCGGTCGCCTTCGCCGGCCTGCTCTGGACCGCGCTCGGCGACCCGCCCTTCCGGCGCGCCGCGGAGCGGGCGGCGGACTGGCTGGAGACGCTGCGCGGCCCCCTCGGGTTCCGCGGCGGCACGGTGGGGCACGAGCCGTCGCCCGCCGCCGTCGCCTGGGTGTCCACGGAACAGAACCTCGACATGGCCGTGCTGTTCGGCCGGCTGGGCCGCCCGGGCGCGGCGGCGCACGCCGTGGCGGCGGTCCGGGCGGCCTGGATCGGCGCGGAGGGCCGCTTCGCCATGGGCTTCCGGCCCGACGGCGCCCTCAACGGCGATTCCGGCCTCGACGCCACCCTCTGGCCCGCCCTCGTCCTGCCGGACGTCCCGCCGGGCCGCGCGCTGGGCTGGGCGCTGTCCCGCCACGGCCTTCCCGCCGGCGCCCCGGCCGCCGAGGTGGAGGGTATGGACTTCGACGCGGACCGCGACGGCATCTGGCTGGAGGGCACGGCCCAGGCCCTGCTGCTGGCCCGCCGGGCGGGGCGGCCGGACGTGGCGGCGCGCTTCGCCGCGACGGTCGCCCGTCACCGGCGCGCGGATGGCTGGATCGCCGCCGCCTCGATCCCGTGGCTCACCACGGGGCTGGCCACCGGGGTCGGGGTGGGGGCGGACTTCCGCTACCCCGCCCGCGGTCACCTCGCCGCCAACGCCTGGGCGGTGCTGGCCGCGCTCGGCGCGAGCCCGTTCGACCCGGCCTGACTTCGACCCGACCTGACCCGGTGGCCTACCGCTTCGGGCCGCTGCCGCCCGCGGGGGCGCCACCCGGTGCCGGGACGGCCGGCGCGGGCGCCGCCTCGCCGCGGAAGGAGGCCCGCAGCGCCGACATCGTCGCTGACGCCGAGGGCCCCCGCCCCGTGCCGATGAGGGAGAGGAAGAACGCCGCCACCCGGCGGTCGCCGATGCAGCGGACCGCGATGCTGTCCTCGCCCCGGAAGCCGAACACCGTCTGGCGGTCGCCGCTCGCGGAGACGCGGAAGCCGACGGAGCCGACGGCGCGGCTCGCGCTCTCGACGCAGGCGGCCTGGTCCTCCGTCTCCTCCCAGCCCGAGACCACGGCGGCCGCGGAGGCGGGTCCCGGCGCGGCCAGGAGGAAGGCGGCCAGGAGGGAGACGGCCAGGAGCGCCGCCCCGGTCCCCGCATGCCATCGCCGCATCGCCACCTCCCCGTCCGTCCGGTCGTCCGCTAGAATGGCGGAGGCCGGGAAGGGTTGCGGGCCTCGCGGCGCGACCCGGTCCGCCACGACGGGAGGAGGCGCGCCATCGACCCCATCACCCTCGACGCCATGGCGGCGTCGGTGCCGGACGGGGCGCTGCTGGCGCTGCCGCCGGACAACTCGCTTCCCTCCGTCGCCCTGGCGAAGGCGCTCCTGCGCCGCGGCGCGCGCGGGCTGCGGCTGCTCGGCGTGCCCGTCTCCGGCTTCGCGACGGACCTGCTGATCGGCGCCGGCTGCGTCGAGGAGGTGCAGACGAGCGCCGTCTCGCTCGGCGAGGCCGGTTTCGCGCCGCGCTTCTCCGCCGCCGTGCGCGCCGGGACCATCCGCGTGCGGGACGCCACCTGCCCCGCGATCCACACGATGTTGCAGGCCGCGGAGAAGGGCGTTCCCTTCCTGCCGCTGCGGGGCGTGATCGGCAGCGACATCCTGACGCACCGCCCGGACTGGCGGATCATGCAAAACCCCTTTTCCGACGCGCCGGACCCCATCCTGGCCCTGCCCGCCCTGTCGCCCGACGTGGCCGCGATCCACGGCGTCATGGCGGATGCCGAAGGCAACGTCTGGGTCGGCCGCCGCCGTGAACTCGCCACCCTCGCCCACGCCTCGAAGCGCGTGCTGGCGACGGTGGAACGGGTGGTCGAGGGCTCGTTCCTGGAGGACGAGCGCCTCGCCCCCGGCGCCATCTCCGCCACCTACGTCGAGGCCGTGGCGGTGGCCGAACGCGGCGCGCACCCCGCGGCGCTGCTGGACGAATACCCGTTCGACGCCGCCTACGTCGCCGCCTACGCCCGCGCGGCGCGGACCGCGGAGGGGTTCGCGACGTGGTGCGAGGAGCACGTGTTCGGCTTCGCCGGACGCCGCGCGGCGTGAGGGTGGCGCGGCGCCCCGGTTCAGGCCGCCGGATCGGCCCCCGGGCCGGCGAGCAGCGTGGCGCTGCGGCGGCGTTCGTTCGTGCGTGCCACCGTCACGCCGGGCCAGTGGCGGCGAAGGGTGTCCACCCACCACGCCAACGGCTGCACCGTCAGATGCAGGGTCTCCCCGATCAGGTGACCCAGCCGATCCTCCCGGAGCGACACGTCGAAGAAGCAGGTCCCCGCGACGCAGCGCCGGATGGACGAGAGGGTCGCGTCCACCCGATCCGGCGGAAGGTGTTCCATCACGTCGGCGCAGAACGCGTGGTCCGCCCGGAGGTCGGGCGGCAGGTCCCAGGCGGGACCCAGGACGAAACGGGCGACGCAGGGCGCGTTCTCCGCGATCAATGCGTTGGACGCGACGTCGGCCGCGAACACGGTCAGGCCGCGTTCGTGGAACAGGCGGGCGGCGTGGCCCGAGCCGCACCCGACATCGAGGATCGTCGCCCCCGGCGCGATCCGCAGCAGATCGAGGCACCGCTCGGCGAGGGTGCGGCTGCCCTCGTACTCGCGGTAGTCCGGCAGGGCCCACATGCGCTCATACTTCCGTCGCTCGGCCGCCGCGACATCGTCCTGCGGGTGCATGGGCGGTCCTCTCCTTCCGGGGCGCGAAGCCTAACAGCCTTCCCGGCCGACCCCGAAGCCAGCCCGTCCGCTTGAGGCAGACCGCGATGCCCTCCCCCGCCGCTCCCGCCCCGCATCAGGTGACGCGGGAGGAACTGCTGGCCTGCACCCTCGCCCGCCTGATCCTCGATCCCACGGCGCCGCCCGCGCGCCACGTCGCGGTCGGCGCCGCCTCCCCCATTCCCGCCGCCGCCTGCTGG
>CAXVWQ010000224.1:0-8103 GCA_964263755.1 Roseomonas sp. | reverse complement strand
GGATCGCGAGGATCGGCGCCTGCACGGCTTGGACGATGACCTGCGCGTCGGGGTGCAAGGACGGCATCGGTCGCTCCTTCTTGCCTTGATCGTTGGGTGTCGGAGGCCCACAGGGACCCGATGTGGAATCAGCCCTACCTGGAGACGTGCTGCCGCGCGGCGCTGCACCGCCTGTTCCTGACGCGCGGCGGGACGCGGCCGGCGGGGGTGCCGGACGAGGCGTGCCTCAGACGGTTGTGCGGAATGGGCTTCGCGGCGGAGACGGCGCCGGGGGCGTTCGGGATGACGGAAGCGGGCGCCGCGCGGCACGCGGCGGAGGTGCTGCGGAAGGCGGCCTAGATCGCGGTCAGGCGTCCCGCGACCGGGACCCACTGATCGGCGATGCACTCGTCCAGGAAGGCCGCGTCGTAGGTCCCGTCCGCGTCGGGGGCGGGCAAGGTCACGGCCTGGGACCCTTTGATGTGAACGCGGTCATGGGCCGTCATCGAGAACAGAGCATGGCCCTGGTCACGCAGGGCGGCCTCCACGTCGACCGCGCGGTAACGCCGCAAGTCAGGCGGCTTCGAGGACCAGCGTCGCGGGGGTGACGACCACGTCGGCCTCGCCCTTCGCCGCGCGGATCGCGCGCATCACCGGCTCGATCTCGGATTTCGCGATCTCCAGGTCCTCGTGGGCGACCCAGAGTTCGGGCATGTCCGGCGACGTGAAGACGTGGCGTCCCCGGACGACCCTGTGATCCAACCTGACTTCCCGCCGCTCCATCGGCCCATCCTCTCCGGGGGTCCACCCCCCCATCGCGTCGGGGTCAAGGTGGCCTTCCCGGAGGGGGGATGCAACACGTCGTCGCAACCCCCTCACCCCCGCCACCCCACCCCGCGCGCCACCGCCGGCGCACCGGGCATCCGCACCGGCTCCGCCGCGATCGCGCCGGCCACCGCGTCCAGCGCGTCGTCCCGGCCGCCGGGGCGGTCGGGCACCCATTCCGCCATCTCCCGCGCGAAGGGCGTGCGGAGGACGGATTCGTGGGCATGCAGCCGCCGCGCCGCGAGCATGGGGTCGAGCGCGCCGAGGATGCGCGCCGACTTCGGCCGGTGGTTCGCGTGCTCCACCACCGTGCAGGGCACGCCGCCCTGTGCCATCTCCTTTCGCAGCAGGGCAGGCAGGAAGCGGCCGATGCCGTTCGTCTCCACCCGCACCACCGGCAGCATCAGGTCGCGCGCGATGCTGGCGACCTGCTGGCACTGCTGCGTCGCCGGGTCCGTGGCGTGCCCCGGCTCGTGCGTGAGGTAGGCGAGGCGGTGGAGGTAGTGGTTGCCCTCGCCGTCCGCGTAGGTGGCGGCGAGGACGGAGGCGTCCCCCGTGCCGGGGCGGCCGTAGGCGGGGTCCCAGAACCCGCCGCCGGAGAAGAGGCGGCGGCCGAGGAGAGAGAGGGTCGGCCGCCCGTTCGCCTCGCGGTAGTCCGTGTCCTCGGCGTAGCGGACCATCAGCGCGGGATCGAGGCGGGCGGCGGATTCCTCGGCGAGTTCGAGCATCATCTGCCGGGCGAAGCGCAGCGGGCCGACGGAAGCGCGCACCTCCGCGATCCGCGCATCGTCGAAGCGGTCCGGCCACGCGGAGGCGCCGGCCGCGTTCAGCAGCGGCAGGCGGAACCGGTGGTAGCCGTCGAGGAACGCCCCCGGCGCGCCGGGCGGCGCGTAGAGGCTCTCAGCGGCGTGGGGCGTGCCGACGTAGAGGGTGGAGCCAGTCGGCGTCAGGATGAACTCGCATTCCGACAGCGCCTCGCGCAACGATTCCCGCTTGCCGGGGGAGTCGCAGTTGCCCGCGACCTCCACGTCGTCGCATACGATGAGTTCCGCGCGGGCGCCCGTGACGTTGCCGCCGATGCCCTGGCCGAGCATGGAGGGCTCGCGGATCGCGCCGTCCCGCTTCACGGTGAAGCGGTCCGCCGCCCAGGCCTCGTCGCCGCCGAGGAGGTGGCGGCAGAACGGGTGACGCGCGACGATGCGACGCACCGTCGCGACCATCCGCGCGGCCAGCGTGTGATCGGCGGCGAGCACGAGGATGCGCATCTCCGGGGTGCGCATCAGCAGCCACGCGCACCAGAGGCCGACGAGGGTGGACTTGCCGCAGCCGCGGAACGCCATCAGCAGCAGCCGCCGGTCGCCCGCCGCGTCCCGCTGCATGAGCCAGCGGGCGATGCGGCGGTGCGGGGCGGGCGTCGGCAGGTTGCCCTTCAGGTTCCAGGCGTAGAGGAAGGTGAGGAAGTCAGGATTCGTCTCCGTCATCATCGTCGGACTCCGCGTTGCCGTCCGCCGCGAGCGCCGCCTGCGCCTTCTGGAGCATCTCGTCGAAGGCGTCGGCGGAGGTGTCGGGCGTCTCGGTCATCTTCAGGAGCTGCTCGAGGTGGTTCAGCGCCGAACGCCCCGCGGCGTGGTGCGCGGTGAACGCCTTCGGGTCGTCATGGGCACCGGGTTCGACGTGGCGGGCGATGAAACGTTCGTAGCTCTCGCGGACCTTCTCGATGGAGGCCGCCATCTGGTCGCGCGAGAGGGGGGCGACGACCTTCCTCTTCGCCACGTCTTCACCGCCCGCACCCGCACCGTGCCCGGGTTGAGGTCGAGCACCACGCCGGAGCGGTTCCACAGCGTCACCGTGATCACGTCCTGCGCCCCGACCTGGGCGAGGAACACCGCGCCGGAGGTGGAGAGCGAGTAGGACGCCTGCACGAAGTCGCCGGGCCGCGCGCCGGGGCATGGCACGTTGAGCTGCGCCGTGGCGCCGGCCGCGACGGAGGGCGGGTCCCAGGCGAGATCCGCCTTGATCTCGCGCGTGCCCACCGGCACCTCCGGCGTGCCGTAGAGCACGGCCGGGGCGTGCGACGGGTCGCAGGAGAGGCGCATCGCGCGGACCTCGTAATCCGTCCCGATCCGCGCGACGCCGATGATCGCGGTCTGCACCTCCGGGGCGAGGCGGACGACCTGCAACCGCGTCAGGCCCTCGTCGTCGCTGTCGGCGACCCCCTGCCACCAGCGCGGGCCCTCGGCGTAGGTGAGGGACATGCCGGAGGCGCGGACCATCTCGCCGTTCACCGGCGTCAGCAGCGCGTTGCCGGCGCCGAAGCACTGCACGATGAGGCGCGGCGCATCGGCGTCCACCGCGAGGGCGAACTCCTTGCAGGATCGCGCGTCCACGACGAAACCGAACCCCCGGCCGCCCGTCAACGTTACGCCTCGGTCCGTCAACGCGTAGGAATCGAGCGCGGGGAACACGAACTGTCCCAGCGTCGTCGGGGTGCCCGCGACGTTGGTCGAGAGGCAGGCCAGCTTCTCGAATCCCGTCTCCGTCGGGTTCCAGCGGATCGCGGCCGCCCGCGGGTTCGGCACCTCCACCAGCGTCCGCGACGCTTCGCGATGCGCCGCCGCCTGGTGCAGCGCGCGCACGACGCCGCCGACGCGCGTGGCGGTCGGCGCGTAGTCCACCGAGATGCCGTAGCCCTGGCTCGCCCACGCCACCTCATACACGTGGTCCTGGGCGCCGGCGGTGTGGCGGGCGACGAAGGGGTCGCACCCTTCCATCCGCACGTTCCGGGCGATGACGGAGCGGGAGTTCACCTCCATCAGGAAGGGGATGCCGAAGATCGGGCGGTCGCGGGTCTGCAACTCGAAGGCCGGACCGTCGAACACGTGGCGGTTGTGCGCGACGTAGGCGCCGGGCTCGGCGGAGAGGCGGATGCCGTAGCGATCGAGCGTCGGGTGCAGGGCCGAGGCGATGGCGAAGTGGCCGCCGTAGTAGCGCACGGAGGTGTTCCAGGCCGCCGCCGTCTGCGTGCGGGCGTCGAGGCCGATGCGGTTGTTCACGATGCGGCCGATGTGCAGCACCGAATCCTCGAAGCCACGTTCCACGCCGAGCGTGCGGACGCCGATGGTGAAGCCCTCGACCTGGCGGATCTCGACGACGGAGGAATCGAGGTTGCGAAGGACGAGCCCGATCTCCGTCTCGCTCGTCCAGTCGGACTGCGCCGCGCGGAGGACGCGGAGGCCGGTGTAGGACTTCGCGGCGTTGCGCGTGGCGCCGCCATCGCCGAGCGTCAGCGCGGTGCCGCTGCCGGCGAAGAGGACGGCGCCCCGCATCGTCAGGCCCGCCGCGGCGCCTGGAAGCGTCAGGGGGATCGTCGTGCGGAAGGAACCCTCGCCGATCTCTAGGTGCTTGCCGGACGCGCCCGCGGCGTTCATCGCGGCCTGCAACGCCGGGCCGTCATCCGTCACCCCGTCGCCCGTCGCGCCGAAATCGCGGGCGGAGAGGCGCTCGGCCAGCTTGTCCTCCACCGTGCGCGGGATGGCGCCGGCGAAGGGGGCCGAGAGCGTCGCGTCTCCGCGCGAGAAGGTCGCCACGTCGCCGAGGCTGTCGAAGCCCAGCAGGCGGTTGGCGCGGGCGGGGCGCAGCGGCAGGGTCAGGCGGGCGCCGGTCTCGCCGCGGTCGGCGCGCAGCGCGGTCGCGGCCTCCTCGCGGATGTCCTGCAAGGCGGCGGTGTGGCGGTCGAGTTCGTCGTTCAGCGTGTTGGCGCGCAGCAGGCCGTTCGGCTGGTAGTCCGTCACCCGCTCGATCAGCAGGTCGCGGCGCAGCACGACCTTCGCGCCGGCGGCGGGCGCGGCGGCGAAGGTCACCAGCCCGCCTTCCGACGCGCCGGCGCCGGAGACGGCGTAGCCTGCGGTCAGCAGCAGGCCGTCCACGCGCACCTCCATGTCGGACGGCGTGAAGATCGGGAAGGGGTAGGTGAAGGCGGTCTGCGCGCCGTCCGCGGCGTAATGGACGCGCGGCGCGACGTCGCCGATGCGGATGTGCTCGGCCATCGGGGGTCTCCTTTTGTCGGGCGGGCGTGTCAGTCGAGGAGGGAGCGGAGGCCCGTCACCAAGCCCTGCCCCGCCGTGGCGTAGGCGCGGATGAGCGAGGGCTGGAGCGAGGCATCGGGCGCCAGGAGCGACCGGCGGCCGCGCGACAGGCGCGCGGCGTAGGTCGCGTCGTCCTCCGACTGCGCCTCGGCGCTCGCGCGGCGCAGGCCGTCGGCCACCGCGGCGGCCGATCCGGTGTCCGGCGCGATGCCCGCGGCGCCGAGCCGGGCGCGGGTGGTGGCGATGGTCCGCGCCAACTGCCGCTGACGGGCGGCAGTGTCGGCGGAAGCCTGCGCGGCCAGCACCTCCGCCTGCGCCTGCTGCGTCGCGACGGCGTTCTCCTGCTGCACGGCGTATTGGGCTTGGGCCTGCTTCTTCTGCCGCTTCGCCTGTTGGTCGGCCGCGTAGAGCGACACGCCGGTGGCGGCGAGGGTGGCGATGGGGGCGAGTTGCGCCATCAGTCGGTCGTCCTCGTCTCGGTGGTGACGGAGAGCAGGGTCATCGGCAGCGGCGCGTCGCCCTCCACTCGCCAGAGCGGGGCGAGGGAGTCGCGGTGCCAGCCCAGTGCGCGAAGCGTGACGTCGCCCGTGAAGGGTGGCGGCGCGGCGTCGAGCAGCGGCGTATCCAGGCGGCGCAGCGGCGTCGGCACCGCGCCGCGACCGAGATCCACGGACAGGGCGCCGGTCTCCAGCACCCGGAAGGTGGCGGCGACGAGCCGGACCGGACCGGTCCGGGCGCCGGCGGGGGAGACCGTATCGGGCGGCAGCGGTTCCACGACGTGCGCGAAGGGCAGGCCGGCCTGCACGATCGTCGCGGCGTCCTCCAGCGTCACCCGGCCGTTCGAGACGGATTCGAGGCCGCGCGGCGTGCCGTCGCCGAGCAGAGAGACGGCGCGGCCTTCGAGATGGCCAAGACCGGCATAGGCCACGCCCGAGCCCGTCGCGGTCACCGCGGCGTCCAGGGCGAAGGCGTCGTCGAAGCGTTCCAGCCGCATCGTGCCGCCGCGTTCCACCAGCACGTAGGTCGTGCCGCCGGATTCCGCGACGTCGCGGAAGGCGCCGTCCGTCTCCTGCCGCGTCCAGCCGGTCACGCCCTCCGCGCGGTAGAGGGTGAGCGTCGCCATCGCGCCGTCCGCGGTCACCGCGTGCAGCAGGCGGCGCGCGGGGTCGTAGGCCATCGCGACGGGGTCGCGGATCAGGTGCCGCGCGACCAGCCCCAGGTCGTTCGCCTGGTAGGCGTCGTCCGCCACCGCCGTCGTGGAGAACTCGTGGATCGCCTGCCCGGAGCGGGCGGCGAAGACCGTGGCGCCGTCCACGTCGAGCGGCGGCAGGTTGCGGTCCAGCCGCGACCCGACGCGGGTCTGCCGCGCCACCGTCACGGCGGACGGGGTGACGGGGTCGCCCGTGATCATCCACTCCCCCGCGGAGGTGAAGGCCTGGAGGTGGCGGCCGGGGAAGACGGCGCGGATGCCGTGCGCGACCTCGCCCCGAAGCGGGAAGGCGATGCCCTGATCGTCCAGGCCCTCGCCGGGGTCGAAATCCGCGGGGTTGCCGGTGCGCGACATCCAGATCCAGTCCCCGGCGTCGCGCGCCCCGGCGAGGACGAGGCGGCCCTGGTAGTGGCACGCCGTCGCCGGCCAGCCGCGGACGTCGGAGAAGGCGGATTCGTCCCAGTCGGTCGTCGCGGCGGTGGCGACCGGGGCGTCCTCCACCTCCGCGGTCGCGGTGGTGGCGTTGGCCACGGCGGTGACCCGCACGCGGCGCTTCGCGATGCGGAAGCGGGCGTTGACGTGGCCCGCGACGAACAACGCCGCCGAGGCGGTGAGCGTGACGGTGCCGGTCGCGGCGCTCGCTGACAGCGTGATCGCCGTGTCGGCGAAGCGCAGGCAGGGCGGGCGGTCGAGGCGCAGCGGTTGCCGCACGTAGCCGGTGCCGGCGCGGCGGATGGTCTGCGGCGGCATGTCGGGGTGCAGCAGGATCAGCGCCGCGTGGCTCGCCGTCCAGGACATCCCCGGCAGCATCGCGCCGGTCCACGGCCCTCCCACCTCCACCGCCACGCCGTCGGCGCGCAGGATCCGCGCGACGGCGTGGCGCAGCACGACGATCAGCGCGTCGCCCGGCGCCACCTCCCACGACACGAGGCGCGCGGGGGCGTGGACGGTCTCGAGGTGGCGCAGCCCGGGGCGGCGGGTCACGCCGCCGGTTGGCAGGATGAACACGTTCCGCAGGCGCCGCGCCCCGGCGGCCCAGGCGGCGACATCGCCGCGGCCCAGCAGGTCCGGTGCCAGTTCGCCGGCGGTGAAGGCGGTCTTGGCGCGCCTGATCGTCGGCATCGCGTCAGCCCCGCACGTCGAGGAGGGGGAAGTGCATCAGCGCCCGCGGCGTCTGCCCCTGCCCGTCCGCCAGCTTCGCCGTCCGCAGCTCGCTCTCCGCCAGCCGGTGCAGCGCCTCGGCGCGCGAGGCGCCCTCCGTCAGCGGCACGCAGAACTCCGCCGCCAGCCGCGCGACGAGCGCCGCCACGAAGGTCGCCGGCCACTCCGATTCGGCCGCACGGAACACGTAGGTCAGCATCACGCCCGACGCGTCGGTCAGGAGGTTCCCCTCCTGCACCCGGAAGGGCGACCGTGGCACGATGGAGATCGCGCGCAGCAGATCCGCCGGCAGCCGGAACGCGTTGGCGAAGCCCGAAAGCGGCACCGCCTCCAGCCGGTTCAGCGCCATCTGCCCCGTCGCGAAAGACCAGGGGTGGCACGCCAGCAGCGCGTCGCGCGTGCCGGGATAGAGGTTCGCGACGACCTCGGCCTCCGCCGTGCCGTCCTCCAGCGAGGTGATGGGGCGCGCGCCCACCTTCAGCAGCGCGCGCGTGCAGAGCACGAGGGCGTTCGGCACCATCGTCGGGAACTCCTGTCGGGAAGGGCGGGGAGAGCGCGGGGGCCGGCAGCGAGACGGCGCAGGGCGCATCGCGCCCCTCCCGGGTCGCGGCACCGCACGCACCACCTCCGTCCATCGGGGACGTCGCGGACCCGATCGGCGGGACCACGGCACACGGCCCCTGCGCGGCACGCGCCCTGGGGGCGGGGCGCGTGCGTCGTGGGGCGGGTCTGGGTAAGGCTCCGCCTTCCCCAGACCCCACTCGCCAGGAGCCAGCGGCCCCTGGACCCCCTTCTGTTAAGAACGCCGTCGTTCGGAGGGTGGCGACCACGCGCGCTCGCGCC
>CAXVWQ010000223.1:0-4629 GCA_964263755.1 Roseomonas sp. | reverse complement strand
GGCGGCGAGGAGGGCGGCCGGGGCGCCGGCGCCGGCCGCCAGCGCAAGGGTGCCGGGCGGGGCCTCGCCCGTGGCCGCGACCACCCAGGACAGGCCGCGGAGGAGGCGGGCGACCTCGGCGACCCCGAGGTGGGCGTCGCCGGAGACGTCGGCGGCGCGGATGACCGCCTCGGCGCAGGGACCGGAGGGCCGGGCGCCGCAGGCGGCCTCCACGGATTCGAGGGCGGCGAGGGCGGCGAGGCCCTCCCCGTGCAGCAGGAGCAGCGGCAGCGGCGGGGCGGCGCAGCGGTGCCAGCGGGTGACCGGTGCGTCGCCGGGGAGGCGGTCGTCGCGGGCCTTCGCCGCGGGCTCGGCGGTCTCCAGGGCGTCGCCGGCGGGACGGAGGAGCAGCCGGGGCGCCTCGGCGCCGCGGGCGGTGCCGACGAGCCAGTCGCCGTCCCGCCGCGCCGCGACGAAGCGGAGGAGGCGGGCGGGGCCGTCGGCGGGCAGCCGGGCGGCGGCGCGGGCGGTGAGGGCGAGGGTGGCGGTCGGCGCCTCGCAGGGGCCGGCGTGCCAGGCGCCGCGGAGGGATTCGGCAATGGGGACGATGTCCTGGGCCGCCGCGCCCGTCGCCGCGAGGAGGAGGAATGCGGCGACGAGGCGGGCGAGGGCGCGGGGCGCGTTCGGGAGCGTCACGGCAAGGCGGTTTCCGTGCCCGCACAGAGGTCGAAGGGCGCGCGCACCACCTCGCGCCCGTCGCGGAACACCGCGGTGAGGCGGACGGTGCAGGCCCCGGGCCCCGTGGCGGGGTCGGGCGGCGCGAGGTCGAGCGCCTCCCCGGCGCCGAGGACGGTGGCGCCGAGGCGGTCGGGGCCCTTCGCGGGAGCGTCCGGCGGGTCGAGGTAGAGTTCGATCAGCGGCACCGCGGCGGCGTTGCGGAGGCGGACGCTCCCGGGCGCGGGGGCCGCGACGTCCCCCGTGCCCTCGTCCAGGCGCTCCGCGATGGTCCAGGCGGGGCGGATGGTGATGGCGGGGGTGCGGCAGATGTCCACCTCGCGCCGCTCCTCCGCCGCGCCGTTGGGGAAGATCACGCGGATGTCGGCGAGGCAGTCCACGGGGAGGGTGAGCGTCGCCTGCCCGCCGCGGGGGATGCCGCCGGGAAGGCGGTCCGGGCCCCAGTCGTTCTCGGAGGCGGAGGAGACGTAGATCTCCTCCAGCGCGGCGCCGTGGCGGTTGCGGAGGGTCAGCGGGCGCTCCACGGGGCGGGGAATGCCGGAGCCGTCGAAGGTGACGGCGGGATCGCGGCAGAGGTCCACGGCACGCTTCTCCTCCGCCGCGCCGCCCTCGTAGGTGGCGCGGAGGTCGGCGGCGCAGGACGGGAGGCGCAGGCGGAGGCGGAACGCCGCGTCGTCCGGCAGCCCGGCCTCGTTCAGGCGGTCCGGGCCCCAGTTCAGGGGTTCCGGGCGGCCGGCTGGGACGGCGTTGAGGGCGATGATGGCGCGGCCGGACCGGTTCCGCGCGGTGGCCTCCCGCCACGTCGTCGCGGGGTCGGCGAGGGCGAGGCGGGGCGCGCGGCAGGAATCGAGGCGGGCGGCGACCTCCGAGCCGTCCTCCATCACGGCGACCGTGGCGAAGACGCAGGCGCGGTGGCGGCCGAGGCGGAGGCGAAGGGTCTCGCCGGGCGGGAGGGTCTCCAGCAGGCGGTCGGGGCCCCGACCCGTGGCCTGGGGACCCGCGGCCTGGGGGCCGGCGGCCGGGGGGGTGCCCTCGGGGGTCGCGTAGAACTCGCGCAGCGTCATGTCGGCGTCGTTCACGATCGTGACCTCCCGGAGCGGGAGGGAGGCGTCGCCGAAGGTCACGCGGGGGGTGCGGCAGAGGTCGAGGCGGCGTTCCTCCACCGTGTCGTCCGTCAGGATGGCGCGCAGCGCCCAGAGGCAGGGCTGGCGGGCGAGGCGGAGGCGGAGGGTGGCGCCGGGCGCGAGCATGTCGGCGCCGAGGCGGTCCGGACCCCAGGCGGCGTCGGGGGTGCCGGCGGGGGCCGTGCCCGGGATGGCGTAGAGTTCGCGGATGGGGATGTCGAGTTCGTTGGCGACCACCGCCTCCCGCGTCTCCCGCTCGGGGGGACGCGGCTGGGCGAGGGCCGGCGCGGCGGCGAGGGCGCCGCCGAGGAGGGCGGCGAGGAGGGCCGTGAGGGGGATCGGGCCGAGGGGAGGATTTGGGCGCGCGGCGCGCATGGCGGGGTTCCGGGCCACCGGCGACGGGGCGGGGTTTCCCGTCCTCGGCGTGCTGCGGCGCAAGGTAGCGGCACGGGGGACACGGGACGATGGCGGAAAGGACACAGTCGCGCGGGAGTTGCGCGCGGGCGGTCGCGGCGATGGCGGGCGCCGGGGGGAGCGGCCGGGGCGGGCCCTTCGCGCCGGCCCCGTTGACGTGTGGCCCGGTTGACGTGTGGACGAGGCGTCCGCACCTCGCGCCCGGGCGTCGCCCCGGGTGGGTGACGGGACCGGAGGGCGCGATGGACGAGGGTGCGGGCGGCGCGACGGCGCGGGCGCGGGTGACCACGGCGAACGGCAGCCGCTATCTCCAGCAGCTGTGCAAGCACTGGAGCCATCGCTTCGCGGTGGAGTTCGACCCTTCCGCCGGGACGATCGGGCTGACGGGGGCGGTGCTGCGGCTGGCGGCGGACGCGGAGGGGCTGACGCTGGACTTGGAGGCGGAGGACGCCGCGACCCGGGAGCGGCTGATGCCGGTGGTGGCGGAGCACCTGCGGCGCTTCGCCTTCCGGGAGGATTTCTCGGTGGACTGGGGGGTGGGGTGAGCCCCGGTTGCGGCGGCGCGCGCGGCGGGTAGAGTCCCGCCCGGAACGCGCGCCGTGACGCGCCGGGGGAACACGTCCATGGACACGCCGATCATCGGGCGCCGCCTTCTCGTCGCGGGGGCCGCCGCGCTGCCGTTGCTGCCGCCCGCCGCCCGCGCGCAGGGCACGCAGCGCTACGCCACGCTCAACATGTTCGTCCCGGCCAATCCCGGCGGCGGGTGGGACGGGTTGGGGCGGGCCATCGAGCAGGTGGCGCGCGGCGGCGGGCTGGTCGGGACGATGCAGTTCGAGAACGTCGGCGGGGCGGGCGGCACGGTCGGGCTGCCGCGCTTCGTCGGGCAGCGGCGCGGGCGTCCGGACGCGATGTTCATCACCGGGGCGGTGATGGTCGGCGCGGTGCTGACCAACCGGTCGCCGGTGGGCCTGAGGGATCTCGTGCCGCTGGCGCGGATGACGGACGAGGCATCGGTCATCGTGGTGCCCGCCAATTCCGACATCCGCGACCTGCGTGGGCTGCTGGACGCGATGCGGGCCAATCCCGGCGCGGTCTCGGTCGGCGGCGGGTCGGCAGGGGGGATCGACCACATCCTCCTCGGCCTCATGCTGAAGGCGGTGGGCAAGAGCGCGCGGGACGGGTCCTACGTCGCCTACGCCGGCGGCGGGCCGGCGCAGGCGGCGATCCTCGGCGGGCAGGTGCGGGCGGGGATCTCCGGGTTCTCGGAGTTCGCGGAGCAGATCAAGTCCGGGCGGATGCGGGCGCTCGCGACCTCCGGCGAGACGCGGACGGACCCGGCGATCCCGACGCTGAAGGAGAGCGGGCTGGACCTGACGATCGGCAACTGGCGCGGGGTGTTCGGGCCGCCGGGGATCAACGCGGAGGTGCGGGCGCGGCACGTGGCCTTCCTGACGGAGCTGCGGAACCTGCCGGCGTGGAAGGCGCTGCTGGAGACGCGGGGGTGGGAGGACGCGTTCCTCGCGGGGCCGGACTTCGAGGCCTTCATCAAGCGGGACGAGGAGGCGACGGCGGCGGTGCTGCGGGAGATCGGCCTCGCTTAGAAGAAGGTTTGGCGTGAGGGGTGCGGGCGGCCGTCCCGGGACCGGGGCGGCGCGCCGGGTGATGGTGCGGGGGCGTCCTCGCGGGGTCGGGGGTGCCGTGCCGAACGGGGCTGCCCCGCCGGTGCAGGCGGGGGCGTCCGAACGGTCCGGATCGGACGGGTCCGTCCCAGGGCGGCAGCGGAAGGCGGCGCGGTGATCCTGGCGGCGATGCGGAGCAAGTTGTTCGTGCCGGGGTCGCGGCCCGAGTTGTTCGGCAAGGCGCTCGCGTCCGCCGCGGACGCGCTGTCGCTCGACCTGGAGGATGCGGTGGCGCCGGACCGCAAGGCGGCGGCGCGGGAGGCGGTGGCGGGGTTCCTCCAAGGACTGCCGTCGGGCGGCGCGGGCAAGGTGATGATCGTGCGGGTGAACGGGCTGGGGACGCCGCTGTTCGCGGACGACGTGGCGGCGGTGGTCGGGGCGGGGCCGGACGTGGTGAACCTGCCGTCGGCGGAATCGGCGGGCGATGTCCTCGCCGCCGTCGCGGCGATCGAGGCGGCGGGGGGCGCGCGGCCGGTCGGGCTGCTGGCGAACATCGAGACGCCGAAGGGGCTGCGGCGGGCGGCGGAGATCGCCTCGGCGCATCCGCGCGTCGTCGGGTTGCAGATCGGCTACGGCGACCTGTTCGAGCCCTTCGGGGTGGACCGGGCGGACGAGGCGGCGCTGCACTCCGTTCGGATGGCGGTGCGCTTCGCGGCGGCGGAGGCGGGGGTGCCGGCCTTCGACGGGTCGCTCGCGGC
>CAXVWQ010000222.1:0-22425 GCA_964263755.1 Roseomonas sp. | reverse complement strand
TTCGCGTAGTTGTCGAGGCCGACCCAGGCGTGCCCGCCGCCGATCTTCCAGTCGTGGACGGACATGTAGAGGGTGAAGGCCCAGGGGAACAGGATCACCCCCAGCACGACCACCGCCGCGGGGACGATGAACCAGACGTAGTTGCGCGCGTAGTTGCGCCGCCGCGACGCCCCGGCGACGGGGACCGCGACGGCGGGCAGCGCGGCCTCGCTCAGGAAGCGCGCTCCGATTGTTCGAGGACGGGGCGAAACGCCTCGGTCGCGCGGCGCAGTTCGGTCGCCACGTCGGCGCCGCCGATGGTGTTCGTCAGGCCGATGCCGATGGTGTCGCGGAACTCCGTGACGGGGACGATCTCCGGCAATCCGGGGCGGCCGATCTGCTGGGATTTCAGGACCGTCTCGAACCATTCGCGCCCGAAGGGGGAGTTCGCCATGGCCGCGGCATCCGTGTAGAGCGCGTCGCGCGGCGGGGTGCCGGCGCCGGCGGCTAGCATGCGGCCGAGCATCGCCTTGCCCGTCATGAACTGGGCGTAGAGGTAGGCGGGGCCCTGCTTCGCGCTCGTGCGGGTGACGCCGATGCCGTCGCCGAAGATGGCGGAATGGTGCGCCTTCGGGCCGGGCGGGACGACGGCGAAGCCGACGTCCTCCACCACGCGCGACCGCTGGCGGTCGAGCAGAGGCATCGCGAAGCCCACGCCGTCGAGCCACATGCCGACCCGGCCCTGCATGAAGGAGGTCTGGCACTCGTTCCAGTTGAAGCCGACGACGCCGGGCGGGGCGGCGTCCCGCAGCAGCGTCTTGTACATCTCGCCGGCCCAGATCGCCTCCGCGCTGTCCGTCGTCAGGCGGCCGTCGGGCCCGACGGTCTCGCGGTCCTGGCCGAGGAGCCAGGAGGTGAAGACCGGCACGTTGGCGTTGCGCAGACCGCGCCCGACGAAGCCGAACTGCTGGCGCGACGCGTTGGTCAGCGCCTTGGCGTGAGAGACGAGTTCGTCCATCGAACGGGGGTCGGCCAGCCCGCGCTCCCGCATCAGGCGGCGGTTGTAGAACATGATCCAGAAGTCGATGTTCAGTGGGAGGGAGTCGATCTTGCCGTCGGCCTGGGTGACGTAGCGCTTGCCGCCCGCGCTCATCCCCGCCCAGTCGTAGTCCGGGGCGGTCAGGTTCGGGTCCGCCAGCATCGGGCGCAGGTCGGCGAGCCAGTTACCGCGCGCCGCGAGCCGCTTCTGCACGTGCAGCGCGATGGTCACCACGTCGAAGGAGGCGCGGCCCGAGGCGAACTCGATGGCGACCTTCTGGCGGTGCTGCTGCTCCGGGATCGACTCGGATCCGACAGTGATGCCGGTGAGGTCCCCGAACTCGCGGTGGTGCCGCTCGATGACGTCGGAGCGGGGGGAGCGGGTGAGGGACACCTCGATCCTCTCCCCGCGGAAGCGTCGCCAGTCGAAGGACGACTGCGCGCCCGCGCGCTCGACGAGCGGTGGGGCGGCGAGGAGGGCGGCGCCGGTCAGCAGCGCGCCGCGGCGGGTGATGGGGGGCATGGGCGGACCTCCGACAGGGCTCTGGCGCCCCTTGCGCGGGATGGTCCTCCGGGTTGCCGCGCGAAGGCAAGCCCGATACGCGCGGCGGCATGGATGCCAGCCTGGATGAACGTCGGGGCGTCGTTGAGCGGGCGGATGGCGTCGCGCGGGCCTGGGCGGCGGTGCCGGGGGAGGGGCCGACGGTCGTGGTCCTCGGCGGCTTCCGGTCGGACATGGAGGGGTCGAAGGCCCTGCACCTGCGGGACCACTGCGCGGCGCGGGGGCGCGGGTTCCTGCGGCTGGACTATTCCGGCCACGGCGCCAGCGGCGGGGCGTTCGAGGGCGGGACGATCGGCGCCTGGACGGAGGACGCGGCGGCGGTGATCGCGGCGCGGGCGCCCGGGCCGGTCGTGCTCGTCGGCTCCTCGATGGGCGGCTGGATCGCGCTGCTGCTGGCGCGGCGCTGGGGGGCGGGGCGGGTCCGCGGGCTGATCGGGATCGCCGCGGCGCCGGACTTCACGGAAACGCTCATCCCGACGGAGCTGACGGAGGCCGACCGCGCGACGCTGGCGCGGGATGGCGTGCTGCGGCGGCCGTCCGGTTACGGCGACCCCATTCCCCTGACCGCCCGGCTGCTGGAGGAGGGCCGGGACCACCTGCTGCTGAACGGCGCGATTCCTTATGGCGGGCCGGTCCGTCTCCTCCAGGGCATGGCGGACCCCGACGTGCCCTGGCGCCACGCGCTGCGGATCGTGGAGGCGCTGCCCGGCCCCGACGTGCAGGCGAGCTTCGTGAAGGACGGGGACCACCGGCTCTCGCGGCCGGCGGACCTCGCGCTGCTCAGCCGGACGCTGGACGCGCTGCCGTAGCCGTCTCCTCCGCCAGGATCGACCGCAGTCCCTCGCGGTAGGTCGGGTGGCGCCAGGCGATGCCGAGGGCGGCCTTGGTGCGGACGTTGTCCACCCGGCGGCTCTCCGACCAGAAGGTTCGGGCCATCGGCGACATCGCCTCCCAGGCCCGTTCGACCGGCACCGCCTCGGGCGGGGGCATGCCGAGCAGCCGCGCCGCGTCCTCGATCACCGTCGCGCTCTCCACCGGCTCGTCGTCCACGAGGTGGAGGACGCGGACGCCCGGCGGGGGAGGGGCCGCCGCCGCCGCCATCACGGCGAGCGCGATGTCGTCCCGGTGGATGCGGGCGAAGAGGTGGCCCGGCTTGACCGTGCGCCGGGCCGTTCCGTCGCGCAGGTCGTCGAGGGCGGAGCGGCCGGGGCCGTAGATGCCGCCGGCACGGAACAGGTCCACGGCGGCGGTGCCGGCGAGCGCCTCCCAGGCGCGCTCCGCCTCCCGGCGGCGGCGGCCGCGGGGAAGGGTGGGGGCCGCCTCGGTCACCTCGTCCACCGTCGCGCCGCCGCGGTCGCCGTAGACCGCGGTGGTGGAGACGTAGCCGATCCACCGCGGGGGCCTCGCGCGGATGGCCGCCCCGTGCGCCGCGAGGGTGGGATCGCCCGCTTCCCCCGGTGCCGCCGTGACGACGAGATGGGTGGCCGCGGCGAATGCCGGCCCCGCCTCGGCGAAGGGAACCACCTCCACCCCCGCGATCGCCTCGCCGGGCGTGCGGCGCGTGCCGGTGACGCGCCAGCCCGCCCGCACGGCCTCCAGCGCGATCGCGGTCCCGGCATAGCCCAGGCCGATGACGAGGAGGTGGCGGTCCATGCCGCCTCTTGCGCCGGACGGAAGAGGGTTTCCAGGGGGCGGCGTGCGGCCGGGCGACGGATGGGTGTATGGAAGCGGCGCAATGCGAATCCGGCCACGCCACACGCTGATCGGGGCCCTGACCGTGGCGCTCCTCGCCGCCGCGGCCGGGGGCGTGTTCTGGGGCATGGGCGAGCCGGCCCGGACCCCGCCGCCCGAGGCCGCGGAGGAGGCGCTGCCGCTCCCGCCCGAGCCGCCGCGCGTCGCGGACAGCGCGGAGTATGAGGAGTGCCTCGGCAAGCTGCGGGACGACGCCCAGGGCGCCCTGTCCTACGCGGAGGCGTGGCAGGCGACCGGCGGCGGGGACGGCGCGCGGCATTGCTCCGCCCTCGCCACGATGGCGCTGGGGGAGCCGGAGCGCGCGGCGGGGCGGCTGGAGGCCCTGGCCTCCTCGACGGGCGCGGGCATCGCGGCCCGGGCGGCGATCCTCGGGCAGGCGGGGCAGGCCTGGATGGTGGCGGGGCAGGCGCCGCGGGCCTACGGCGCGGTGACCCTGGCGCTCTCGCTGACCCCGTCGGACCCCGACCTGCTCGTGGACCGCGCGATCGCCGCCGCGGCGATGGGACGCTACGGCGAGGCCTTCGCGGATGCGGACCGCGCCGCCGGCCTGGACCCGCAGCGGGTGGAGCCCTGGATCTTCCGCGCCGCCGCGCTGCGCCACCTCGAACGTCCGCAGGAGGCCTTCCGCGACATCGAGCGCGCCCTGTCGCTGGAGCCCGGGAGTCCCGAGGCCCTCCTGGAGCGCGGCATCCTGCGGCAGTTGCAGGGCGACGTGGACGGCGCCCGAGCGGATTGGGAGAGCGTGGTGGTCAACGCGCCGGACAGCGCGGCGGCCGACCTGGCGCTGCAGAACCTGGCGCTGAACGAGGCGGGGCCGGCGCGGCGATAGCCGTGCCCGGAGGCGGTCGAGTCAGGCGTCGGGCAGGATCTCGGCGGCGCGGTAGCCCTGGGCGAAGAGGAGGGCCCGGAGGTCAGCGTGGTCCACCCGCGCCCGCGCCGCCGCGGCGACCACGGGCTTGGCGCGCCACGCCACGCCCATCCCCGCCGCGCCGATCATCGGCAGGTCGTTCGCGCCGTCGCCCACCGCCGCCGTGTCCTCCAGGCCGACGCCCGCGCGGGCCGCGAGGTCGCGCAGCGTCGCCAGCTTGCCGTTCGCGTCGAAGATCGGCTCGGCGACCGTGCCGGCGAGGACGTCCCCGTCCTCGATGAGGCGGTTGGCGAAGTCCAGCTGGAAGCCGCAAGCCCGCGCCACGCGGGCGGTGAAGAAGGTGAAGCCGCCGGAGGCGATGGCGCAGGTGGCGCCGTTCGCGACCATCGTGCGGACGAGGGAGCGGGCGCCGGGGGTGATGACCACCCGCGCGTGGGTCGCCTCCAGCGCAGTCACGGGAAGCCCGCGCAGCAGGCCGACGCGGGCCCGGAGGGAGGCGGCGAAGTCCAGTTCGCCGTTCATCGTTCGCCGCGTGATCTCCGCGACGCGGTCCTTCAGCCCGGCGAAGTCGGCGAGTTCGTCGAGCGTCTCCGACGTGACGACCGTGCTGTCCATGTCGGCCACGAGGACGCGCTTGCGGCGGCCCGCCGCCGCGGAGGCGATCACGTCCACGGGGAGGGCCTCCATCGCCGTCCGCACCGCCGCCGTGGCATGGCCAGGATCGGCGCCGGAGAACGGGAGGTCCGCCGCTTCCCGCACCGAGAGCGTGTCGGCCTCGCCGACGGTCGCGCCGAGGGACCGCAGCGCGTCCGCCGCCCGCGCGACGCAGGGGGCGTCTAGCCCGCCCGGAGGTGCGACGAGGGTCAGGACGTGCGACATGGGCCGCTTCTGCCCCCCGGACCCCGATGGAGCAATCGGACCCCCGTCCCCCCGCGCTGCTGATCGCCGGCCCGACGGCGAGCGGGAAGTCCGCGCTGGCCCTGGCGGTCGCCCGCGCCGCGGGCGGCGTGGTGATCAACGCCGATTCCATGCAGGTGTACCGCGAACTGCGGGTGCTGACGGCCCGGCCGACGCCGGCGGACGAGGCGGGGGCGCCGCACGCCCTCTACGGCATCCGTCCCGCGGCCGAGGCGGCCTCCGTCGCATGGTGGCGGGACGCGGCCCTGGCGGCGATGGCGGAGGCCGCGGCGGCGGGCCGGCTGCCGATCCTTTGCGGCGGGACGGGGCTCTATCTCCGCGCCCTGACCCATGGTCTGTCCGCCATCCCCGGGATCCGCCCGGAGGTAAGGGACGAGGCCCGTGCGGTCCTCGCCGCGGAGGGGCCGGCAGCGCTGCACGGCCGCCTCGTCGCCGCCGACCCGGCCACCGCCGCACGCCTCCGCCCGACCGACCCGCAGCGGCTGGCCCGCGCGTGGGAGGTCTGGCTCGCGACGGGCCGTGGACTGGCGTCCTGGCAGGATGGGGCGCCCACCACGCCGCCGGCGCCCTTCGCGTTCCGCGCCGCCCTGCTGGACCCGCCGCGCGACACGCTGCGCGCCGCCATCGCCGCGCGGTGGGACGCGATGCTCCGCGAGGGAGCGCTGGAGGAGGTGCGCGCCCTCCTGGCGCTCGGCATCGACCCGGCCCTGCCCGCGATGCGCGCGCACGGCGTTCCCGAACTGGCGGCGGTGCTGCGGGGGCAGGTCACCCCGGAGGAGGCCGTGCGGCGGGCGACGCTGGCGATCGGGCGATACACGAAGCGCCAAGCCACGTGGTTCCGGCATCACCCGATGACCGACCCGACGGGCGCGCATATCATCCATGCGCGAATCAACGCCGAAACGCAACTTCTGGAAAGTCATGCCGCCGAAATTCTGCGAAAGTTGCGCGCCTCGCGTTGACGCGGTGCAGCGAAGGGCCTAGACCCCCGCCCCCGAACTCCCCGGAACGACATGTCCGCCACCACGCCGACCGCAAGCCACGCCACGACGATGACCGGCGCCGAGATCGTCCTGCGAGCCCTGAAGGACCAGGGCGTCGAGGTCATCTTCGGCTATCCCGGCGGCGCCGTCCTGCCGATCTACGACGCGCTGTTCCAGCAGAACCACATCCGCCACATCCTCGTCCGCCACGAGCAGGCGGCGGTGCATGCGGCGGAGGGCTACGCGCGGTCCACCGGGAAGGTCGGCTGCGTCCTCGTGACCTCCGGGCCGGGCGCGACCAACGCGGTGACGGGGCTGGTGGACGCGCTGATGGATTCCATCCCCATCGTGTGCCTCACGGGGCAGGTGCCGACGCACCTCATCGGCAACGACGCCTTCCAGGAGGCGGACACGACCGGCATCACCCGGCCCGCGACGAAGCACAACTACCTCGTCAAGCGCATCGGCGACCTGTCGGCGGTGATGCACGAAGCCTTCTACGTCGCGCGGTCCGGCCGCCCGGGGCCGGTGGTGGTGGACCTGCCGAAGGACATCCTGCTGGGCCGCGGCACCTACGAGGAGGCGACGCGGGAGGCCCACCGCTCCTACCGCCCGCAGACCACGCCGGATGCCGGCCGCATCCGCGAGGCGGTGGCGCTGCTGAAGGCGGCGAAGCGCCCGATCTTGTATGCCGGCGGCGGCATCATCAACGCCGGGCCGGAGGCGAGCGAACTCCTGACGCGCCTCGTGCGGATGGCGAACCTGCCCTGCACGAACACCCTCATGGGCCTCGGCGTCTTCCCCGCGAGCGACCCGCGCTTCCTCGGCATGCTCGGCATGCACGGCACCGTCGAGGCGAACCTCGCGATGCACGGCTGCGACGTGATGCTGAACATTGGCGCGCGCTTCGACGACCGGGTGACCGGCCGCCTCAACGCCTTCTCGCCGGGGTCGAAGAAGATCCACGCGGACATCGACCCGTCCAACATCAACAAGAACGTGCCGGTGGACGTGCCGATCGTCGGCGACGCGCGGGCGGTGCTGGCGGCGATGCTGGACGCCTGGGACGAGGTTCCCGGCGATCAGGACCGCGAGGCCATCGCGGGCTGGTGGCGCCAGATCGAGGCGTGGCGGGCGAAGGACTGCCTTCGCTACGAGCAGAAGGGCTCCATCATCAAGCCTCAGCACGCGGTGCGCCGGCTGTACGAGATGACCCGCGAGACGGGGCGCGACACCTTCATCACGACCGAGGTCGGCCAGCACCAGATGTGGGCCGCGCAGTATTTCCACTTCGAGAAGCCGAACCGCTGGATGACCTCCGGCGGCCTCGGCACGATGGGCTACGGGCTGCCGGCGGCGGCGGGCGTGCAGATCGCGCATCCCGACGCGCTGGTGATCGACATCGCCGGCGAGGCCTCCATCCTCATGAACATCCAGGAGATGGGCACGCTGGCCCAGTATCGGCTGCCGGTGAAGATCTTCATCCTGAACAACGAGTACATGGGCATGGTCCGCCAGTGGCAGGAACTGCTGCACGGCGGGCGGTATTCGGAATCCTACTCGGACGCGTTGCCCGACTTCGTGAAGCTGGCGGACGCCTTCCACGCCCGCGGCCTGCGCGCGACCGACGCGTCCCAGCTGGACGACGTGATCCGCGAGATGCTGGCCCACCCCGGCCCCGTCATCGCCGACATCTGCGTGGCGAAGGACGAGAACTGCTTCCCGATGATCCCCTCGGGCGCGGCGCACAACGAGATGATCCTCGGGCCGGGGCAGACGGGCGGCGTCGCGGGCGTCACGGACGAGGGCCGGGTGCTGGTCTGACCATGTCGGACCTGCCCCAGCGCACCGCGACGATCGCGGTGCTCGTCGAGAACGAGGCGGGCGTGCTCGCGCGCGTCATCGGCCTGTTCTCCGGCCGCGGCTACAACATCGAGAGCCTGACGGTGGCGCCCGTGGACGAGGCGCGGCGCCTGTCGCGCATCACGGTGGTGACGACGGGCACCGACATGATCATCGAGCAGATCAAGGCGCAGCTCGACCGGCTCGTGCCCGTGCACACGGTGGCGGACCTGTCGTTGGAGGGCCCGCACCTCACGCGCGAACTCGCGCTGATCAAGGTGATCGGCGTCGGCGACCACCGCATGGAGGCGCTGCGGCTGGCCGACGCCTTCCGCGCCCGCGTGGTTGACGCGACGACGGAGAGCGCGACCTTCGAGATGACGGGCAGCGCCGACAAGATCGACGCCTTCATCGCGCTCATGCGGCCGCTGGGGCTTGCGGAGGTGTCGCGCACCGGGGCGGTGGCGATCGCCCGCGGAACGCGGAGCCTCGGCGCCTGATGCGAACGGCCGTCCCCATCGCCGTGATGGCGGCCGTCCTCGCGTCGCCACTCGCCGCCGCGGCGCAGTCGCGGGAGCGCGAGGCCGTCGAAGCCTTCTGCTCCGTCCTGAAGGTCCGCATGGACGGCGGGATCGCGGCCTATATCTCGCTCGAGAGCCACAGGGCGACGCCGGCGACCGAGCGCGGCGAACGGGCCGCCGCCGGGATACGGCAGCGGATCGAGGAGGATGTCCGCCGCCGGGCCGACCTTCTCCGCTTGCTCGACTGCCCGCGGACGGTGCCGTAGGACCGGACGCCACACACGACGAGGATGGGACAAGAGGATGCGCGTTTACTACGACCGCGACGCGGACGTGAACCTGATCAAGGCCCGCAAGGTCGCGGTCATCGGCTTCGGCTCCCAGGGCCACGCCCACGCGATGAACATGCGGGATTCCGGCGTGAAGGACGTCGTCATCGGCCTGCGCCCCGGCGCCTCGGCGAAGAAGGCGGAGGCCGCGGGCTTCAAGGTTCTCCCCCCCGCGGAGACCGCGGGCTGGGCCGACATCGTCATGGTGCTGACGCCGGACGAAGGGCAGGGTGATCTCTACCGCGACCACCTGCACGGCAACATGAAGGAGGGCGCGGCCCTCGCCTTCGCCCACGGCCTCAACGTGCACTTCAACCTGCTGGACCCGCGTCCCGACATCGACGTGTTCATGATCGCCCCGAAGGGTCCCGGCCACACCGTGCGCGGCGAATACCAGAAGGGCGGCGGCGTCCCCTGCCTCGTCGCCGTGCACCAGGACCCGTCCGGCAACGCGAAGGAGATCGCGCTCTCCTACGCCTCCGCCATCGGCGGCGGCCGCTCCGGTGTCATCGAGACGACCTTCAAGGAGGAATGCGAGACCGATCTCTTCGGCGAGCAGGTCGTCCTCTGCGGCGGCCTCGTCGAACTCATCAAGGGCGGCTTCGAGACACTCGTCGAGGCCGGCTACGCGCCGGAGATGGCCTACTTCGAGTGCCTCCACGAGGTGAAACTCATCGTGGACCTCATCTACGAGGGCGGCATCGCCAACATGAACTACTCCATCTCCAACACCGCGGAGTACGGCGAGTACGTCACCGGCCCCCGCATCATCACGGACGAGACGAAGGCCGAGATGAAGCGCGTTCTCACCGACATCCAGTCCGGCAAGTTCGCCCGCGACTGGATGCTGGAGAACAAGGTGAACCAGGCGTCGTTCAAGGCCACCCGCCGCCGCCTCGCGGAACACCCGATCGAGCAGGTCGGCGAGAAGCTCCGGGAGATGATGCCCTGGATCAAGAAGAACCAGCTCGTGGACAAGGCGCGTAACTGACCGGGCACGCGCAGGGCGGTTGCATGGGCCGCCCCGTCGCGTGTAGTCTCACGCTAATGAGCGCGACCGTCGCCCGTATCGCGACCGCCCGCCCCGGCCTTCAGGCCGGGCTCCTTCCGCTCGCCCTCCTTCGACTTCGCCGCCCCTGGGCGTGACGTCCGGCTGATCGCCGGCATCGCTCAGGGGACACCCCGGACGCTTCGCGTCCGCCCGAGCGAACCCTCTCGAAGGCCCCCCCGATGTCCCTGAACCATCCTTCCTTCGGCGCCATCCCCGACGACCGCGTCATCGTCTTCGACACCACCCTCCGGGACGGCGAGCAGTCCCCCGGCTTCTCCATGAACCTGGAGGAGAAGCTGCGGATGGCGGAATCCCTCGCCGACCTCGGCGCGGACGTGCTGGAGGCCGGTTTCCCCATTGCCTCGACGGGTGACTACGATTCCGTCCGCTCCATCGCGCAAAGGTTCGCCAAGGACGGCCCGGTGATCTGCGGCCTCGCCCGCTCCGCCGACGGCGACATCCTCCGCGCCGCCGATGCGGTGAAGGCCGCCGCCCGCCCACGCATCCACACCTTCATCTCGACCTCCGAACTCCACATGCGCGTCAAGCTTCGCATGTCGCCGGACGAGGTGCTGGCCGCCGTGATCCGCTCGGTCACCCTTGCCAGGCAGCACACGGACGACGTGGAATGGTCCGCCGAGGACGGCTCCCGCACCGATCCCGACTACCTCTGCCGCTGCGTCGAAGCCGCGATCAAGGCGGGCGCCACGACGATCAACGTGCCGGACACCGTCGGCTATGCCCTGCCGGAGGACATGACCCGCATCTTCACGATGCTCCGCGAACGGGTGCCCGGCGCGGACTGCGTGATCTTCTCCACCCACAACCACGACGACCTCGGCCTCGCCGTCGCCAACACCCTCGCCGCGGTCGCCGCCGGCGCCCGGCAGGTGGAGTGCACCATCAACGGCATCGGGGAACGCGCGGGCAACGCGAGCCTGGAGGAGATCGCGATGGCCGTCCGCACCCGCGGGGTCGCGGTCGGGCGCACGACGGGCATCCGCACCCCCAACATCCTCAAGACCTCGCGGCTGCTGGCCACGATCACCGGCTTCGACGTCCAGCCCAACAAGGCCATCGTCGGCCGCAACGCCTTCGCCCATGAATCCGGGATTCACCAGGACGGCGTGCTGAAGGACGCCTCGACCTACGAGATCATGACGCCGGAATCCGTGGGCTGGACCACCAACTCCCTCATCCTCGGCAAGCATTCGGGACGCGCCGCCTTCCGGGACAAGCTGACCACCCTCGGCTACGGCGACCTCGGCGACAACGCCCTGAACGACGCCTTCCGCCGCTTCAAGGATCTCGCCGACCGCAAGAAGGTCGTCTACGACGAGGACGTGGCCGCGCTCGTCGATGACGAGATCGTCCGTGGCCACGACCGCATCAGGCTGACGGCGCTCACGGTCACGTCCGGCCTGCACACCCGCCCGATGGCCACCTGCACGGTGGAGGTGGACGGCGAGGCGAAGGAGGGCATGGCCGTCGGCGACGGCGCCGTGGACGCCGCCTTCAACGCCATCCGCGCCGCCCACCCGCACGAGATCGCGCTGAAGCTCTACGCGGTGCAGTCCGTCACCGGCGGCACGGACGCCCAGGCCCGCGTGACCGTCCGCTTCGAGGAATCTGGCAAGCTGGTGGACGGGCAGGGATCCGACACCGACACCATCGTCGCCTCCGCCCGCGCCTACGTCCATGCCCTCAACAAGCTGCTGGTGAAGCGGGAGCGCACGGCGCCGGCCGCGATGACGGCGGCCTGAAACGACGAGGGGGCGGCCCCGACCGGGACCGCCCCCCATCAGACCCGAAGCGCGATCAGCGCCAGATCGGGCGCCCGAGGTTCACGTCGCGGCCGGAGGTCGCGGCGCCGCCGACCGCGCCGACGCCGCCACCGATCAGCGCGCCTGTGCCCACGTTGCCGCCGGTGACCGCCGCCACACCCGCACCCGCGCCGGCACCGAGCAGGCCACCGGAGACCGCACGGTCGCCGGTCGAGTAGCCGCAGGCGCCGAGAGAGAGGCCGGCGAGGGCCAGGATGGCGAGGGAAGTCTTACGCATGATCCGCTCCGTCCGCGTGTTGTCGATGCACGTATAACGCGACCTGTGACGGCGAGGTTTCGCCCATGCGGCACCCAATGTCTCGTGCCATGAAACAAGGCGAGATTACGCCTTGAGCGGCGCCGAGTCCGGGTCTAGTCACCCCGCGCCGCCACCATTCCGCCGCATCCCCACCCCGAGGCCCGTCACCACATGTTCTCCCGCCTGTTCGGCTTCCTGTCCGCCGACATGGCCATCGATCTCGGGACCGCGAACACCCTGGTCTACGTGAAGGGTCGCGGCATCGTCCTGAACGAGCCGTCCGTCGTGGCCATCGCCGACATCCGCGGCCGCAAGCAGGTCCTGGCGGTGGGCGAGGAGGCGAAGCAGATGCTCGGCCGCACGCCCGGCAACATCGCGGCGATCCGACCCCTGCGGGACGGCGTGATCGCGGACTTCGAGGTGGCGGAGGAGATGATCAAGCACTTCATCCGAAAGGTGCACAACCGGCGCTCCTTCGCCTCCCCCATGATCATCGTCTGCGTCCCGTCGGGCTCGACGGCGGTGGAGCGCCGGGCGATCCAGGAATCGGCGGAGAGCGCGGGCGCGCGGAAGGTCCTGTTGATCGAGGAGCCGATGGCCGCGGCGATCGGCGCCGGCCTGCCGGTGACCGAACCCTCCGGCTCCATGATCGTGGACATCGGCGGCGGCACGACGGAGGTCGCGGTCATCTCCCTCGGCGGCATCGTCTATGCCCGCTCCGTCCGGGTCGGCGGCGACAAGATGGACGAGGCGATCATCTCCTACATCCGGCGGCAGTTTAACCTGCTGATCGGCGAATCCACCGCCGAGCGCATCAAGATGGAGATCGGCGCTGCGGCGCCGCCGGAGGAATGGGAGGACGGCCCCATCGCCGAGGTGAAGGGCCGCGACCTGATGAACGGCGTCCCGCGCGAGGTCTACGTCTCCCAGCGCCAGATCTCGGAGAGTCTCGCCGAGCCCGTGTCCCAGATCGTCGAGGCGGTGAAGGTCGCGCTGGAGAACACGCCACCCGAACTCGCCGCGGACATCGTGGACAAGGGTATCGTCCTCACCGGCGGCGGCGCGCTGCTGAACCGCCTGGACAACGTGCTGCGGGAAGCGACCGGCCTTCCCGTCTCGGTCGCGGAAGGACCGCTCAACTGCGTGGCCCTCGGCACGGGACGTGCGTTGGAGGACATCAAGCGGCTTCGCCACGTCCTCTCTTCGATGTATTGATCGCGGGTCCGTGACCGCGCCGCCGCGGGCGGCGAATCCAACGCCGGCCGGAAGGGCAGGGGGGTGACATGATCCGACTCAGCATCCCCCTCCGCCAGGCGCTCGGCCGCCTGACGGTTCCCGTCCTCGTCGCCGTCGCCTTCGGCACCATCGTGCTCGGCAAGGCCGACACCGTCGTCGTCGAGCGGGCCCGCATGGCCCTGACCGACGCGCTGGCGCCCCTCTACGCGATGGCGGCCGAACCCATCGCCACCGCCCGCAACGGCATCGCCGAGGCCCGCACCCTCCTCGACCTCCGCGCCGAGGCCGCGCGGCTGCGGGAGGAGAACGAGCGCCTGCACCGCTGGCAGTCCGCCGCCCTCTCGCTCGAAGCGGAGAACGTCATGCTCCGCGGGCAGCTCGGCTTCGTCCCGGAGGCGGCGCCGCAGTTCCGCACCGCCCGCGTGGTGGCCGATGCCGGCGGCACCTACGCCCGCGCCGTCCTTCTCGCCACCGGGCCCCAGCTGCCGCTCCGTAAAGGCCAGATCGCGCTGGACGAACGCGGGCTCGCCGGACGCGTCACGGAGGTCGGCGAACGCTCCGCCCGCGTCCTCCTCGTCACCGACATCAACTCCCGCATCCCCGTGGTGCTGGAAGGCTCGCGTGCCCGGGCGATGATGATCGGCACGAACGGCGCCCGCCCCCGCCTGTCCCACTGGCCGGAGGGGGTGCAGCCCGCCGAGGGCGACCGCATCGTCACCGGGGCCGAATCCGCCGCCTTCCCGTCGGGCCTTCCCATCGGCGTCGTCCGCATCAGCGCGACCGGGTCGCCCGAGGTCGAGCTGCTGGCCCGCCTCGATCGCCTCGACGTCCTCCGCATCTTCGAGTTCGGGCTGGCCGGCATCCTCCCTCCGGAAGCGGTGTCGCGCCCCGAGCCCGCCCCCGCGCGGCCCCGGCGCTAGACCGCCATGTCCATTCCCGGCCGCCGGGAACCCGCCCCGGGCCTCCTCCGGCGCCTCGATGCGCTCGCCCGCGCCGCCCTTCCGGCGACGTCCACGGCGCTGATGCTCGTCGGCGCCGGGGCCCTGCCGGGTCTGCCCTCCCTCATGCCCGCCATCGCCCTTGCCAGCGTGTTCTTCTGGACGACCTTCCGCCCCGCCGCCATGTCCGCCCCCGTGGTCTTCCTCCTCGGCCTGTTCCAGGACCTGCTGGGCTTCGGCCCCGTCGGCGTCGCGACGTTGATCCTGCTGCTGGTCCACGCGGCGGCCCTGCGCCTGCGGCGGGGCCTCGCGAAGCAGCCCTTCCTTCTCGTCTGGCTCGCCTACCTCGCCGCGGCGACCTCGGGCGTGGCCCTCGGCTACGCCCTCCACGCCCTCCTCGGCTGGGCCCTGCTGCCGCCCGCCACGGCGCTGACGCAGCTGGCCCTCGCCGCCGGCCTCTACCCCATCCTCGCCTGGCCCCTGACGCGCGCCCACCGCGCCATGCGCGAGGCGGAGGCCCTGGCGTGAGGCCGCCCGCATGAGAGAGGTCGGCACGAAGAAGGACGCGGACCACCGGCGCGCCATCTTCACCCGTCGGGCGCTCGCCCTCGGCGCCCTGCAACTCGGCGGACTCGGCTTCCTCGCCCACCGCCTGCAGAAGCTGCAGGTCGAGGACGGCGAGCGCTACGCGACGCTGGCGGAGGAGAACCGCCTGTCCGCCCGCCTGTTCGCCCCGCCGCGCGGCCGGATCCTCGACCGCGAAGGGGCGATCATCGCCGGCAACCAGCTGAACTGGCGCGCCCTGCTGGTGGCGGAGCACGCCCGCGACGTGCCCGCGGTGCTCGACACCTTCACCCGCATCGTCCCGCTGGCCGAGCACGAGCGCGCCCGGATCGAGCGCGAGGTCCGCCGCCGCCGCCGCTTCGTCCCCGTGATCGTCCGCGAGTTCCTGTCCTGGGAGGAGATGGCGCGGATCGAGATCAACGCGCCCGACCTCCCCGGCGTCTCCGTGGACGTCGGCCAGACACGGGAATACCCGGAGGGCGAGCATCTCGCCCACGCCGTCGGCTACGTCGCGCCCCCCGCCGAGGGCGACATCGGCGGCGATCCCCTGCTGGAACTTCCCGGCATCCGCGTCGGCCGCGCCGGGATCGAGCGTCACCACGACCGCGTCCTGCGCGGCCGCGCCGGCGCCATGCGGCTGGAGGTGAACGCGGTGGGCCGCGTCATCCGCGAACTCGACCGGCGGGAGGGCCTACCCGGCCAGGATGTCGGCCTCTCGATCGACGCGGAACTCCAGAAGACCGTCCGCGCCCGCTGCGAGGAGGGAACCTCGGCCGTGGTGATGGACGCCCGGAACGGCGAGGTGCTGGCGATGGCCACCCAGCCCTCCTTCGACCCGAGCCTCTTCGCCGCCGGGGTGTCGTCGGCGCAGTGGCGGGAATGGACCTCGCGCCGCTCCACTCCCCTCATCAACAAGGTGACCAACGGCCTCTACGCCCCCGGCTCCACCTTCAAGATGGTCGTGGCGCTCGCGGCGCTGGACGCCCGGGTCTGCACCCCCGGCGACCGCGTTCCCTGTCCCGGCTTCTACGACCTCGGCGACACCCGCTTCCACTGCCACTCCCGCGCCGGCCACGGTGCGATGGACATGCGGAACGGCCTCAAATACTCCTGCGACTGCTACTTCTACGAGATGGCGAAGCGCACGGGCATCGACCGCATCGCCGCGATGGCCAACCGCCTCGGCCTCGGCGTGGACCTCGACATCGAACTTCCCGGCACCCGCAAAGGCCTCGTCCCCACCCGCGCGTGGCGCATGGCCCAGGGGAAACCCTGGAACCTCGGCGACACCGTCGTGCACGGCATCGGCCAGGGCTTCTACCAGTTGACCCCCCTGTCCCTCGCCACGATGACCGCCCGCATCGCCACCGGCCGCGCCGTCCACCCCCATCTCACGCGCACCATCGGCGGCCGCGCCGTCCGCGGCACCCGCTCGGAGGAGTGGCCGTCCCTCGGCCTTCCGGAGCGCGACCTTCGCCTCATGCGGGACGCCATGTGGGCCGTGGTGAACGAGCCCGGCGGCACCGCCCTCCGCTCCCGCCTGCCGTCCCAGTTCGGCCAGATGGCCGGCAAGACCGGCACCACCCAGGTGCGCCGCGTGACGCGCGAGCAGCGGGAACGCGGCTTCCGCGTCGAATCCGTTCCCCGGGAGTGGCGCCCCCACGCCCTGTTCGTCGCCTTCGCGCCGCACGACAACCCGCTCTACGCCGTCTCCGTGGTGGTGGAGCACGGCACCTCCGGCTCCGGCGCCGCGGCGCCGCTGGCCCGCGACATCCTGACCGACGTCTTCACCCGCTTCCGCGTCCCGCCGGCCGCCCCGGGCGGCGCCCGGATCGCCGACGCCTCCGGGCCCGCCCGATGACCCTCGAACGTCCGCAGTTCTACGAGCGCCGGCTGCTGATGCGCGAACGCTCCTTCGGCATCCTGGAGAAGCTCTGGCAGGTCCCCTGGAGCCTCGTCCTGCTGCTCTGCGCCATCGCCGGCGTCGGCTACGTCGCGCTCTGGTCCGCCGGGGATGGCAACGCCGATCTCTACGCGTCCAAGCACGCCATCCGCTTCGCCTTCGGCCTCGTCCTGATGGTGTCGCTCGCCCTCGTGGACATCCGGCTGATCGCCCGCTTCGCCTGGGTGGGCTACCTCGGCGCCCTCGCGCTCCTCGTCCTCGTGCTGCTGCACGGCAACGTCGGCAAGGGCGCGCAGCGGTGGATCGACATCGGTCCGATCCAGCTGCAGCCCTCCGAGCTGATGAAGATCACCCTCGTGCTGGGCCTCGCCCAGTACTTCCACCGCGCCTCCTGGGAGCGGGTCGGCAATCCCCTGTTCCTCATCCCCCCCGCGATCATGGTCGTCGTTCCCGTCGCCCTCATCCTGAAGCAGCCGAACCTCGGCACCGCCCTCATCACCGCGACGATCGGCGCCGCGGTCTTCTGGTCCGCCGGGGTCCGGTGGTGGAAGTTCGCCCTCGTCGCCTCCGCCGCCGCAGTCGCCGCGCCGATCGCCTACGATGGGTTGCGGGACTACCAGCGCGCCCGGATCACCACCTTCCTCGATCCGGAGAGCGATCCGCTCGGCGCCGGCTACAACATCATCCAGTCCAAGATCGCCCTCGGCTCCGGCGGGATGTGGGGCAAGGGCTTCCTGCAGGGCACCCAAGGCCACCTCAACTTCCTGCCGGAGAAGCAGACCGACTTCATCTTCACGATGATCGCGGAGGAGTTCGGCCTCGTCGGGGCCCTGGCGACCCTCGGCCTCCTCGCCCTCGTCATCGTCTTCGCCTTCCTGACGGCGCTCCGGTCGCGCCACCAGTTCGGGCGGATCGTCGCCATCGGACTCGGGACCAATTATTTTCTCTACGTCTTCGTGAACGTGGCGATGGTCACCGGGTCCATCCCGGTGGGCGGCGTGCCTCTCCCCCTCATCTCCCACGGCGGCTCGGCCATGCTCACCGTCATGCTCGGCTTCGGGTTGTTGGCGAGCGTCTTCGTCCACCGGGATGCGGAGTTCGCGGCGACCCGGGAGTGACGGGAAGCTTGACCCAGGCGGCGAACCCGCTACATGGCGCGGCCCGGGCCCTCTCAGGTCCGCCCGGCGAGGGCGCTTAGCTCAGTTGGTAGAGCAGCTGACTCTTAATCAGCGGGTCGTAGGTTCGAGCCCTACAGCGCCCACCATCCCTTCGAGGGCTCCAGGGACTTCGTCAGTCCGGGCTCTCAAGCCACCCGTTCCCGGCCATCGCCGAGGGCTCCGGGGCGGATCGCGCGTTTCGTGGCCGCGTCCCGCCACGGAGGCTATCGATCTCCGAAGCGTGACGGGGCGTTCGGGGGTCGCCCGCACGGCCCGCCTCAGGTCGCGGATGGCAGCCCCCGGGGGGCGAGGTCCGACCGGGCGTGCGCCGTGCTACGCGCCGCATGGCGACGCAGCCAACGAATAGCGTTGATGTTGCGGCCGTATCGCCCCGAGGATAATGTCAACGGATACCGTTGGCAGGGTGGTGGTGGACGGTCCGGTTCTCACGGCACCGCAAGTGCGCGCCGCGCGCGGATTGATGGGCTGGTCGCAAGACCGGCTTGCCGCGGCGGCGAAGGTCGGTAACAGCACCGTCCGCGATTTCGAGGCTGGCCGACGGACGCCGTTGCCCGTCAGCATGGCCGCGATCCGCACCACGCTCGAAGCCGCCGGCGTGATCTTCGTCGCGGCGGATGGCGAGGGGCCGGGGGTGCGCCTGCGGCGCGTCAGGACAAGCGAATAGGAAAGGACCGCGGACCATGCGGAAGCCGAATTACGGTCAGGAGCGCGCGGAGCGCGAGCGGGCGAAGGATGCGAAGGCCAGGGCGAAGGCGGAGCGCAAGCAGGCCGACCGGATGACCGAACTGGGACAGGGGGCCGATGGCGAAGCAAGGCCTGAGGGCGAGACGGAGGCACGACCGCCGGCGGCCGAGCCGGCGTGATGTCCCGCAATCTCTGGACCCTCGGCGTGCTGCTCGTCGGTCTCGGGATCGCGGCGCTGATCGTCGGGTGGGACGCGTTGCTCTGGCTCCCGGTGCAGGCGCTGGACGCGCTGTGGTGGGTGCCGGCGACGGTGGCGGGCGCGTTCCACGCGGCGCCCGTCACCTTCGCGGTGATCGGGCTCGGCGTGGTCCTGCTGGTGGTGGCCCGGGTGCTGCGGCAGCGCGGACACGGGAGGCCGTGATCCGCGGCCACCCCATGCGGCCCCGGCGGCGGCACGGCGCCCGGTCGCACGATCCGCTCCCGTGCCCCGGGCCATGGCTGGAGCACGGGACGGAAGACGCATCATCACGATGAGAACCGGCGGTTCGAGCCCTGGGGCGCCCACCACCGCGGCCCCCTTGGGGAACGGGTGACCCCGCCGGCGCAGCAGGACGCGAAGCCCTCCGGTGCCGCATCGTGGGGAGGGTGGTGCCGGCCGCCTGAAACGCCGCCATCGGGCACCAGCCCGATCCTCTCCCGCCGGGGCGCCCCTGGGGTGGTCGCCTCACCCCCCCGCAGCGACCTCCTCCACCCGGCGCCAGACCCGGAGGAAGTTCCCGGACCAGAGCAGGCCGATCGCCGCGCGGTCGTAGCCCCGTCGGACGAGCGCGGCCGTGAGGTTCGCCGTGTCTCCCGCGTGCCGCCAGCCCTCGACGCCGCCGCCCCCGTCGAAGTCCGAGGACAGGCCGACGTGGTCCAGGCCGATGCGCCGGACCGCGTGGTCCACGTGGTCGGCGATGTCCTCCACCGTCGCCCGGAACCGGCCGTTCTCGTCGGGGTTCCGCAGGAAGGCCGGGACCGCCGTGACCTGGAAGAGGCCGCCGGAACCCCGCAGGGCGTCGAGCTGCTCGTCGTCGAGGTTGCGGGGATGGGCCCGTAGCGCGGCGCAGCAGGCATGGGTCGCCACGACCGGGGCCCGGGACGCCTCGACGGCCTGGAACATCGCGGGGCGGGCGATGTGGGAGACGTCGACCATCAGGCCCAGGCGGTTCATCTCCGCCACCGCCTCGTGCCCGAGGGCGGACAGGCCGCCGTGCACGGCGGGGCTGTCGCCGAGGTCGGCGCGCGGGCGGGCGGCGTCGGAGAGGTCGTTGTGGCCGTCATGCGTGACCGTCACGTAGATCGCGCCGAGGCCGCGCCACAGCGCCAGCCGGGACAGGTCGTGCCCCATGGCGTTGCCGTTCTCCACGGCCAGCAGGACGGCGGCGACGCCGTCGCGGTGGGCCGCCTCCAGCGCCCCGGCGCGGTCCACGATCCTGCGACCGTCCCCGGAGGCCGTGGCGCGGATGGCGCGCAGCATCGCCTCGGCCCGGCCGCCCGCGGCGGCGTGCCCCTCCGGCGTCCGGGGGCCCTGGGGGGTGTAGGCGATGAACACCACCGCACCGAGGCCGCCGGCCCGCATCTTCGCGAAGTCCACCTGCCGCCGGGTCTCCCCCCGCGGGTCGGGCGTGTCGGGCCAGGGAATGTCCACGTGGGTGTCGAGCGTCAGCGTCGCCGCGTGGATCGCCGCCGCGTCGTCCGGCCCGGGGGCCACCATGTCGTTCATCGCGTCCGTGCCCCGCACACCATCCGGATCATCGACGGCAGCGCCGCCGGGTCGAGCCACCGGAACACCGCCACGATCCCTGTCGCCGGCTCGATCCAGATCACGTTCCCTCCCGCCCCGACGGCGAGGAGGGATGCCCGGTCAGCCTCCGGGAACCGCCCCGTCCGGTTGAGCCACCACAGCAGCCCGTAATCCGGGTTGAGTGGCACGGGCACGCCGGACGCCGCCACCCATCCTTCGGGCAGGATGCGCCGGTCCCCCCAGACCCCGTCGGTGAGGACGAGCAGCCCGATCCGCGCTTGATCCTCGGCGTGGGTGAAGATGCCGCCGCCCCAGTGGCCGCCCCCCGGCACCGACGGCATCGGGACGCCGCCAACCTCCACCGTCGCGGTCCGATACGCCTCCCAGCGCCAGTCCGGGGAGGCGCCGATCGGTCGCATCACGCGATCCCGCCAGACGTCCGGCAGCGGCCGGCGGAACAGGTGCAGCAGACCGAGGGAGAGAGCGTTGACCCGCACGTCGTTGTATTCCCAGTGCTCGCCGGGCTCGACGAGGAGCCGTTCGCCCTTGGTCCCGCGCCCCTCCCGCGCGAGATCCCGGCCGCGGTCGATGCGGTCCGCCTTCCCGAAGAGCGACCCCTCCCACTCGCTCGTCTGGGTCAGGAGCATCCGCCACGTCACCCGCCCGTTCCGGTCCCCCCGGAAGGCGTCGTGCGGCACGCTGCCCGCCACCGGCGCGTCGAGGTCCGGCAGCAGGCCGTCACCCGTCGCGAGGCCGGCAAGGAGCGAGAGGCAGGATTTCGCCACGGAGAAGGTCATGTCCACCTGCCGCGTGTCGCCCCAGCGCGCGGCGAGGACGCCGTCCCGCAGGATCAGCCCGTTCGGTCCGCCGCGCGGCGCCGTCGGGCCGAGGACCTCGTTGTCCGGCGGCAGCTCGAACTGGCCGTTCTCCAGGTGGGACAGGAGGTCGCGCGGGACGGGGCTGTCATGCGCCGCGGCGAAGGCCACGGCCTCGGCCAGCCGCGCCGGGTCGAAGCCCAGCGCCGCGGGATCGTCAGACGGGAGGGGGAGGGGGTGCGGCGGCGGGAACCTCATCGCGGCCAGGGTGGACCGGCCGCCGCGCGGCGTCCACGCGCAACCCTGGTCGGCCCGCCGGCCGCTCCCCATATCCGGCCGCATGAGCGACACGACACACACCGAAACCGCGATCCTCGGCGGGGGCTGCTTCTGGTGCCTCGACGCGGTCTATCGAAACATGCAGGGCGTGAAGGAAGCGGTGTCCGGCTACGCCGGCGGGCACGTCCCGAACCCCTCCTATGAACAGGTCTGCGCCAAGACCACGGGCCACGTCGAGGTGGTGAAGGTGGTCTTCGACCCGTCGGTGGTGACCTTCGCGGACATCCTCCGCGTGTTCTTCACCATCCACGATCCCACGACGAAGGACCGCCAGGGCGCCGACGTCGGGCCGCAATACCGGTCCGCCATCTTCTTCACCTCGCCGGAGCAGGAGGCGACGGCGCGGGAGGTGATGGCGGAGGTGACGGCGGGGGGCCTCTACGGCGGCCCCGTCGTGACGGAACTGGCTCCGGCTCCCGTCTTCTACGACGCGGAGCCGGAGCACCAGGATTACTACGCCCGCAACCCCTGGTCCGGTTACTGCCGCGCGGTGGTCGGGCCGAAGGTCGCGAAGTTCCGCAAGACCTTTTCCCATCGCCTGCGGGAGCGCGCGGCATGAGCGAGGACCGCACCGTCACCGGCCCGGTCGAGAAGTCGGACGCGGAGTGGCGCCAGACCCTCTCGCCCGACCAGTTCCGCGTGCTGCGGCAGCACGGCACGGAACGTCCCGGCTCCTCCGCCCTCAACGCGGAGAAGCGGACGGGAACCTACGCCTGCGCCGCCTGCGGCACCTCGCTCTTCACCTCCGACACGAAGTTCGAGAGCGGGTCGGGCTGGCCGTCCTTCTTCCGGCCCATCGAGGGCGCGGTGGCGACCACGACCGACCGTTCGCTGTTCATGACGCGGACCGAGGTGCATTGCGCCCGCTGCGACGGCCACCTCGGCCACGTCTTCCCGGACGGTCCCCGGCCGACGGGGGAGCGCTACTGCATGAACGGCGTGTCGCTCAGCTTCCAGCCGGCCGACGGCGCCGTCAGCGGCTAGGATCGCCCCGAGCGTGCCGTGGGGGGGGCCCCCCCCCCCCCCCCCGGCGCCCCCCCCCCACCCCGGGCGCCCC